>CAWUIJ010000048.1:0-19371 GCA_963922235.1 uncultured Parvularcula sp. | reverse complement strand
GCAATTTCAGTTCGCCGTCACGAAACTGTTGGAGCGTCTCCATACGGAAGGACTGTGCCAGGTCGCCATGGATCGGGCGGGCATTAAAGCCATGTTTCTGTAGGGACTTAGCGACCACGTCGACGTTTTTCTTCCGATTGCAGAAGATGATGCCGTTGTTGAGATCCACAGCAGTCTCGATCAGGCGACGCAAGGTGGCGCGCTTCATCCGCTCGTCAGAGCTTGGGACCTTGATGATTTGTTGGGTGATGGTGTCCGCGGTTTGAGCCGGGCGGCTCACCTCAACCCGGGCGGCGGCTGAGAGAAACTGTTCCGTCAACCGCGTGATCTCTGCCGGCATGGTGGCCGAGAAGAAGAGGGTCTGACGCGTAAAAGGCGTCAGTTTAAAGATCTTTTCGATGTCCGGGATAAAGCCCATGTCGAGCATGCGGTCAGCTTCATCGACGACCATCACCTCAACACCGGTGAGCAGCAGCTTGCCGCGCTCAAAGTGGTCGATCAGGCGGCCAGGCGTTGCGATCAGAACATCGACGCCGCGGGTGAGGGCGATCTCTTGGTCCTTGAAACTCACGCCGCCAATGAGCAGCGCCATCGAGAGCTTGTGGTATTTGCCGTACTTTTCAAAGCTCTCCGCAACCTGCGCAGCCAACTCCCGGGTTGGCGCCAGGATCAGCGTCCGAGGCATGCGCGCCTTTGCGCGGCCACGGGACAACCGGTGGATCATTGGGATCGTGAAAGCCGCTGTCTTGCCTGTACCCGTCTGAGCAATGCCGAGGACATCGCGTCCCTTCAAGGCTTCAGGGATCGCTTTGGCTTGGATCGGTGTGGGCGTGTCATAGCCCGCATCGATGATGCCCTTGAGGAGCTTTTCGTCGAGGCCAAGATCGGCGAACTTGATATCAACCGGCGCGTCAGCAGGGATCGCCGCGGACGTCTCTGCGGCGCTCGGTTCATCTGCTGGTTGAGCAGTGTTCACCGACTCCGCGGATGCGGTTTCGGTCTGATCGGTGACGTCCTCCACCTGGACGTCTTCAGTTTCACTCATGCGGCGCCTTCTGTGACTGCTTCATTCGGGTCGGTTGGGGCAGATCTTCTACGCCCAACCCGCCCGAGCAGCAGGACAGACGCTCGTCATATATCGGCCGTCTGACTTTGATCCCGCGCGAAAAGCACAGGCCGCGACCGATTGCGGGTCAGTAGGGCGCTGCCGTTCCCCTGTAAAGGGCAGGCCCGCGGCTCCTTGCAGAGATTGGGCCAAGAAATTGTTGCGGTGCATTATGATTCTCTTAAGGGTTGTATCATAACGGAGCATATTATCAGGAGTTGTGGCTATGAAACGTGTTCTTCCAATCCTCGCTTCAGCGGCCTGGGGTACGGGGGTTGCGTTGGCTGCGCCGGTAACGATCACCTTGGATGGTGCGGTCATCAGCGGATTGGGGGACGATGGGACGTCAGTCTCGAAAACGCTGGTTTATGACGCGGCAACCGAATCCAGTGGCTCTTTCTCCTGCGGCAGCCCATTGCTTCCTTGCTTCGACGCGGGCGGCGGGAGCCAGGTCTATAGCGGCGCGGTTCAATCCTTCACGATCGTCATCGGGGACGTGACCTTCTCCTCGCTGGGGGCAGATGCCCTGGTCGCTGACAATGTCCCGTTCACGCCGGGAGGATCGCCTTCTGACGGTGTGTCATTGGGCTTGGGGGCGATGTCAGCGCGTGTCGGCGGAGATCCCATCTATGGGTTCTTCGCGACGTCAGGTCTTTCCTTTGTCGATGCTTCTTCGTCTGCGCTCTCGGGTTCAGGTCTCGAAGACATAGATCTCGCTTCTGGTCTTTTCGAAATTCTCGATACGGAGCTTTATCTTCTCGTTCCCTTTAGCGGGCTCGAGACTTGGGTCATCGACTGGGATGAAGACAGCTTGAAGGTCAAAGCCGATGAGTCATTGAGCACACCGTTACCAATGAGCGCTTGGTTGATGCTTGGACCTGTCCTGGCCTGGACCTTGGTAAGCCGTCGCCGCCAGGCCTCCCAGGCGTAACCGCGGCTTCACGAGACGGGCACACTCACTTAAGTCTGTCGGCTCAGTCGAGCTCTCCGCTCGCACGCTTGAACGGACATGTGCCCCATGACTGCATCCTCGACGACAATCCGGCTCTATCGCGACGACGATGCTCAGGCGTTTCATGACCTGAATATGGCTTGGATCGAACAGTATTTCGAAGTCGAAACGAAAGATCGGGAGATGCTGAGTGATCCACAGGGCTCCATCCTCGATGAAGGTGGACGGATCTTGATTGCTGAGTTGAACGGCGAGGCCGTCGGCACCGTGGCTTTGATCCCGATGGAAGAGCCCGGCGTGTTGGAACTCGCTAAAATGGCTGTCCGCGAAGGTTTGCGTGGTCACGGTATTGGGCAAGCGATCATGGATGCAGCCAAGTCCGAAGCGAAAGCCATGGGTGCGACACGGATCTGGATCGAGACTCACAACAGCCTCGATGCCGCGGTGAAGCTCTACACCTCCGCTGGCTTTCGCCCTCTGTCAGGAGATGACTGGCAGCCAACGCCCTACAGCCGCTGCAACAGCCAATTCATGCTGGATCTCAGCGCTTAAGCACCGACGAACCTTTTCACGATGGATTCTCAAAACGCGAGTCCGGCCGCAAGCTTTCGCCTCCCGCTGATGTGCGGGCTGTGGTTGAGGGTATGATTTGATTGTTTCGGTCTCGAATTGGGACAGGGTGGAATCGACTTCTCGCGGCAAGAACGTTGCAACACTTGGCCTTGGCGCCTAGTGAACAGCGCTCTTGGAGGCCCCAGACGATGTGGACAGCGGATAGCTGGCGGACAAAGCCGGCAAAGCACATTCCGGATGATTACCCGGACCCTGCAGCCCTGAAAGCTGTGGAGGGAGAGCTTGCGAGCTATCCGCCGCTGGTGTTTGCGGGCGAGTGCCGGACGCTCACTGATCGCTTGGCCGCTGTCAGCCGGGGGGAGGCTTTCCTGCTGCAAGGCGGGGATTGCGCTGAAAGTTTCAAGGAATTCAGCGCGGACAACATTCGCGATACCTTCCGTGTGCTTCTGCAAATGGCGGTCGCCTTGACCTATGGCGCGGCTGTGCCCGTCGTGAAGGTCGGCCGTATGGCTGGCCAATTTGGTAAGCCGCGGTCATCACCGGTCGAGACCCAAGGTGATGTGACCCTGCCGAGCTATCGCGGTGACAACATCAACGGCATGGGCTTCACTCCCGAAGAGCGCACACCAGATCCGCAGCGGCTTCTGCGCGCCTACAGTCAGGCAGCGTCGACCCTCAATCTGATCCGTGCCTTCGCCAAAGGCGGCTACGCCTCGCTCCGCAACGTGCACCGCTGGAATCTCGAATTTGCAAGTGGCCCGCAGCATGAGCGTTACCTTGAGCTCGCCGACCGGATCTCTGACGCCATGGCGTTTATGGACGCCTGCGGACTGACTGGGGATATGAACCCGGCGCTCAATCAGGTTGAGTTCTATACCAGCCATGAATCGCTGCTCCTCGGTTACGAACAGGCGATGACCCGGGTCGATTCCACGACAGGCGACCACTACGACACCTCGGCGCATATGCTGTGGATCGGTGACCGCACGCGGCAACCGGACGGCGCGCATGTGGAGTTTTGCAGCGGGGTGAAGAATCCAATCGGCATCAAATGCGGGCCAAGCCTTGCGCCGGATGAGCTGATCGAGCTTCTTGATATCCTCAATCCCCAGAACATTCCTGGACGGATCGTCCTGATTTCACGTTTTGGTGCCGAAAAGATCGGACAGTTTCTGCCGGCTTTGGTTGCCAAGGTTCAAGCTGAAGGCCGGGCCGTCGTCTGGTCATCGGACCCGATGCACGGCAACACGATCAAAGCATCAAGCGGTTACAAAACCCGCCGCGTGGCGTCGATCTTGGAAGAGGTCACACAGTTCTTCGATCTCGTGCGGGCCGAGGGAGCCTATCCAGGCGGCGTGCATTTCGAAATGACGGGCCAAGACGTCACCGAGTGCCTCGGCGGGCTTCAAGCCATTGACGATGATGATCTGTCAGCGCGGTACCACACCCATTGCGACCCGCGACTGAATGCGAGCCAAGCGCTGGAACTGGCCTTCACGCTAGCGGAAAACCTCCGTGCGGTGAGAGAGCGCGCAGCTGCATAAAGTTTGCGCGCGAACTGAGGATTTGGTTCCTTCGGCTTACTGTTTCAGGTAGAATGCCCCTAGAAAAATCGCGGTGCGGCTAAGCGCACCCTGGGAGCACGGGTGTTTTGGGACCGATTTTGTGAGGCGCGGCCTCGAACGGTTTTGTTCGCGTGCATGGTGATGTTTGTTTTGGCGGCGGCGGGCTTGCCGAAACTCTCGATTAGTGGCGATAGCAAAGCGTTTTTCGCTGAGGACAACATCAATCTCGTGCAGTTTGAGGCCGTTGAGGCTGAATACGCGCTGACCCAAGGCATTGGCTTAGCGCTTCATGCAGAAGAGGGCGATCTTTTTACCGCAGAACGGTTGGCGGTGATCCGTGAGCTGACGGAAGCGGCGTGGAAGCTACCCTATGCTCGCCGCGTCTCGTCGATCACCAATGCGCCCCGGATCTCCTCGCAAGGAGATGAGCTGATCATCGAGGATATGATGGAAACAGCTGCCCTGGCCCCCGAATTGGTGCGCGCGAGGGTCATGGATGATGGCTTGTTGGTTGACCGCCTGATCTCACCCGATGGCAAGACGACGATCATCATCATTATCGCCGAAGGCATTGGGGAAGTGTCTGAAAGGGCCGACATTGTCTCCCGTGCTCTGCGTGAGCTGATAGAAGGCACGGATTTGGAGAGGGTCGGTTTGGTGCCTTGGTATGGGGGCCGGCTCGCGATCATTGATGCTTTGAGCAAGGCCGGAAAGCGGGACTTGGCAACGCTTTTGCCGATCACTGTCATGGTGGTCGGCGTCTTGGCGTTCGTCATCCTCCGCTCGGTGCTGTTTGCGGTTTTGCTTGTGCTGACCCCGCTGCTCTCGGCCTTAGCGACCTTGGGCTTAGCTGGTCATTTCGGTGTCGAGATTATGGCGCTGACAGCCAACACACCGTCAATTATCCTCATGCTCTGTGTGGCAGGTTTTTCCCACCTCGTGATGAGTATCCAGGATGAGCAGCGCGCGGGTCATGAGCCACATCAAGCGATGCGCCGGGCGCTGGAGAGCAATGTGGCGCCGATTTCCCTGACCTTTGTCACGACCGCGCTGGGGTTCTTGATGCTGAACTTCGCCGATGCCCCTCCCGTGAATGTGCTCGGGTCCTTGGTGGCCTTGGGCGGGCTCATTTGTTTGTGTCTTGGGTTTTTGGTCATTCCAGCTCTTGTTCGTGTGCTGAAGCCAAAGCCAACGCAACCGCGCGCGTTTTTGTCCGGCTTGTCGATGCAGGTGGCTGCCATCGTGACGGCAGACACGGGCCGGATGGCGCTCAGCGCAGGGGTAATCGCGCTTGTGGTGGCCTCAGGATCCTTCCTGCTGAAACCCGATGACTATATCCCGCATTTCTTTGATGGGTCCTATGAATTCCGTCAGCATCTCGATCAATGGGAGGAAGAGCTTCCGGCGTTTGGGGTGGTCGAGTTTGATCTCTCCCATGCGAATGCTGAGGCTATCACGGATCCTGCCTTTGTGCGGGAGCTTGAAGACTTCGAGCGCTATCTCCGGACCCTACCGAATATTACGCATGTCTATTCCATCGCAGAGACCTTTCGCCGATTGCATTTTCATCTCAATGCGGAAGAATCGGATAACGAAGAAAGGCTTCCTCAGGACGGCGATGCCCTCGCGCAGTATCTGCTCCTCTATGAAATGTCCTTGCCCTTCGGACAGGATCTCACAGACCGAGTGTCGATGGATAAATCAGGAACAAGGATCAGCGCAGTCGTGCGTGATCCTTCCAATGCCAATCTGAATCTCGTGAAGCGCTATGCTGACTCATGGTTGGCAGATGATCGATCTCCCCTCATTGCGGGTCATGCAACTGGTCTCTCGCCGATCTATGCGCAACTGACACTGATCAATGTCCGCTCGATGATTGGGGGAACGGCCATGGCCCTTGTGCTGATCTCGATCATCCTTGTGCTGGCGTTTCGAAGTGTTGCCTATGGGTTGGTTAGTCTGGTGCCCAATCTCTTGCCTGGAGCTTTCGCCTTTGGATTTTGGGGGTACACCGTCGGCGATGTGGGGATCGCGTCGTCAATCGTCGGTGCCGTGACGCTTGGGATCATTGTGGACGACACGATCCATATGATTTGGCGATACCAAGAGGCGAGGCGCCTGGGTCAGCCGCCTAAGCAGGCGACACGGTCCATGTTTGATCACGCCGGTCGGCCGATCTTGGTGTCCAGCATTGTTCTCACGCTCGGCTATCTCGTGATGGCCAGTTCGGGTTTCTATGTTACTGCGACCCTTGGGATGCTGAGTGCAGTGATTATCATGTCCGCGCTGGTGCTGGATTGGTTCTTGCTTGCACCGCTTCTCATCTTGCTGGACCCAATTCTCGAGCCGAAGCGCCAGTTGGTCAAGCGCGATGTTCGAGCGAAGGCGCCGCTTCAGCCGTCCGTCGCTGACGTAGCATTGGATACCGCGCAAGAACCACGACGGCGCCAAGGGTAGCTATTCCGCCGCGAAGCGGCCACCTTTATCCGCATAGGCTTGCGTGCCGCGGGTGAGCACCTGATCGTCCTCAAGAACATCGGCAGGCTGATAAAGATAGGTGTCTGCACAACCCGTCGCGCGCAGGTTTTCATAGAGCGGTCCGAAGTCAGTGTTCTGAGTCCGCTCCAACAGATCTTCGTAACTATCGATGACAAAGTAGGTCTGCTGAAAGTCATCGATGCGATAGGCGGTTTTCACCAGGCGCTGGACGCCAAATCCTAAGCGATTGGGTGAGCTGTCTTCGATGCTGAAGACGCTTTCGGCGGGCGAGGATACAATGCCTGCACCATAGATCTTCAGCCCATCATCGCGCTTGATGAGGCCAAACTCGACCGTATACCAATAAAGGGCCGCGAGGTTCTTGAGGCAGCCTGAATCGAGGGAACGAAGCCCACCCTGACCGTAGGCTTCCATATAGTCCGCAAAAACTGGGTTGGTCAGCATCGGCACATGGCCAAAGACGTCGTGGAACACGTCGGGCTCTTGGATGTAGTCGAGCTGGTCGGCTTTCCGGATGAAATTACCTGCAGGGAAACGACGGTTGGCGAGATGGTCGAAAAAGACCTCGTCCGGGACAAGGCCCGGGACCGCTACGACGCGCCATCCGGTGAGGGCCTCGAGCTCATCCGACATCCGCTCGAAATGGGGAATGCCGCCTTTGCCAAGATCAAGGGCTTTGAGACCTTCCAGAAACGCATCATCCGCTCGGCCAGGGAGCACCGTCATTAGGCGGGCGTAGAGCGTGTCCCACACCCCGTGCTCTTCGGGGGTATAACTCTCCCAGTCCTGGGGGATGGTGTAATCATCCGCCGGGGCTTCGCTTGCGCGGTGAAACTGGGGCTCCTTGGTCATAGTCGTTTGGTCTCTTTGGCCTGAGGCGGTCACTTACCCTCTCAGAGGCAAAGGATCTATAAGGGCTTACCCGAAGAGACGGGCCACACTTGACCGTTGGCGACGAAGGTTATGCAGCGGGCAGGGGAGGGGCTCCGAGAAAGGATTCTCGGCTCTGCCCGCCGCATGATCGTGGCGAAGACGAACGCGCAGGTCGGACGGCAAACCGTCCTTCCTTTGCTTTCGAGCTTTCCATGCGGTCACCGAAAATGGCATCGACCACCACCCCACGTCTTACCAAGTTCTTTCTCTCAAGGGTTCAAGGCTTCCCATCGACGTGGAAAAGGCCATTTTAGGGCATCGTTAACGGGTGAGGCCCGGATATTTCCGTTAACGCCGGTAAAAGGCCCCAGGACAGCGTCGATCGATCATGTCATAGGGTCTGCATGAGCGAAAATCTTCATCTGCGCGCAGGTGTGGCGGGGGCTGGCGTTTTTGGCGGCTACCACACCAACAAATACAAAGACGCCGACGGTGCGACCGTCACGGCCATTTTTGACCTCGATCGCGCGCGTGCTGATGCGCGGGCTGCTGAGCACGATGCCGTTGGATTTGAGGACTTTTCTGCGTTTCTCGAAGCTGTGGATGTGATCACCATCGCGACGCCCGCCTCAACCCATGCCGAGCTTGCGGCCCAGGCGATTGCTGCGGGCAAACATGTGCTCGTGGAAAAGCCCATTGCGATGACCCTGACCGATGCCGATGCGCTGATCGCGGCGGCGGATGAGAAAGGTGTTGTCATTCAGGTTGGACACCAAGAGCGCTATGTGGCTGATGCCTTCGGTCTTTTCGATCGCGAAACGCCTCAGACCGTGCGCTCCCGCCGGCTCAATAAGTTCTCAGGCCGGGCGATGGATGTCTCGGTGGTCTTTGATCTTATGATTCATGACCTTGATCTCCTCGCGCATCTCACCGGCCGTTCAGAGGCGGAGATCGTTCGCTGTGAAGGCCGGGCGGAGAAGGGCGAGCACGCTGATTATGTCGATGTCGAGCTCGCCATCGGCGGCGTGAAAGCGCAGCTGACGGCGTCACGCCTCGAAGACGAGCCCATCCGTGATCTTGGCCTTGGCTATGCGGACGGAGAGGTCCACCTCAATTTCTTGGCGCGGAAAGTCACGAACACGACATCGAAACCTGTCGCCACAGATTTTGATGCGGAAGACCTGCCGCTTTCCCTCAAAGACCCTCTGGCCTTTGGCACGGAGAGTTTCCTCGCCGCGGTTCGGAAGGGGCACAGCCCCTTGGTGCCGGGACAGGCGGGGCGGCGGTCTTTGGCCATGGCGCTCGCAATTGAAGAGGCTTTGCGCAGCTAGAACCGGGATGGTTCCGGCCGCTTGCGAAGGCGAAAGATGGATACCATGGTCGAACGGCTTCACTTTGTTCTTGCCCAGCTCAATCAAACCGTGGGCGACCTTCCGGGCAATGCGGAGACCATTCTCCGTGCCCGCCGCGCCCAGCCTGATGCCGATCTTCTCATCTGTCCGGAGCTTTGCATCTCCGGTTATCCGCCCGAAGATCTTTCTCTCCGGCCCGCCTATGTCGCCGCATGCGAAGCGACTTTGGAGGAGCTTGCGAAAGCGACTGGGGATGAGCCTGGCCCTTGGGTGATCGTGGGGACGCCCATGGCGTCCGAGGATGATGGCGATCCCCGTCCTTACAACGCCGCGGTCTTGATTGGTGACGGCAAGGTCCAAGGCATTACAAGGAAAGTCTGTCTACCGAATTATGGGCCCTTTGATGAACCGCGGACGTTCCGGCCTGCGACGGACGTGGATGTCATCCCCTTCCGCGGCGTGAATCTCGGCCTCATGGTCTGTGAGGATATGTGGTTCCCCGAGGTCGCGGATGGCCTTCATAAGGCGGGTGCGGATGTTCTGATTGTGCCGCACGGTTCTCCCTTTCGAAGGACCGTGCACGAAGAGCGCATGGCGCAGGCGAAGGCGCGGACGTTGGAAACGGGCCTTCCGCTCATGTTCGTGAACCAGTGCGGTGGTCAGGACGAGCTGATCTTCGATGGCGGATGTTTCGTGGCCGATAAGGGCGAGCTCGTCGGCGCTTCGCCGCTTTTTGAAGAGCACAGCCTCGCGCTTGAGCTGACCAAGGTGGATGGTGCCTGGCGGGCTGGACCCACGTCTCTGACCGCGTGGCCAACGGAAGACGCACTGATTTATCAGGCCTTGGTCACCGGTACGCGCGATTACATCCGAAAATCGGGCTTCAAAGATGTTGTGCTCGGATTATCGGGCGGCATTGATAGCGCGCTGGTCGCTGCGATCGCTGTCGATGCGCTTGGCCCTGAGCATGTTCACTGTGTGCGCCTGCCATCGCGCTACACATCAGAGGGCTCGATGGTTGACGCTGAGGCTTGCGCAACAGCCCTTGGTGTCCGTCTTGATACAGTGGAGATCGAGCCGGCCGTTGGTGCCTTTGACGGCATGCTCGAGGGCATCTTTGATGGCCGTGCGCCGGACGTGACGGAGGAAAATCTCCAATCGCGGATTCGCGGGACGGCCCTCATGGCGATCTCGAACAAGCTGGGCTCAATGATGCTGACCACGGGCAACAAGTCAGAGATGGCTTGCGGCTATGCCACGCTCTATGGCGATATGAATGGCGGATTTAATCCGCTTAAGGATGTCTATAAGACGCGGGTCTTCTCCCTCTGCCGGTGGAGAAATGGCGCGAAGCCGGATCCGGCCCTTGGTCCTGATGGTGCCGTGATCCCAGAGGTCATTATCACCAAGCCGCCTTCAGCTGAATTGCGCGAAGATCAAAAGGACGAAGATAGTCTTCCGCCCTATGATGTTCTTGATGATATCTTGCATGGCTTGGTGGAAGAGGAACTGAGCGTCGATGCGATTGCGGAACGCGGACACGACATCACGCTCGTGCGCCGTGTGCAGACCATGCTCTACCGCGCAGAGTATAAGCGCAAGCAATCCGCGCCTGGGCCCAAGGTCAGCCGCCGCTATTTCGGCCGCGACCGGCGCTATCCGATCGTCAATCGCTTCAAGGAGTAGGGCCAGGGTCTGAGGCCCTGAACTTTTCTGGTAACCACTTCGGCCGAGCGGACGAACAGCAGGTCAAGCAACGATTGGAGATTGCTTGATGAAACGCTTGCTGACTGCTGCCGCCCTTGGTTTTGCGGCTGTAACTTTTGCCCCGACCGCCGCTGTTGCCGCTGATCCTGTTTACACGGGTCTTCTCAACAACACCGCTGTCGGTGGCTACGACGTCGTCTCGTTCTTTGATGGCGAAGGTGTCGAAGGCTCTCGTGATTACGAGACCACTTACAAAGGTGCCGAATTCCGCTTCTCGAGCGCCGAAAACCTTGCTCGTTTTGAAGCTGACCCAGACGCCTACGCGCCTCAATATGGCGGGTACTGTGCATGGGCTGTGAGCCAAGGATCCCTCGCCCCAGGTGATCCTTCCACCGCGACTATTCACAACGGCAAACTCTATCTCAACGTCAACCGTTCGATCCAGAACCGTTGGGATCAAGATCGCGACGGCTTCATTGCCTCTGCAAACGGAAATTGGCCTGGGATTCTCAACTGAGCTCCCTGTCCCCCTTCTCAGGCCAATCGCGCTCCCGGTATCCCTGACCGGGGGCGCATTTTTATGCGATGAGGTTCACCGAGGTCGAGACGATTGAGTCGGCACTGGCTGCAGACTGGAGAAGCGTCAGCGCAGCGGATGATGAGGTGGCCGTGCTGCTATCGGCCAGGTCATATTGGATCGCAAAGCGCTGAATGAACCGGTCGAGCTCATCGGGATCTTGTAGATCTTCAATGGCGTAGCGGCCCTCAAGATATTCAGCCAACCGATCAACGTCTGCCGACTCCATCTCAGCTGGAACACCCAGAGCGGTGAAAGCCACCTGGCGAAGAGGCGGGTCGGCCAAGACCGCGAACCAGTTGTCGATCTCACCAGCGTTGCGTAGGAAATAGGACGCAAGCCGAACACCTTCATTGATCTCGCCTTCGGCTTCTTCGGATCGGGCCACCCGGTAGCGCTCAGCAACATCAGCCGCGAAGCTCTCGAGGCGGAGATTGATCCCGTCAGCGAAGTTGAAATCAAAAGCCTCAGCCATTTCAAGGAACCGCTCGTCGGGGAGTTTGTTGACAAGCGACTCTGGGTTCTCGGTGTCTTCGGAGAACACCCGCTCAATGATCGCGCGTTGGTCCAGCGTGTCACTCAAATCAAACGCGGTCAGGGAGTACTTGTAGAGACGAAAATCCGCCATCAAATCGTCGACGGACTCCACCTTGCTGATGTTCTCTTTGAAATAGGCGGTCTCGCGCTCAACCTCCGATGCGATGATGGCTGAAGGCTTCCCTGTGGCGAGGGTGCGCTGGAACACGTCGATGGAAACAAGCGTAGAAAGCATGGCGAGGCGAATGGTGGCTACCCATCAACCTTAACGCGTGCGTCCCAAGTTTTCGTTAATCGTGCTGAGGCTGCTCCTATGAAAAAACCTCCCCACCAGAGGTAAGGAGGTCATTGCTTGCGAGCTAAGCGCCGGGTCAGATGTATTCGACTTTCTCGATCTCATAGACGCGGCTGCCGCCGGGCGCGGCGACTTCCACGCTGTCGCCTTCTTCTTTGCCGATGAGGGCGCGGGCGATGGGAGAGCTGATCGAGATTTTGTTGTCCTTGAGGTCCGCTTCGAGGTCGCCAACGATCTGATAGCGTTTCTCTTCCTCCGTATCCTCATCAATCAGGGTCACGGTCGCGCCGAACTTGACGCCGGGACCTGAAAGGGAGGCTACGTCGATCACCTGGGCACGGCTGTGCTTGTCTTCGAGATCGAGGACCTGACCCTCAATCCAAGACTGACGCTCTTTCGCCGCGTGATATTCAGCGTTTTCCGAGAGGTCGCCATGGGCGCGTGCCTCTGCGATGGCTTGGATGACAGCCGGGCGCTCGACACTCTTCAAGTGCTTGATGTCGGCTTCGAGCTTGACGAAGCCGGGCTTGGTCATCGGAAACTTGTCCATTGATCCCCTCTTTCTCTGAGGTTTCGCGCCTTTCCCCGAATTGGGCGGCTGCGTTTTGGGAGGATCAGCGGTTGTAATCCTGCAAAGGGCGAACTTCAAGACCACCGCGGCGGAGCGCCTCAATCGCACGCACCGCTGCGCGCGCACCGTTGACCGTTGTGATGCAAGGAATCCGGCGCTGGAGCGCTGTGATCCTGATCGAGCGGCTGTCGGAAATCGACTGCGATGTTTCCGTGGTGTTGAAAATCATATCGACGGTGCCGTTGATGAGCTCGTCGATGATATGCGGTTGGCCCTCGAGCACTTTGTTCACCCGCTTCACCGGGATTCCCTTGCTGGCCAGCCATTCTTGCGTGCCGCCGGTTGCGATGATCGAGTAGCCAAGCTCGACCAGGCGCTCGGCCGTTGGTGTGATGCCTTCCTTGTCCTGATCTTTCACCGAAATGAAGACGCAGCCCTCGAGTGGAACTTTGACGCCTGCTCCGATGAGCGATTTCGCCCGAGCCTCGTCAAAGTTATCATCGATGCCCATGACCTCGCCGGTGGAGCGCATCTCTGGACCTAGGACTGTATCGACCCCTTGAAAGCGCGAGAAGGGGAAGACCACTTCTTTGACAGCCGTATGCGGAATGACCCGCTCTGAAAGATCGAAGGACGAGAGCGGCTCACCGGCCATGACACGGGCGCCGATCTTGGCAACCTGAACCCCAGTCGCTTTGGCCACGAAAGGCGCCGTGCGCGAGGCCCGCGGGTTCACTTCGATAAGATAGACGTCGCCGTCCTTGATCGCGAACTGCACATTCATCAGACCACAGACACCAAGAGCCAGTGCGAGCGATTTCGTCTGACGCTCAAGCTCATCGATGATGTCTTGGCCGAGGGAATAGGGCGGAAGTGAGCACGCACTGTCACCGGAGTGCACCCCGGCTTCTTCGATGTGCTCCATGATCCCGGCGATGAAGACGTCTTTGCCGTCACAGATGGCATCGACGTCGCACTCAATAGCGTTGTCGAGATAATGGTCGAGGAGGAGTGGTGCGTGCTCGGAATAGTAGACCTTGCTCACCTCGAGATAGCGGGCGAGGCCAGGCTCGTCCCGGATGATCTCCATGGCGCGGCCACCCAGAACGAAGGATGGGCGAGTGACAAGCGGGTAGCCTATCTTTTCTGCAGCTTCGAAGACTTGCTCGCGAGTTGCAGCTGTCGTGCCGGCGGGCTGCTTCAGATCCAAGCGCCCCACGAGATCGTGGAACTGCTGCCGGTCTTCGGCGAGCTCGATCGCTTCGACAGGCGTGCCGAGAATGGGGATGCCAGCATCGGCGAGCGGTCGGGCCAGGTTGAGCGGCGTTTGCCCCCCATACTGAACAATCACGCCTAAGAGATCGCCGCGCTCTTGTTCTTTCTTGATCAGCGCGATCGTGTCTTCTGCGGTCAATGGTTCGAAATAGAGACGGTCGGACGTGTCATAGTCTGTCGACACGGTCTCGGGGTTGCAGTTGACCATGACGGTCTCGATGCCCGCCTCTTCGAGGGCAAACGCGGCGTGCACGCAGCAATAGTCGAACTCAATGCCTTGGCCAATGCGGTTCGGGCCGCCGCCAAGGATCACAACCTTTTTGCGATCAGAAACCTCGGCCTCGTCTTCGCCGTTCATCTCATAGGTCGAGTAGAGGTAAGGCGTGCCCGACTTGAACTCACCAGCGCAGCTATCGATCCGTTTAAAGATCGGCTCGACCCGGAGGTCCTCACGCAGTTCGCGAACTTCCTGTGCGCTGCCCTCAGCAAGTTGCGCGAGGCGCTCATCGGAGAAGCCCATGGATTTGAGCTGATGGAGCCCGTCGCTGTCCGAAGGAAGACCATCGCGTTCGATCTGGGCCTCAGCTTCGACGATGCCTTGCATCTGTTCGATGAACCAGCGGTCATAGGCCGTCACCATACGGACCTGCTCACTGGGAAGGCCGAGCCGCAGCGCTTGGGCCGCCACACGCAGGCGCTCTGGTGTCGCCGCACTCAGGGCCTTCCTGAGGGCTGCGATATCGTCATCCCCGCCAAGACCTGGGATCGCGATCGGATCAAGGCCCGTGAGGCCCGTTTCCAGGCCGCGAAGAGCCTTTTGAAGGCTCTCTTGGAAGGTCCGGCCGATGGCCATCACCTCGCCCACGGACTTCATGGCCGTGGAGAGATTCGGCTTGGCGCCTGGGAACTTCTCAAAAGCAAAACGCGGGATCTTGGTGACGACGTAATCGATCGATGGCTCGAACGAAGACGGAATAATGCCGCCGGTGATGTCGTTGCGAAGCTCGTCCAGGGTATAGCCCACTGCCAATTTCGCTGCGACGCGCGCGATCGGGAAGCCTGTCGCCTTTGAGGCGAGTGCGGACGAGCGAGACACCCGCGGGTTCATCTCGATCACCACAAGGCGGCCGTCTTCTGGATTGACGGCCCACTGCACGTTGGAGCCGCCGGTCTCGACGCCAATCTCGCGCAAGACCGCGATCGAGGCGGTGCGCATCTTTTGGTACTCTTTGTCGGTCAGCGTGAGGGCTGGAGCAACAGTCATCGAGTCGCCGGTGTGGACGCCCATGGCGTCGACGTTCTCGATCGAACAGACGATGATGCAGTTATCAGCGCGGTCGCGGACGACCTCCATCTCGTACTCTTTCCAACCGAGGAGAGACTCGTCGATCAGCACCTGCCCGACAGGCGAAGCATCAAGACCTGCACGGACGATTTCGGCATACTCATCACGGTTATAAGCGATCCCGCCGCCTGTGCCGCCAAGGGTGAAGGCGGGCCGAATGATCGCGGGAAGGCCGATCTCATCAATCGCCTTCATCGCATCGGCATAACCCTGGATCCGGTCGTAATCGATGATCTTGCCGCTCTCATCCTTGATCGCAGGGGACGAGGCGATGGCCGAGCGCGGGTTCTCAAGGCCAATGCCTTCCATCGCGATACGGAACTTCTCCCGGTCCTCGGCTTTGTCGATCGCATCGGCGCGGGCACCGATCATCTCAACGCCGTATTTCTCGAGGACGCCATTGGCATCGAGGGCGAGGGCGCAGTTGAGAGCCGTCTGCCCGCCCATGGTCGGGAGGAGCGCATCGGGCCGCTCCTTCGCGATCACCTTTTCCACAAATTCTGGCGTGATCGGCTCAATGTAGGTGGCGTCAGCGAACTCAGGGTCCGTCATGATCGTCGCCGGGTTGGAGTTCACCAGGATCACCCGGTAGCCCTCTTCCTTTAGGGCCTTCACCGCCTGGACCCCGGAGTAATCAAACTCGCAGGCCTGGCCGATAATAATAGGGCCGGCGCCAATGATCAGGATGCTTTGTAGGTCTGTGCGCTTGGGCATTCGGCCAATTCCCCGCTGTCATGAGGTCAAACGGTTGGCGCATTAACGGAAGTGGTCGGTGAGGGGAAGAGCTAAAGAGGGATCGAGAATGCCGCAGCTGCAAGTTTAATCAGCCAGGTCCCGACAATGCCTACCATGAGGCCAAGCCCAGCGGCCAGAGCGCCCCTCGCGTAGTAACTTGGCACGAGCAGTTGCCGTTTCTGTGTCCGCACAAGACCGACGAGAGCAGGAATGATGTCTCGGGTCGCGAAGGCTGCGGCAAGGCCCAACACGCCGAATTCATTGATTGCAAACGGGGTAGTGACGGCTATCCACAGCAGTCGGAGGACACTCATTTCCAGGCTGTGGCGGGTGTTGCCATAGGCCATTTCAGTGTTGCTAGTGAGCTCCGTGATCACCAAGACAATACCCTGCGCTGCCGTAATCGAAAACAGGGTACCTGCAAACAGGTATCGCTCGTCGTATACGATCTGGAAGAAGATCTGGCCTCCACCAATGGCACCGCCGCAGAGAAAGAAGAACAACAGCGGCATGTTGCCCATCGCTGCGTGCAGGCTGTTTCTGTCCAATGTCTCTTCACGGATCTTTTGAGCAATATCCGGAAAGAACACGCGCCGTGAATAGCTGGGGATCATGGTGTTGACGACGCCGGAAACTGTGAGTGCCATACCGTAAAGACCAACGATTTCCAGTGGAAAGTTGCGTGCGACGATGAGCTTATCGGTTTGCGTGATAATCAGTGTTAGGATGCCCGAAAGAAGCAGGAACTTTGAAAAGTTCAAAACACGGACCACAACTGATTTGTCGAGATGAAGCTTGAGCCGCCAGTGACGCCGGAACGCGACATAGTCGATCAAGGCATGGCTGAAACTGCCAAGGGTCATGCCAAGGACAAGCGCCCAGGCATCGCGCAGCCAGATTGCGAATAGGATTGTCCCCAAGCTGCCAGTTAACGTGCGGAGAACCATAATCCGCTCATTCACTCTCTGCAGTCCTGCCCGCGAGGTGAGCGGCTCGCCCAGGCTTCGTAAACCGTTCACCAGCGGTATGATCGATGCGACTCTTATGTAATTGGTAGCATCCGGATTACCGAACCCATCAGCCAATCCAGGCGCTAACACCCAGATGAGAGCGGAAAGACAACATCCGCGGATGACTTCGATCGTCCAGACCACGTCGCCCGTTTTGTCATCCTCGCCGTCGCGATCGCGGATGACAAAGGCCCTCACCCCAAGGTCTGACATCAATTCGACGGAGGTCAGGATAGACCCGATAATGACGGTGATGGCGAAGGCTTCGGGCGCCAGGATACGCGTGAGAATCGAGGTGCTCACAAACCTGATGATGGCAACCAACGCTGTGCTGCCGCCGAGCGTTGCCGCATTGCTTTGGTTCAGAGCAGTCAGGCGGTTCTTCAGGGCAAGCACAGATTGACTTTCATGATGACCCCTACTCGTTGGTCGATTTCGCCCGAGCGCCTTCAGTCAGATCCCTTTTGCATGCACGCAGTATGAGCGCTCTATGGTTGTCAATTGCTTTCGAAAACCAACTGAAATTCCGGGAGCTGATGTGAGTAACTTGGGCGCGAATGCTAGCGGACAGCTGTTTAGACGCTGTTTCCCAATTCTTGTGTGGTAGACACGGCACCTTCGCGGACCTCACTTAGCGTCAGGCGCACATAGGCCACGTTCAGGCCAATCAACAACCAGCCAATTTCATGAGCAATCGACAGTTTTGAAGCCGTAAAGTATATAATAACATAAGAAAACAAGGAAGAAGACAAAGATGCGCCCACGAGACGCCAATGTTTTTCGTCTTTAGAATTCTTCCGTATCGTTTGAAAGGTTCTTGCGCTAGGTAAGAAGTGAGCCAGAGTGTAGAGGCCGGCAACGGGCAACCCAAGACGAAGGGCTTTGCCAAGTGGGTCGTTCACAATATCGATGATACCTTCACCCTGCACCAGTTCTTGCATGATAGGGTTTTCTAGGAAAAAGGGGTCGCCAAACAGTGGTGATTGCATAATTGTTTGCCAGCCCAGTTCTAGAAGTAAACTCCTGTAATCAGCTTCACCTCCGCTGGCGCCGATGAATGGAATGTAATCGACCAGCCCTTGGCCAAGTGGGGTCAACAACAAAAGTACAAACACGACGCTGCCGATCAGTCCCGCAGTTATCATTCGTGAGAAGGCCTTGGGTTGACTGAGTGTAAAGATCACAAATCCAGCGATGAGGCTAATGAAAGGGGATCGCGTAGCAGCGAACAACATACCTATCAGCATAAGGATGATAAAAGATACTTTCTTGAATATTGAACCTAGCCCTACAATGAAAGGGATGGCGAGAAGCAAAGCTATACATACGGCAGCTCCGTAGTCGATGTACGCTGATGTAAACGTCGAACCCACGCGAAGCAGTGCGCCTCGACTCTTGATGCGATTGAATTCGTCCAATGCGATCGACTCGTGTGTTGAATACCAATTCCAGCGAACGGCTTGGGCAACAATTGCTATGCAAACAGCAATCACGATCGCGGCGACAAACATTTTAGTTGTCCGCTCGATGTCTTCGCGACTCTTCAGCCCACGGCTGAACGCGAAATATGGAACGAGTGTCAAAATGAAAGACTGGATCACCGAGCGCAAAGTGTTGGTGAGAGTTGTCTCGCGGAAAAAAGATATGGCCATTGCGAGCCAAAAAACGACCATCGCAAAGTCCGTAAACCCCATTCCTTTAGTTTGTGCCTTACCCATTTCCTTAATGGCAACAGGGAGAAGAACAACCGCGCAAATAAGAAAAGGAAATGATAAATCAAGAAGGTAGTTGATGCCGGGCATCTGGCCAAAGGCGATAGAACCTGCAGGAACAAGAGGCAGGAGAAACGCGGAAAGCGCGACTTTGTTGCCAAAGTTCCGCAATGACAACAACACGATAAGAAACCCAGCCATCATCAATGAAGCGGTCGGCGCCAAAAAAAAGATGCCTGTCAACATAATCCAAATGGATAGCAGTCGACCCGCAGCTCGCTCTGGTAGAAGGTCTCTGTAGAAACTGAATAAAAGAAACCATGCCATCAATCCAGCGATCGCTGTGTAAACAAGGTTGACAACCATAAGTGGCATGTATCGTCTCCGGCCGCGCGCGCCCCATCACATGAATCAGCGCAGCCCTACCATTATAGCTACCAAATAGGTTGCAGCCTAAGGTCATGAGACAGTCTCTTGACCATTTCTGTGAAGCTCCGTTCAGAACGGGTAAATCCTATGTCGGTATAGTTAACCAAAGCCATTGAAAAGGTTTGGGAGGAAAAGAGAAACGCGCCCCTTTTCATGGGAGCGGGCGATGTTCCGGGTTGTCCGGCTAGCTGCTCGAACAGCGTTGTTGTACCGCTTTTCATCGCACCGATAATCAGGATGTAGTCCTTGATCAAAGCCA
>CAWUIJ010000047.1:0-19535 GCA_963922235.1 uncultured Parvularcula sp. | reverse complement strand
AGGGTCACGTCATTGCTGAGGCCCAGCTCTGCCATGGCCGCGTTGAAGGCCGCCAGCGCACTGTCCAGGCCGCCGAGAAGACGAGGCAGCGTGCGAGCTTGGGACGAATGGGTATCAAATCCGCCGGTGCCCACGAAGAAAATCTGCCGCGATGCTGAGAGAGCGCCTCTGATCGCAATCGTCTCCGCGACGCTTTTCAACTGCTCCCCCAAATTCGATGTGGGGAAGGTGGTAGCGAGCGGCGATAGCGCTGCGCGCGCTGCATCATACTGATCGTTGGAATCGATCCCATTACGGAATTTCGTGGCCATATCCTGCTCGAGGATGTTGGTGCCATTGAACCCCTGGGCACGGAAGCGGTCCTTCACGTTGGTCAAGAATGCAGCTTCGTCACCAGAAAGCGACCCGTCACTGAGGCTATCCAAAAGAGAGATCTCCGCTGATCCGTCGGCTGAGACCTGATAGGGTTGTGCCGTGTTCCCCGTGAGGAATGGCCCGACCTCGGTGCTGGAGATGGTCGTGAACTCCGGTGCAGCAGCATTGCCGCCCGAAGCGAGGATGGCATCCGCGAAGAGGCCCCCCCAACCGAACTGCGCGCCCTCAGGTTCGCTTGATTGCCATGTGGCCTGCTGATCATTGTGGGAAAAGAGACGCGGCGGCAGTTTCGCGGCACCACTTTCAAAACTGGTGCGCGTGACGGGCTCAATCAGTGGGCCGACATTACCGACCAGCGCCATGTCGCCGCTATCGAAGAGACCTTTGAGCAGCGGCATTTCCGGCGGCAAGGCGAACTGCCGACTGCCGAAATCCGACGCGTTCAGGGGATTGAGCGAAAGGAGAGAGGCTCGCTCCCGCGCACTGCCCTGGGTGGCGAGCAAGCTTTGCCGGATGTCTGCGAAGGCGTCATAGCTCGACTGGTCATAAGGCAAGATGAAGTCGTGGTTGTCAAGCCCGCCAAAAAGGAAGACACAAACAAGCGCTTTGTACCCTGATGTATCAGCGGCATGGGCCGTGAAGCTGGCGGGCGCTCCGCCATAGCTTGCGGCGGAGATGGCGGCGGCACCGGCGCCTTTAAGAAAAGTTCTGCGGCTCGTGGTCATAGTTTCGCCTCCGGGCTCAACGTTGCACAAGGTAGTCAGGGGACGTCATGACAAGGACGACCCCTACCTCGACGATGGTGTCGACATAGTCGGGGTCATCGATGTCTGGCTCTCCCAGCGACTGAAGCGTGGCGATGATGTCCGACTTGGTCTGGCTCGACATCGTGCCGTAAGTGAGAAGGTCGTCGAGATGATCGACAAAGGCTGTCGTATCGCCCACGAGGCCTCGCTCCTCCGTGTAGGCTGCAACGAAGCTTCGGCGGAAGGCGGCTTCGTCAAAGGGGACACCGCTATCGGCGAAGAGGTCCTGGACCTCTAAAACCTCCTCGTCGTTCTCGGCCTGCACACCAAGCGCATGGTAGGTCATGAAGTTGATATAGCCCGGTGTGCTCGAGGCATTGACGATTTGCAGCTCGGGAACAGTCAGTCCGAGCGCACCCGACTGTGTTCCGGGGGCGACGTAACCAGGGCGATAGAAATTGAAAACGGAGCGCGCCCGATAGGGATGCTGAGACAGCGCATTGGTGCCATCGGTCCCATAAAGCGAGAGATTGTACTCAGGTTGATCCGCATTCACCCCAAAGGCGCGGGCCCAATGGGTAAAGCGCAGGACAGGTTCTCGGATCTTGCCAAATTGTTGGTCCGCCAGCGCTGCTTCCATCTGCGCGTCGGGATCGAACAAGACTGCAGCAATCGTCGCGCTGAGGTCACCTTTCCGGCCATCACCCACTAAGGTGCCGTTCGGCAGGGCGTAGGAACCACTATCGAAGGCACTGGCCACGCGAGCAATATAATCTGGATCAGGATTGGATGTGGTGAACCGCTGGATCAGTTGTCGGCCGATGAAAGGCCCAACCTGCGGCATCGACATGATGTGATCGAGGGCAAGATCGATGCTAGCGGCGCCGCCCGTATTGGCGGGAATTGTTGTTCCGAGGAAGGATTTTTCCTCAGGCGAGTGGATGCCGTCATACATCGCCAGGGGCGACGTCCAGTCTCGTTCAAATTCATCCAGACCATCATCGATCGTTGTCACGCCTGCGAAAAACAAACCTGTGAAGACTTTCGCAAGTCCAGTGATGTCTGTGTTGTCGTAGATTTCGATGGGCTCGCCATTGCCGTCGAGCTTCAAGGTGCCGTCGGCGTTGATATCGAGCACGCCGATGCTCATCAGCTGCAGAATCTCGCGAGCGTAGTTCTCATCAGGGACGCGGCCCGTGGTTGGGTCTGCGCGCCGATTGCCGAGATAAGTCAGGTACTCCGCCATGGCCGGCGAGTAAGTGACGGCTTCCAAAAGCTCACGGTAGTTTCCTAAAGCGTTCAGGGTCAGGACGTCTTGGTAATAACCGATCGCTTCGGGGATATCGGTGAGGACCTCACCACCAAAGTTGGAAACGACCAGGATTTGCGAAAGAGCAAAAGCCATCCGTTGGCGGAGTTGGTCGTCAGCTGTGACGGCATTCCGCCAAAAGGTGAACGACGTGCTTGCTGTTTGAACAGCGGAGATGTCGTCCTGGGGTTCGAATGTTTCAACATAGTCTTCCACCTCGTCGAGGTTCAGAGTCGCTGGTTTGGCAAGTTCAGCGAGAAACCACGTTGACGGATCTGTTCCCGTCAGGCTGCTGACATCCTCCTTGGTCGGCCCAAAGGTGGCCTGGGTCAGGAAACGGGATGTCGAGTTGGCTGTCGCAAACTCGGACGACGCAACAACTGGCGGCGGTGTGACGGGTGGATCTGTGACTTCTGGCGGCAAGATGGCGGTGTCCTCGCCCCCGCCGCTGCCCCCGCAAGCGGTGAGCAAGCTGAGAGCCGCGCCCATCGCGGCGGCCTGAACGGCCCATGTTGTCGACGTTTGAAGCCAAGTCACGCGTGGTTCCTCCCTCATCGACCGCACCGCTAGAGGCGCAGTTTGAGAGAGTATAACGCAGAATAATGGTCACCGATCATACAAGTCAGGCGGCCGAAGTTTACAGATTTCTATGGTTGGCCCAGCCCGCCCGTTAACGGAATCTCCACCTCAAAAACCGCGCCGGTCTGGTCTGGGCGCAGACTGACGGTGCCGCCATGGAGCTCAGCGATGGCTCTCACAAGGCTGAGTCCAAGCCCATTACCGGGTGAGGACCGGCTGCTTTCCACCCGGAAGAAACGATCAAAAATTTGATCACGGAATGTCTCAGGGATACCGGGTCCGTCATCGCCGACAACAAGGAGGGCGCACCTCTCATGCCGCTTAAGCGACACCCAAGCCGATGCGCCATCGCGCGCATGCTCAGCGACATTCTCGAGGAGGTTGGTGATCATTTGGGTCAGAAGATCCCGGTCGCCCTCGACCCAGAGGTGCGGTGTCACTTTGCTCGATAGGTGTTTGTCCGCGTCAGCCAAGACTGGTTCGAAGCTTTCAGAGAGATCCTCTGTCAGCGCAGAGATATCCAGTGTCTCGAACGCAGCTTTCCGCCGGCCTGCCTCGACCTCTCCAAGGCGCAGGATCGCATCAAGAGTGCGGAGCAATGTGCCCAAATAAGCGTCGGCCTTTTCAAGATGGGTGCGGATGGCTTCGGGATTTTCAATATCCCGTTCGATCAGCTGGAGACGGCCACCCACATTGGAGACAGGGGTTTTGAGGTCATGGGCAACACCGACGGACACCGCGCGGATATTGCGAGTCAGGGTGCCGATTCGATCAAGCATGCTGTTGATATCACCAGAAACCCGATCGAACTCGTCATCCCTGTCCGACAGCGGAGCACGCTGATCGATCGAGCCATCGCCGACAGCAGCCACGGAGGTGGAGAGCTCGCCAAGCCGCCGCCCGACCTGCGCGCTGAGGGAATATCCGATCACGCCCGAAAGCGGCAGCACCAAGACGACCAGTAGGAGGCTGGTGAACACAGCCATCCCTCGGAAATCCTGGAGCTCAAACGGCATAGGGCGGCCGATGATGAGGTCAGCGTTGTCGTTCAGAGCAAACCGGAGCGTATAGATTCGGACGATCTCGTTTTCATCCGTGAGCAGCTCTATTGTCGCGAAGTCTTCGGGTGGATCGAGATCATCAAAGCCAGCAAGCGTTTGGCCTTCGTCTCCGGTCAGACGGAACAGCGTGTCCTCCTCGTGGATCGCTTCCGTCAGCCATTCTCTGGGCCAAACGGCGCGGCCTTCGCGCCGGGCGCTGTCGATCAGTTCGCCGAGGCCTTCCAAACGATAAATCTCTTCGATCTCATAGGCTTGGTCTTCGATCTCAGCCCTCATCGCGGCCTGCACGCGGGCGCGGGTGATGCCTTCGAGACTCCAGACAAAGGTGAGGAGGAGCACCAGAGCGATCATTCCGATCCCTAAGGCCCGGAGAAAGATCACCGAACTGAATGTTCGTCTAGCTGGCGGAGAGGACATAGCCTGATCCTCTCACAGTCTTGATCAGCTCGCGGTCGAACGGCTTGTCGACCTTGGATCTGAGGCGACTGACATGGGTTTGGACAAGGCTTGTCTTGGGATCAAAACTGTATCCCCAGATCTTCTCCAAGAGCATTGTCCGCGTCACCACCTGGCCCTCATGCATCATCATGAATTCGAGGATCTTATACTCCCTGGGCAGAAGGTCCAGGGTCACCCCATTGCGGGTCACCGATTGCGTGGTTCGGTCCAAGATCATATCGCCCACGGATAAGCGTACCGCCTCCTCTTCCGCCATCGGTTGCCGCCGCGCGAGCGCGCGCAGCCGGGCGTAGAGCTCGGCGAAGGCAAAGGGCTTCACGAGGTAGTCATCCGCCCCAGCTTCCAACCCCTCGACCCTGTCCTCAATGCCTGAAAGAGCCGTCAGCATGATGATCGGTGTGGTGACACCGGATTGCCTGAGTACCCGGACAGCCGCCGCTCCCTCCATCTCTGGCAGGAGACGGTCGAAGATCAGAACATCAAAACGGCCGCCAGCCGCCGCGACAAGGCCCGCCTTGCCGTCTTTGACATGCTCGACGGCCTCTCCTGCCTCGGTCAGCCCTCGGCAGATGAATTCCGCAGTTTCCTCATTATCCTCAACGAGAAGGACATGCATGCCTGGCGCTCCCTCGAATCGCGGCGCGGGGGCACCTTGCCAGGAAAAGGTTGGCGGCTCCTAACCCGCTCGTCAGTCGAGCGATGTGGCCGTCTCGCTGATTTCTGCTCCTAGGCGACCAACGGCGTCCGCCACGGCGTCAGCATAGGCGCTGTAACCGCTTGATGGGCTTGCGACCTCGGCTGAGAACGACTCAATCGCGAGGACTTGGCGACCGCGACTATCCTCCAACGTGTACTGCCCAGCAATCATGGCGGCACCGTCGGGTGAGCGGAGGAACCGGTCGAACTGAACCGACACGCGCAAGTCAGGATCTAGGCCGCGCGGGAAGGGCTCGGTGATGACCGTGGCGCCGGTATGGCTTGCCAAAGACGCCGCGAGGACCCGTGTGAGACCGTCAGCAGGCGGTTCAGCCCAGCGATGCTCGTCATCTTTAAAGAGTTGGCGGTCACCATCCACCCGTGCGATCTTTTCCGAGCTCGCATAAGCGGGCAGCGAGACCCGCGCGATGCCAATCGTATGCAGATCGCCTGTGGGGGTCTGCGCGGAGGCGAGGGCGCTGGGGGCCTCGAGGAGATAGAACTTGGGCGGCGCGCTAGCGCAAGCTGTCAGCATCAGGAGGAAGATAAGCGTTAGAGACGTCTTCATGGTGTTTCTCCTTACCGGCCAGTCAGCAGGGAATTGGGTTGCTCTTCCAAACGATCAGCGAGCGCCGCGAGCGATCGTGCCGCGAGCTGCATCTCCGCTGCGGCCGCCGCGAGTTCGACGTAGAGCTCGGAATCAGGATCGATGCCAGAAAGTGCATACTCAGCACGCTGAGAGAGGCTGTTCAAACTGTCGGTGAGCTCCGCCAGATCATTGGGCAGTTCGCGCATCGCCGGGTTGGCCAACACACCCTCGGCCTCTTGCAAGAGCCCTGTGGCGGCCAGCACCAAATCCTCAAGCGGCAGTTCAGACAGGGATGCGAGGAGGTCCTCAAAATTGCTCGTCAGTGCAGCGATCTCTGATTTGGCTGTTGGGATAGCGGGATAGGGCTCCGCATCATAATCGATCTCGGCTGGTTCCGGATCGTCAAGGAGCTGCATCTGAACAGAGAGGGCGCCGGTGAGAAGGTTCCCGGACGCGAGTTGCACGCGCATGCCGTTGTCCACCAGGACCTCCATTTCCTCGTAAAACTCATCCTTGGGAATGGTCCCCAGGCCAAGCCGACCCGGCTCAATCTGCAGGATCGCATAGACCTCAAGGCGGCCACCGATTTCTGGAGACGGTCGGGCCACAACGTCAGCGACGCGGCCCACCACGATGCCTTCCACTGTGATCGGAGCACCTGCCCGAAGGCCGCCGACAGATTCTGAAAAGCGTGCGATGACGCGGTAGTCTTCGTACCCCTCATCAATGCGGAATAGGCTCTCTTCCGCCTCCCTGCGGCTCGCAAAGATGCCGAACTCCGCGCCGTCTTCCGTCAGAGGCGCATCGCTCTCGGGGCCGATGTCTTCAAAGGCCAGGCCTCCTGAGAGAAGCGTTGTGAGCGACTCCATCCGGACGGTGACGCCATCAGCGCCCGCATCCACCGAAAGGCCAGAGACGTTCCAGAACCGCGTCGCGAGGCTCACCTGTTGATCATAGGGCGCATCGATGAAGGCATCAAAGACCACGTATTGTGCATCATCCGTGAGCCGACGACTCTCGATGCGGCCAACGGGAATCTGTCGAAAATAGATCGGCGAGCCGACGCTCAAGGATCCCGCCGTATCCGAACGTAAAGTGACCCGGCGTCCAGGCGCGCCGGGTTTGGTCAGCGGTGCTTGGGACAGCCCTTGGATGCGCTTGACGCGCTGCATGGGCGGTCCTGACCAGTCCATCTCAATGAAGGAGCCTGAAAGAAGCGTTCCGAGACCTGTCACCTGGCCACCATCAATGCGAGCACTGACGATCCAGA
This sequence comes from uncultured Parvularcula sp., assembly GCA_963922235.1. Classification (GTDB taxonomy): domain Bacteria; phylum Pseudomonadota; class Alphaproteobacteria; order Caulobacterales; family Parvularculaceae; genus Parvularcula. The sequence goes on along the minus strand of CAWUIJ010000047.1, from coordinate 12,451 downwards.
ACTCTGTTGTATCACCGAGATAGCGCGCCATGTCCTTATCCAGCCGCGCATGAACAATCACGCTGCCTGCGTCTTCGCTGAGCGCGACATCTTCGACGGCGCCGACCACAACATCTTTGTGCCGAATATAGGTCTTGCCGGCCTCGATCCCGCTTGCGCTCTCGAACTCAATCTCCACCAAGGGGCCCTGCGACGAGACCGCATTGTAGGCGACGATCGCACCCAAAAGAGCCGCAAAGATAGGGACAAGCCAAACCGGGGAGAGTTTCCTGCCGCCATCAGACGATGCAGCGAGGCCTGCGTTTTCGATCTTGGAGTCATCAACCATGGTGATGCGCCTCCTCGGGCGCGTGATCCCACATCAGGCGGGGATCGAGAGATTGAGCGGAGAGCATCGTTAGCGCGACAGACAAGGCGAAAAAGCCGATCGCCTCGCCGGGATAAATCGCGATGACAGAGCCCAATTGGATGAGCGCTGCTAGGGCTGCGACGACAAACACATCGATCATGGACCAGCGGCCAATGAACTCGACAGCTTTATGCGCAATGTGCCGGTGATGGGTGTTGATCGGCCATCGGAATTGTATTGAAAGGGCGATCAGGGCAATGACGATAAATTTGCTGACGGGGACGAGAACGCTCGCGACCAGCACGACGATCGCGACACTGTAGCTATGATGGTGCAAGAGCGTGATCACCCCGCCGATGATCGTTGAGCCACTTTCATTGCCCAAGGTTGTGGTGATCATGATGGGGAAGATGTTGCCCGGAATGTAGAGTAGCACCCCTGCGATCCAATAGGCCCAGACTTTTTGAAGGCTGCGGGGGATGCGCGTGTGCACCATAGCGCCGCAGACCTCGCAGCGGGTGCCAGGGTGTTCAGTCACTGTGCCGCATGATCGGCACACGGCCAAACCCAATTCAGAGGCCGTGATCATAGGTGCCCCCTCAATCCGGCCCATGTCGTATGAGAGCTCTGGGTGACCTGGACGAAGCTCAGCATACCGACCAAAGCACAAAGAGCCCAGAACGAAGGCCCCACACCTATATCCGCCAAAGACCCGACTTTGACGAGGGAGACGATTACGCCGACCAGAAAAATCTCTGCCATAGCCCATGGCTCAAGCTCTCGGGCGAAACGGTAGATGGATGCGAAGGTACGATCCGCGCGCCCCTTCATCTGGGCACCGATCAACACAATGACCAAGAGACAAACCCTGAGAACAGGGATCAGCAAAATCAAAAGCCCGCACGCGATGGACAAAAAGGCCATGTCTGACAGCCAGAGGACGTTCACCGCATCAATGACGGAGATCTTGTTCTCAAGCCCTGCTCGCGACACGGAGAGAAACGGAAAGGACACGGCTACGAGCGTCAGAATGGCCGCAGCGATATTGGCGGCGAGAGCGGCGTCGAGGCTTTCGCCCTTGCGCTCATCAATCACTTCGCCGCAGCGCTTGCAGACATGGCGATCGCCTTCTTCCTGTGGCGGAATCCGCCACAGAGCATCGCATGCTAAGCAAGCTCTGACCTGGTCCAGATCGACCATTGCATGTCTCCCCATCGCCCACACGATGGCTGAGCATGCCATACACGACGCGAGTTAGCATTCTCATCACACGCGAATTTCGTGATAAAGTCCCGGACAATCTGCGCAAAGTTATGGCTGTTGGTCTGCACGCGCACGCGCCTTGCGCCCCGTCTTAGCCATGCTCGACCACCGCGCGAGGGCTATTGTCTGCATCGACGGCCGCCAGACCCGAGGGCCTTGCCCGTTTCAGAGCGGTGCGGAGATCGTCGAACTTCAGCGGCTTCATCAGGATATCGTTGATCCTGACATCGTCGGTTTCATTCTGAAGGTCCCGCTCTGAATAGGCGGTCGCCAAAAGCAAATGCGTGTCAGCGTTCTTTCCGCCACTGTCCTGAATGATCCGAGCTGCGGTGATGCCGTCCATCCGTTCCATGCCCACGTCGAAGATCAGCACGTCGAACTCCACACTGCCTGCGAGTTCCACCGCTTCATCACCATCATCAACGATGGTCGCGCGATGACCAAGGCGCTCAAAGAACCGTGTAAGGACAAGTTGGTTCACGCGGTTGTCTTCTGCCACCAAAATGCGGAGCGGGGTTTCGAACTCGTCTTCCTGCTCTGCTACAATTTGGGGTTCGGTGCTGCCTTGCGGTTGAGAGCAAGGCTGAGCAGGGATGGTGATGGAGAACGTCGTTCCCTGATCAATGGTGCTTTCGACTCGGATCGAGCCATTCATGGCGTCCACGAGCTGTTTTGAAATCGAGAGGCCAAGGCCAGTACCGCCATAGTGCCGTTCGATGCTCGATTGTGCCTGCCCGAAGCGATCGAAGATCATGGGTAACTTGTTCTCAGGGATGCCGATGCCCGTGTCACGGACCTCAATCTCAAGTGCTTGATCAGCGTAATGAAGCCGAAGCTGGATTGAGCCATCATTGGTGAACTTGACTGCATTGCCCACGAGGTTCGACAGGATTTGCCGGACGCGGAGAGGATCAAGCGTAACATAGGGAGGTAGTTGCGATCCCGTTTCAAAGCTCAGGCTCAAGCCTTTTGCCGATGCCGCTGGCGTAAACAGGGCCGCAACATCAGCAAAAGGCTCGATTGTTTTTGTTGGTACGGCCTCGACCGAAAGTTCGCCCGCTTGAAGCTTTGAGAAGTCCAGGATGTCGTTCAGGATACCAAGCAATGACTGTGCAGCCCGGTTGGCGACCTCAAGATCGCGGCGATCATGGGCATCGAGATCGCGATCAAGCACTTCATCAATCATACCCATGATGCCATTCATAGGGGTACGGATTTCATGGCTCATATTGGCCAGAAAGATCGTCTTTGCGTCATTGGCCGATTGCGCGATGGCCCTTGCCTCAGTGAGCTTAGATGCTGTCTCAATCATTCCCGTTCTAAACGCCGAAGCGCTCAAATTACAGACGAAGCAGGTAAGGAGAAATCCGAACAGGACACCAAGTGGATAGATGGCGTCGCTATTGCTCAAGTTTTGAAAAGCTCCGGTTCCGTAGTGCTGGAAGTAGCTGACAACAAATGTGGTCATGGCAATGCCAGTCACAATCCGGCCTGCCCGCGTTGTACCAACGAGTGATGTCGTTACGATCATCGTCATACTGAAAATAGCTGGAGGACTGAACAGCGTTGGCATATTCAGGACAAGAAAGACATGTGCAGCCGTCAAGATAAGCGAGCTAATGGCGAGAAAGACTTGTTCTTTCCAGCCGTCTTTGGGCTTCAGAAACTGGGATGCGACACAACCTATGCCAGTGATAAGTCCGACGACGACCAATGCTCGGTCGTGCTGAGGATCAAGCGCGAGGAACCCGTAAAGCAAAAACGCGCCAACGGCAGACGTCATGTGAGAGACGAAGATCACGCGGTTCTTCGCATGCCCTAAGAGCTGGTGATCCCTAACCCACTGATTTTTACTCACAAGGCCCCCGCCGCATTCCCCCTCGGTATTGAGACCCTAACATCTTAATGTTGCTCACTTCTTCCGGAAAAAGGATCAAATGCTCTTTATCTTCTTGGGTGAAGACAAAGACTTTGGGCCCTCGGTCAACGGAGGTTTAGGCATTTGTGTTCTAAGGTCACATTTCAAAGGGGATGGCAGACCGTGAGCTCGACCTTAGCCCAAACCGATCCGTGGTTTCTTGATCCAGGATCTGTCGTGATCGACAATTTTACGATCGAGGCATCGATCGGCCGCGGAGGCATGTCCGAGGTCTATCGGGCGAAGAACCATGCGGGCAAAAGTGTGGCCCTCAAGATCCTTCGCCCTGAATGCGTGACAAAGGCTGATTTGAACGTCCTGCTTCATCAAGAGGCAGAGCTTCGGAAGGTTAACCACCCCGCGGTGGTGGAGTATCTGATCTGTCAGCAGGCAGAGCACCGTGGCCAGAACTTCATCTTTATCGTGATGGACTATGTGGATGGGCCGACGCTGAAGAGCTTATCGCAAGAAATCGGGCCGGTTCCGGCTGATGCTCTTTTGAAATTGGCACGGCGCATTGGTCAGGGGCTCGTGCCGGTACATGAGCGCCGGATTTTCCACCGTGATATCTCGCCCGATAACATCGTCCTTCGGAACAATGATCCGAGTGAAGCCGTTCTCATCGACTTTGGGATCGCTTTGAACGAGGGTGCGGGCGGCGGGTCGGTGATCGGGGACCGGTTCGCAGGCAAACAGCGATATGCGGCACCCGAACAGTTCGAAGGGCGCGTGAGCGGCAAGTCCGATCTTTACAGCCTTGGTTTGACGCTTCTAGCCGCAGCGCGGGGCGACCCCCGCGCGGTGGATGCGCGTGATGAGAACGGCCGCCCCAATCTCGAGGGTCTGGAGCCGCGGCTCGCCTATGTGATTGAGCGGCTGACCGGCCCACGTCCACAAGAGCGGCTTCCATCGGCCTATGGGCTGACCCATCTTTTTGACACCGAGAAATATCTGCGGATGCCAGCTCCACCGGCGGCTGATCTCACGTCGCGGGCGGAGTCGTCTGCGGCCGGCCAGAGTTCAGTGCCGCCTGAGGCTGACGAATTTACAGAGATTTCGGTGCCGCCAGGACCGGTGTTCACAGCGTCGTCACTCCCCGGTGCATCTGATCCGGCGAGCGATCCCTCGCTGGCGTTCGCTGTTCCCTTGGCCGATGTTCGGATTGAACAGGTGGCTACGCCGCAAGCCCAGGCTGAGCCTCGCCTTCGACCCTCTGCAGCTTTGATCGCAAGGCTTGAAGAAACCCAGCGTTTGCGGGTTGTGCGCCGACGTCAGCGTACGCTGTTTGTCGCTGGATCACTGCTTGTTGCCTATGGGATTGGCCTGGCCACAGCCTTTGTCTACGCCACCACGATCCTGCCGCAGGGCTGATCCGAACCGGCCAATCGAAATCCCCATTGAAACTGGCGGCTTTCCGCTCTAGGCGCTGCGCTTTCGTCGTCTGCGCTGCGGGCGAACCCAAAGATATGCGCCGCGCGAGGGCGGCCCCGGAACGGAAACACGAGATGCAAGTCACCGAGACGAAGAACGAAGGCCTGAGCCGCGAGTTTCAGATCACCATTCCGCAGAGCCACCTGTCCGAACGGCTCGAAGCGAAGCTCGAAGAGATCAAGCCGCAGGTGCATCTCAAGGGTTTCCGCCCTGGCAAAGCGCCCACCAGCTTCTTGAAAAAGCTCTACGGCCAAAACCTGATGGGCGAGCTCATCCAAGAAGAGATGGCAGCTGCTCAAGAAAAAGCGCTCGCCGACGCTGATCGCCAGCCTGCGATGCAGCCTCAGCCTGACATCGAAGACGGCCTGATTGAGAAAGTTGTCAGCGGCGAAGCTGATCTTTCCTACAACATGTCGGTCGAACTTCTTCCGACGATCGAGCCCCAGGGCATTGATGCGATCAAGCTCGAGAAGATGGTCGCAGATATCGACGACAGCGAAGTCGGGGAAGAGCTCCAGAAACTCGCTGAACAGAACAAGTCTTTCGAGGATAAAGACGAGGGCGCCGCTGCTGAAGATGGCGACCGCACAATCATCGACTTTGTCGGTTCGATCGACGGCGAAGAGTTCGAAGGCGGTGCAGGCCAGGACGTGAACCTTGATCTTGGTTCCGGCACGTTCATCCCAGGCTTTGAAGAACAGGTTGTCGGCATCAAAGCTGGCGAGGAGCGCACCATCGAGGTGACGTTCCCTGAGGATTACAACGCGGCCCATCTTGCTGGCAAAGCCGCGCAATTCGCCGTGACGGCAAAGTCTGTTCAGGCGCCTGTCGAAACCAAGCTTGACGACGACTTTGCCAAGACCATCGGTTTTGACGATCTTGCCGCGCTCCGTGAGCGGATCACTGAGATGGTCAAGGGCCGCTATGATGGTCAGTCACGCCTTCACATGAAACGGGCTCTTCTCGACTATCTTGATGAGCAGCACGATTTCGAACTGCCAGGCGGCATGGTCAAAGCTGAGTTCAATCAGATCTGGGCCCAAGTCGAGAACGCTGAGCGTGACGAAGAAGACAAAGACAAGACAGAAGACGAGCTGAAGGCGGACTACGAAAAGATCGCTGAGCGCCGGGTTCGCCTTGGTCTTCTCCTCGCTGAAATCGGCAAAGAAGCCAAAGTCGACGTTCCGCAGAACGAGCTGACCCAAGCGATCCAGATGCAGGCCATGCAAATGGGCATGCAGCCGCAGCAGATGTTCGACATGATCCAGCAGCGTCCAGACATTCTCGCTCAAATCCGTGCACCTCTCTTTGAAGAGAAGGTCGTCGATCATCTAATCGAGAACGCTGAGGTCACGGAAAAAACAGTGTCCAAAGACGAATTGATGGCTGAGCCGGGCGAGTAACGCCTTGTAGCTGAACCAAACTTATGCCGCTCGCGCTTCAGGCCGGGCGGCATTTTTTTGGTTGGTGAGGTGCAAGGCGAAGTGTGCCTCTTCGAGGTGATCCGCCTACGCCTCTAACACTGCCATGTTGTCGATGAGCCGGGTCTTGCCGAGCATGACGGCCGCGAACAGGCGTGCGTCTTCCATTTCTTCCCGGCGGAGCTCGCGCTCGGGCATGGGCTGAAGGTCCGTGGACGAGCGCAGTTCGAGATAGTCGACGGGGTGGAGGCCCACCGAATCCATCTCCTGCATGCCTTGGATGAGTGCAGTGGGCACAGCCACGCCTCCAGCAATCCGTCCACAGATTTTGCGCATCACTCCGTTCAGCTCACCCGCAATGCGGCGCTCTGGCGGGGAGAGGTAACGGTTGCGGCTCGACATCGCGAGGCCATCGTTCTCGCGGATGATCGGGGCACCTACGACCTTCACACCGAGGTCAAGATCCTCTGCCATGCGCCGGATGACCAAAAGCTGCTGATAGTCTTTTTCACCAAAGACCGCCGCTTGGGGTTTCATGCGTGTGAAGAGCTTGGCAACGACGGTGGCGACCCCGCCAAAAAAGTGCGGGCGGGAGGCGCCGTCCAAAGGCTCAGCGATCGCGCCGACGCTGACACGGGTGTCAAAACCGCGCGGATACATGTCCTCGGGCCCTGGTGTGTAGACGAGATCCACGCCTGCAGCCTCGAATTTCTCCAAATCCTCACGCTGCGCGCGCGGATAAGAGCCAAAATCTTCAGACGGAGCGAACTGCTTAGGGTTGACGAAAATTGACGCGGACACACGTTCCGCGTGTGTCTTGGCTGCATCAACCAGCGACAAATGTCCCTCGTGAAGCGCGCCCATGGTTGGCACAAGGCAGTGCGTGGACCTGGAAAAAGCTCCAGATTCTAAAATCTTGGCGAGGTCGGTGCGATTTTTGGCGACAAGCATAACTGACCGACACTCTTTGGTATGGAAGCTTTCAGAATCATGAAAACCGGAGTGACCTTGGTAACCTTTCGTCAACCACAATCGGAAACTCTGGAACGCATGAAAAAGCCCGTTCTCAGCGCTGGAATCAAGATCTTCCTCGCAATGGGCGCGTGGTTGACCCTGACCGGAGCCACAGACCTCCAGTTATCAGGTTCCGAGGCTGGTTATTCCAGTCGGCTTGGACGGAAGCCTGTCCCATCCGCGCCTGAGGCTGCGCCGATCGAAGCACCGGCTGCGCCCGCTAACAGCGCTCCTCCCGAACAAACGGTCTTTCCTGGGGCCGCGGTGCACTTGGCCTCCTATTACGATTGGCCGGATGCCGAGCAGGGCTGGGAAATTTTATTAGAGGATCACAGATCACTTCTTTCGGGGCAGACGCCCATCCTTCGTGAAGTTGATCTGGGCGCCCGCGGGCGCTTTGTTCGTCTTTTGGCAGGGCCGCTACCGTCGGTGTCCGACGCGCAGGCGCTTTGCCATCAGCTTGTGCAGGAGGGGGCCTATTGTGCGCCTGCTGACCCTGCCGGCGACCTTCTTCCGACCCATCAGGAGTGGAACTGATGAACGCTATCACCGATACGCACGTCATTGTCATCGGCAACGAAAAAGGCGGTTCAGGTAAAACCACCGTCGCGATGCACCTGGTGGTTGCTCTTCTCAGGGCAGGCCGCTCGGTCGGCGTTCTTGATCTCGATGTGCGACAGAAAAGCTTGGCGCGATATCTCGAGAACCGCGCGCAGTGGGGTGTGGCGAAGGGTTTGACCGCTGACGAGCTGCCCATGCCGAAATTCCTGCCTCTGCAGAATTCGGATCATGACAGCCGCCGCGAAGCTGAAAGCGATGACGATGATCGCTTGCGGCGGACGCTGGCTGCGTTCGCGGACTGCGATTTCCTGGTCGTCGATAGTCCGGGGGCTGATACCTACCTTTCGCGGACCGCGCACTGCTATGCGGATACAATTGTCACCCCACTGAACGATAGCTTCGTTGATTTTGATCTTCTCGCGCGCGTCGATCCTGAAACCCGGGCGATCAAAGGGCCGAGCCTTTATGCCGAGACGGTGTGGCGGGCGCGTCAGATGCGGGCAAAGTCAGGCGTGATCGGCGGCATTGACTGGGTTGTGACCCGAAATCGTCTGCAGGCGACCAATGCCAAGAACAAAGCCGCGATGGCGGCCAAGCTTGAGGACCTCTCCAAGCGGATCCAGTTCCGCCAGGCGCGGGGCTTTGGTGAGCGGGTGATCTACCGTGAGCTCTTCTCTTACGGGATGACCCTTCTTGATCTCGGGACCAAAGGCAGCCCGCGGAAGCTTTCGTCCATGTCGCATATTGCAGCGAGACAGGAGCTCCGTAGCTTTGTCGCCGCGCTCAAACTGCCGACCGGCGGTGCGGTCGAAGATGTGACAGCGGCCGCTGCGAAGCCGCGGAACAAGCGCGAAGAGCTGGAGGTTCAAGCCGCGGCGGCTTAAGCCCCTTGGCATGGTGCTTTTCACCCTCGCAGTCTTGATCACCGCGTTCAGCGTGATCACCCGGCGCTTTCCCCTGCCGACAGCGGCGCGGCGGCGGCTTATGCTCATTGGCGGCGCGACTGCTGTTGCGGTGATAGGTTTTCAGCTTTTCAGGTTGACCCCAGTCGCTCTTTTGGCGCTGCTCGTGGGTGCTGGTTTTGGCGCCAATGTGGTGATGGGGGTGCTCGCCCGGCGCGGCGACTTCGAGGATCTTGCAGAGGATGGTCCGGCGTCTCCCCAGCCGAGAAAGCCAGGTGGGATGGGACGAGACGAAGCCTTGGCTGTCTTGGGTCTCGAAGGTGATCCGGATGAAGACGCGATTCATTCGGCCCATCGCCGGATGATTGTGCGCGCTCACCCTGACCAGGGCGGTTCTGATTATCTTGCAGCCAAGGTCAACGAGGCGCGCCAGGTGCTGCTGCCAAAAGAATGAGAAATGACTCGCCTATTCCCTCTGATCATGGGAAGCGGCAATGGGAACATAGTGAGAACGTGATCATGCATACCCCCGATGTCGAACGCATCGCTCAGGCACTTGTGGAGAACTGCCGGAACGACAAAGCCCGCGACAACATCGACGCTTTTTACGCCGATGATGCGGTCTCGGTGGAGCCTATGGCCCAGCCGGGTGAGGAGCGTGAGAAGAAGGGTATCGCTGCTATCCACGGGAAGCATGACTTTTGGGAGCAGGCGATGGAGCCCCTGGAAGATGTTGTGGAAGGACCCTTCTACGATGGTTCGGGCCGGTTCAGCGTGATTTTCAAGTTCAAAGTCAAAGAGCGGGCATCAGGCGAGATCATCGCGATGGATGAAGTCGCCCTTTACACCGTGAAAAACGGAAAAATCGTGCGGGAAGAGTTCTTTTACGACCTTCAGCCACCCTCCTGACCAAGCGTTGAGTTGCGCCCGGCGCGGCGGCGCCCTAAAGGCGCAAAACGGCATAGGGGTATAGCTCAGTTGGTAGAGCATCGGTCTCCAAAACCGAGGGTCGCGGGTTCGAGTCCTGCTGCCCCTGCCAGCCGGTGAAGTGACGACCAAAGGGACGCCCGTGGCCTCTGAAGAAGACGTCCTCCTACGCGAGGTCGATGAAGATCTCTCCCGCGACAAAACAATGGATGCCATCCGGCGCTATCGCGTGCCCGCAGCTGTCGGTGCCTCGGCGATTGTCCTGGCTGTGGCTGGCTATCAATTTGTCGATGGCCAGAAGAACGCTGCCGCCGCGGAAGCTGCGGCGCAGTATGCTGAGCTGAGCTTTGCAGCGGAGACGGAGCCGACGGCGGAAATTCTGACGGGTTTCGCAGAAGAGAGTGACACCGGTTACGCGGTCCTGGCGCGCATGCGCGCAGCCTCGTCTCTGGCGCAAAGCGGCGACCTTGAGGGGGCTGCCGCGCTCTATGCTGAGGTCTATGGTGATGAGTCTGTGTCCGGAGCGATGCGGGACTTCGCGCGCATCCGGGCGGCTTACACCGTTTTTGATACCAACCCGGCGCGTGCCAGCGAAGTCGCGGGAACGATCGAGAGCGAGGCCTTTAGGGGCCATGCTGATGAGATCGCTGCGGCTGCTGCCTTGCTTGACGGCAACTATGTGAGCGCCAAAGCGCGGTTTGATGCGATCGCTGCTTCGCCAACGGCCGCGGATTTTCTTCGCTCCCGCGCGCGCGGTTTTTCCTCCCTTGCTGACGCAGGCGCGAATGGCGCAAGCCTTGAGACGCAACGAGCGAGCCAAAGCGAAGTGGTCGATTTTATCCGCGGCTTTGGTGCGGAGTTGGAAGGCGCGGGCGTGCCGCTCGGCGTTGATCCAGGCGTGGATGTCTTGCCTGAGCCTCCAGTCGCGGAGCTTCTCGAGGCTGTGGAAGAACAGCTCGCCATCGAGAACGAAGCTGAAGAATCCAGCGGCAAGGAACAATAAGCGTGCGCACTTTGTCGAGCTGGACGACCCTGCTGGCTGCGGCCTTCCTCCTGGTTGCCTGTGCTGGGACCGATAAGGATCTCGCCGAGCTTGAAGGATCGGAGCCGGTCGTTTCACTCGAAGAGCAGGTGATCGTTGATCCGGAGCTGAACGCCCAGCAGCTTATCTTACCGCCATCGTTCACCAACAGTGCCTGGGCGCAAACGGCGGGGGAGGCAGATCATTCCTTCCAGCATGTAGCCGCTCCTGCTGATCTGAAGCGCGATTGGCGTGTGAAGGCGTCAAGCCGCAAGGCCAAGGATGCTCCGATTACGTCGGCGCCTGTCGTCAGCAATGGGCGCATCTTCTTGATCGACTCAGTTGCCGAGGTCAGGGCATTTGACGTTGAATCAGGCAAGCGCATTTGGTCGACCAAACTGACTCCTGATCTTCGTGAGAGACGCCGCCGCCGGTATAACATTTTTGCACGGACGAATGCTGGCTATCTCGGCTTTGGCGGCGGCGCGGCCATTGAAGGCGGCATGCTGTTCGTCACCAGCGGTTTCGGCTTTGTCGCCGCCCTGGACGCGGAGGACGGCGAGGTCATCTGGAAAGCCGAGGCACCAGGGCCGTTGCGCAACCCACCGACAGTCGGCGACGGATTGGTCATTGCTGTGACAATCAGCAACGAGGTGATTGCTCTCGAGCAAGGGACGGGCACAGAGGTCTGGACCTATGAAAGCTTTGAGGAGCCTGCACGCTTTTTGGCGTCGGCGGCCCCAGCGATCAGCGACGGCAGCGTGATCATTCCGTTTTCATCCGGTGAAGTCACATCCCTCGCATCGAACACCGGCCGTATCCAATGGTCAGCCGTGATCTCGCGCACCTCAAGGCTCAACGCGCTGTCGACGCTTGGCGATGTGGCGGGAAGTCCGGTGGTTGATCGGGGTGCTGTCTTTTCGGTGACGCAATCGGGTCAAATGACCGGGATTGATGCGCGGACTGGGAGCGTTGCGTGGGAACAGCCTGTAGGCGGTTATCATACCCCCTGGCTTGCCGGGGAAACTCTCTTCGTTGTGTCGAACCGCAATCTGCTGACGGCTGTGAACCGCGTCGATGGCCGGATTCGTTGGACCACACAGCTTGATCAGTACGAGAAGGAAAACGATCGCTCCAACCGTATCGTTTGGGCGGGACCCGTGCTGGCGGGAGGCAATCTCTATCTGACATCAACCACCGGCCAGATGATCGCTGTGGATCCGATTTTTGGCGATGTCGTTGATCGCTATCGCCTCAAGGACGGCTCGACCTTGCCTCCTATCGTCGCTGATGAGCGCCTCTTTGTCCTGACCGAAGGTGGTCACATCGAGGCTTATATTCAGCTTCCTGAGCGAGAGCTGCGCCGCAAAGAAAAGCGTGAAGCCAAAGAGCTTGCTCGCCAGGAACGCCGTGAGCGCAAAGAGGCCAAAAAAGAAGCGAAAGCGGCGGAGCGAGACGCCAAGAAACGTGCGAAAGAGGCACGCGCCGCCGAGCGTGCGGCGGCCAAGGAGGCAGGCGAGGGATCGCGCCGTGGTCTGAGGTTCTGGCGCCGGAACCCGGCTCAGACCGAAGAGGGCGAGGACTAAGCGGGAAGTCGTAAGGTCGCCGACAAACCGCCGAGCTCCGCTTCGCCGAGCTCGAAAT
>CAWUIJ010000046.1:0-19690 GCA_963922235.1 uncultured Parvularcula sp. | reverse complement strand
GTGAGCTTCATGACCTCCGGTCCCGTTGTGGTGCAGGTCCTCGAAGGCGAGGGCGCGATTGCCAAAAACCGCGAAGTGATGGGCGCGACCAACCCTGCTGAAGCTGCAGCTGGCACCATCCGCGCTGAGTTCGCTGAGAGCATCGAAGCAAACTCTGTCCATGGCTCGGACGCCCCAGAAACAGCGGCTGAAGAGATCAAGTTCTTCTTCGCGGACGACGAAATCGTCGGCTAACGCTGGCCTTGAGGGCTGAGGCGCGGGACGCCTTCGCCCTCTTGCACGGCATTTGCAGGGCATGGGCAAAAGGACCCAATGCCATGCCCCCGCTTTACCGTTTTGCCGCTCGCCTCTTGGCCGGACTGATTGGTTTCACTGGTGCCGCCTTTGGCGCCGACGATCCTTTTGGCGCGGAAGCGACGAGCCTGACGGAAGAGCAGCTGCTCGCCCATGCGACCGTCGTCTTTGCGCGGGTCGACCGGGATCAAGACGGCTGGCTCGACGCTGATGAATTTGCTGCTGAGCGGATCGTGTCTGCACAGCTTGCGCGCCTCAATCGCCGTATACCGATCGATGCCGATGAGACTGTGCATCTTATCGTGCCGGCGGAAGTTCCGAGCTCGATGGAGATGGGTGAGCGCCATACCCTCACAAACATTGCACTGAACGAGCATGCAGCGCGCGCCGCTGGTGCGCCTGGTTTGGATGAGGCGATGTTTGCTGAGGTCCTGCTGGACGAGTTCCTGAATGCGGACCGGGACTTTGACGGTGTTCTCCAGGCGGATGAACTGCAGGTCTTCGCACGCCTGATGGCGGGCGATATCTCTGCCGTCTACACAGCCAGCTAAGTCGTGACAGCGTAAAGAGCCACCGCCGCGGCTGTGGCCACATTGAGGCTCTCGACGTTCTCTGCGAGCGGAATCGAAACCAGGGCATCGCAATGACCGCGAACGCCCTCGCGTAGCCCTTTACCCTCTGCACCCAGAACGAGAGCAAGGGGGCGCTCTTCCATATACTGAGGAAGCGGCGTTGCGCCCTCTCCAGCAAGGCCGGCGGCCGCGAATCCCATCTCCTGCAGCGCCTCAATCGATCGGCTGATATTGACCGCTTGGACCACGGGGAGCGTCTCGAGTGTCCCGGCGGCGGCTTTCGCCAACGCGCCCGCAAGGGGCGGTGTGCGTCGCTCCTGAACGATCACAGCTTGTGCAGAAAACCCAGCGGCAACCCTGATGATCGCGCCGATGTTTTGCGGGTCCGTCACCTGGTCGAGGATCACCACGGGACGCTGGCTTTTCGCCGAGCAGACGTCTTTCAGGCGCCGCCGGGGGAGGTCCGACATGCGCGCAGCGATGCCCTGGTGCACGGCGCCCGTGGGCAAGAGCTTGTCGATGGCCTGCGGTTTCATGAGCTCGGCGATACCAGGCACCTTGGCCTGTTCAGCCAGCCAAATCGAGGCGTTCTCCGTCATCGCGAGAGAGACGAGATGGCGTTCGGCATTTTGGAGCGCTGCCAGCACCGCATGGCGGCCATAAAGCCACACATTTTCGGGTGTTTGAGGGCGATCTCGGCGCGGGGACGATGGGCGGGACGACATAAGAAGGGCCTCCTGCCGAAACCTTTGCCCGAAGGGAAGAGGAACCTGTTGCAGCGCCGCTCTGTTTGCTCTATCCGGCGCCTTCGCTCTCGGGCGGCCTTTGGAGAGGTGGCCGAGTGGTTAAAGGCAGCAGACTGTAAATCTGCCCGCGTATGCGTACGCTGGTTCGAATCCAGCCCTCTCCACCATTTTTATCACAATAGTTGCGGAATTCCCCTTCTGCGCTGAGTCAGGCCCTTCAGGTCGGACGCGCGAGCGGGAGACTGTATTCCTGCGCATGCTCACGCGCTTTGGGTCGCGTTCTTCGGATCAGAACCGGCCCTGTTGCTGCTCTCGTGCTTGAGGTCATGTCCCTCGGCTGCGCTGACATCATCGTTCTCTTCCGTCGACCACCGATCATTCAACATCGCAAGGTGGCCTGCCGTTTCGTAGTCCGCGCTCCCATTGAGCTTGGCGCAGTTACCAAGTCAATCATTATACCAAGCAAATTGTTCGATCTTTTTTCTGCTTTGAGCTGAAGAGTCTGACGGAAATATAAAAAGTACACTGAATGAAAGCGATATGAGCAAGTCGATTCCCCATGGGGCTTGAGTGCTCACCAGTGCCGGACCTCTGTAGCCAAGATGTTCGATGACATCAGCGCTGCGAATGACGCGGCTTTGCTTGTTCCCAATTCTCAGAGGCGGTCAACGCAGGCTCCGTAAATTCATTGTTTTCAGTGGTTTAGATCAATAACCAAAGCTTCACTGTTCTGATATAATATCACTAATGAGAAATCGAGAGCGCAAATTTGGTTGGCTATCATGTATAGTGCTTATTTGAGTTTTGATGGATCAAACAGAAAACTCACCAATACACTTCTAATTATTTTAATTTTTTTGATACTGTTTCCTTCTGACTCTCAGGGCGCAGATAGAGGAACACTGACGGTTCTGCTCGAGAATGATTACTTCGCTCAGCGCGACCGGAATTATACAAATGGCATCCGCGTCTCTTATGTGACTCCGCCAAAATCTGTGACACAGTTTGAGATGGATCTGCTTGGTAAGGACGACGGCTCCACGCGCTACCGAAGGAGTTATTCTTTAGGCCAAGCTTTGTTCACGCCAGACGATATCTTCACGCCTGAGCCCCAGGTGAACGATCATCCCTATGCAGGCTATTTGTTTGGCGAGTATGCATTGATCTCCGAGCGGAAACAAAATGTTGAGATCCTGACGATCGAATTCGGTGTGGTAGGTCCCTGGGCACTTGGCGAAGAAGCGCAGAACTTCTTCCACAAGAACACAGGCCGAAAGCTGGCTGAGGGGTGGGAGAATCAGATCAACAACGAACCAGTGTTCAATATCTCCTATGACCGAAAGTTGCCACCGGTGTTGGAGGTGGGTGCTGGTCCGATCAATGTCGACTTCTCACCAAGCTTCGGGGGAACGCTTGGTAATGTCCGTACCCACGCACAGGCTGGTTTAACCATGCGTATTGGTAGCCATCTGCCAACGGATTATGGTCCTGCGAGGATTAGGCCTTCTCTGACGGGTGCGGGTTACTTCTCGTCGTCACAGATGATGAGCTGGTATGCCTTTGCTGGTATCCAGGGCCGGGCCGTTGCGCACAGCATCTTCCTTGACGGGAGCCTTTTTGACGATACGCCACCTGGTGTCGACAGTGAGCCTTTCGTCTCTGACCTCCAAACCGGTCTCGCAATCCAGTTGGGGCGGACCCAGTTCGCGTGGACCTATATTTTCCGTTCAGAGAGGTTTGATACTCAGGAGGGGCCTGACCGCTTCGGCGCGATCAGCATGTCTGTGAATTTCTAGGTTGAAGATTGGTGTTTTCTCCACCTCGTAGGGGCGCCAATCATTGTAATGCCAATTTAGTCTTCTGATCGTGCTTTGATCTTGTCTTCGATCCGTTTTGCGCGCCGCCACAACCTAAGGGCGGTCTGACCGCCGATAATGCTCGAGCGCCCTGGCTGGCTTGTGCTCAAGGCTTCCACAGTATCCTCGACTCCGCAGGGCACGTTCGTCAGCGGAGAGATATAAAGCGGTGCCTCAATCATCGCTGCCGCGACCAGTTCTTCAAGCGTCCGCTTGCGGGTGCGCCGATCAAATGTGACGACGTCATGGGTCAGTCCCCAGCCGGCGTAGAAGGGGCTACCGTATACGCGGACGTCAAGTCCGCGCAAAAGCGCTTCAAAACCCATAAGCGACGTCATCGTGGCTATGCCATCTGCCGCCGCTATGGCTGCACTTGCTGAGACACCGGTGATAACTGCATCGGCAAGGTCGTCAGCATCGGGAACAAAACCCGGCCGACCGGCAATCTCAACGTCTGGGTGCGGCTTATAAATAATAAAGGCATCGGGATTGTCGTGCCGGGCCGAGAGAAGGAGCTCGCGGTTGGTCTTGATCGCGCCCAGGCTCATGCGGATCGACGCATCATTTTCCACCTGCCCCGGGACCAAAAGAACTCTCCGTCCATTCGCTTTAAGGGATGGCATTGCGCCTTTCAGGTTGTACTTCGTGGTTTGTGTTTTGCGTAGCTTGTCGATCAAGGACTGGGCGCGTGCTAATTCATCAGGCCTGAACTCGTAGTGCTCTAAGTGCTCTTCGATCGCACTTGGCGCGGATGCGTCATAATAGATACCGTGAGGGTCAAAATTGAGCGATGCGGGTCTGACGAGCTCAGCACCCAGGCCCACAGAGCGTATAAACCCATCTTCGACAAAATATCCGCCTTCGGATCGCCAAAGATCAGCCAACTGATCATGGCCACTGACACGCGATGCCCAAACGGCCCTCGGCTTGGCTTCAGGTGGGGCAGGGGATGGGTGCGTCGTGAGGGGCGGGTTCCAAGGACCGAGGAAGGGTTTGATATAATGCCGCTTAGCTGCGGAAAACCCCGCCATCGAAAGTCCATTGCCAAAGAGCTTGGCGTGACGCTGATTGGCGGCAAGAAAGCGAGAAAGCTCCATGGCGGTGCCAGGCCGGCGCAGGCTGGGGAGCCAAGACATTCCGTATTGATCATAAGAAGCGTAGATCAATTGTGCCAGCTGTGGCTGTGCTGTTCTTCGGGCGATCTTCACCCTATCGTCAGTCAACCCCCAGCCGGCAAAGAATGGCGCGCCGAAGCATGTCACCGGTGTGCCAGCAATCAAAGCTTCGAGTCCGGCATTGCTGGTCGCCACAAAGACCCGCTCGGCTCTTTCAGCACACGCCAACCAATTGGCTGTCGAGGCTAGCGCCGTCACACCTCGCGCCGCTGCTAACGCGCGCAAGTGCCCGCGTCGTCCATCGACGCCATCATAGGGGTGAAGTTTCACTGCGATGGCACTGGCCCCAAAGGTGCCAATGGCTTCGTCGAGCATGGCTTCGAAGGTGGAGGCATCACAAAGACCACCTTTGATCGAAAGGTCATTAGCGATCTGGTCCACGACGATCGCCTGGTAAGACGCCCCTTCATCGCTTGTCCGATGGAGAACGTCAGGATCCAGAGTGTTGAACTTGGAAAGACGTGTTGCCCGCAAAAAGCTGAGGAGGTGCTCCGCATCGTGATGAGGCGTGTCCGTGACACTCATCGCGATCAAGTCTTCGATCAGTGTTGGGCGGCTAGCGTCATAGTAGACGCCTTTCGTATCGATGGAAATGCCGAGAAGGCCATAGGGCCCTTCGCCCGCACCAAGTCGTGCAAGGAATGAATCCTCAAGAGCCAGGTAGGGAACCCCCAGACGTTTGGCTTTGTCACTGCCTTTGCCTTTGAGGCCCCAGCCCGCAACGGCATCGCATGATCCTGTGAAGGGTGTGACCGGTACAAAACTCACTCCGTCACCCATCAGGTCTTTGAGGCGACGCCGCCGTTTGAAAACGCCCGGCGACGCGATCCCTATGCGTAAGGGAGCATGCGGTTCTCTGTCGATGGCCGCGGTCAGCGCACGCCGCCAAGGTTTCGCGGGATGCGACGCCTCCGACAACAAGACGCTAGAGCCGTGCGACAGTGGCGGTGGCCAGAGCGAGTTGGAACACAATCTGCGTGAGATCTCGCGCGAGAATGTAGGTCTTATTTGGTGTGCGCGGAAGGACCAGTATCTGGTCGCCCGCCTGCGGAACATAGGAAGACGATACTTTGAACGTGGCACCTGAACGGGTACGGACCACGAAGTCTGATTTGTTGGCGCGGTCTCTGAAACCACCGGCGCGATCAACATAATCAAGCAATGTCGTGCGCTGACCAAAAACGAATGCACCCGGAGCAAGCACCTCACCAGCGACCAGAATGACATCCGTCTGGTCAGGAATGACGATCACATCGCCATCTTCAAGCGTCAGGTTTTTTAGCAGACCATCCTCGACGACTGTCACTGTTCCAAGGGGAACGGCGTCGCGCGCCCGGGCGACGAACTGGCCGATTGCTGCGGCTTCCGCTTGGAGAGCCTGTGCCGCTTGTTGGTTGAATGCAGGCGCCAGAAGAACCGAGCGCTCCAGCTCGTCAAGAGAGGCCTCAAGAGCGATCTTTTGCTGCTGCGCCACACTCCGGCGGTTGACGTGAATGGAGCTTAAATCAACCGAAGACGGATCAACTTCGATTTGCGCGAGAAGGTCAAGAAGACTGGCATTGCGCGGGACCACATAGAGGGCTTGCGCTTCTCGCGATGTTGTTTCCACCGCGATAGCGATGTTGCGGCTAAACACGTCAGCCCGAAATTCCGCTTCGTCGCCGTCAGAAAGGGTGAAGTTTGCAAACTCTTGGATGCTCAGATAACGGACGAAGGGCTCTCCATTTCGTGAGCCGCTGAGAGCGACGTCTGTCGCGTCGTGTTTTGGGCGCGCCAGTGAAGTCAAAAACTCGCCTTGGGCACCTTTGCTCATTTCATAGGCATAGGGAGCAAGAACATCACCCAAGGCACTCACGAGTGGTCCCCTAGGCGGCACGAAAATGGTGTCGCCGCTTCTGAGGGTCACTTGGGGAAGCTCTCCAGAGAGCAAAAAGCGATACAGGTCGATACTCTTCAGCAAACGCCCGTCCCGTAAGACACGAACTTCGCGATAACTACCGCGCTCTTGAGTAATCCCACCAGCAAGGCTCAGGTAATAAAGAACATCGTCATTCGAACCGCCGATGAAACGCCCCGGTTGGTTCACGTCTCCTGCAAGATAGACAGTGATTGATCCTGGGCTGACGAGTGTGGCATAGACCCGAACGTTCTGTGTGAATGTCTGGCTGACGGCGTTCTCAACTTGTTGCTGGAGCTCACCAGCTGTCCGTCCACTGAGATTAATCGGTCCGACTTCCGGCACAAACAGCATGCCGTTCTGGTCAATCTCATCGACGAGATCTGCATTGTAGGCCCCGAACGCACGGACTGCGACGCGGTCACCTGTTTGCAGGCGGTAACTGGGGTCTGTTGTCGCGCGAGACTGCGCGGGCGATCCGGAGAAGAGCTGCGATCCAAAGACCGGTGCTCGTCGTTCTTGGGTGATGGCCGCGAGAGCGCCACGGGCGCGTTGTGCTGCCTGCTGTTCGTCGGCGCTGCCTTGGGCATACGCCGTCTGCCATGGCGAGGCCTGAGTGACGCACAGACAAGCGACGAAAATGGAAAGCCTAAACAGCGCCGTCATGGTCATTGATCCCTGCGATCGTATAACGAATAATACCATAACCGATGGTGACCATCAGCATTCCTAACCAAAAGGCGCCAAATCTCTTAGGCTTGGTCGCCTCGGTCGCTAAGACTGGGTCGACGATGGGCACGATAAAGCGCTCCCGTTGGTCCGCCAGCTGTCGTGCGCCGTCGAGTGCAGCGAGCGCTGCGGTCAAACGTGTTTCAGCATATTCACGCTGGATGACGAGGCCCTCATATTCGCGAAGAACCTCGGCAAGAGTTCCGTCGCTGTTCTCGCTCGCAAGACGCCGGCGTTGATCTTCGACTTGAGCTTCAAGGCTCCGGATTTGAGCCTCAATGGCTTGGACTTGGGGAGCGTCCTCGCGGTTGATCGCCAATTGCGACGCCAGCTCTCCGCGAAGTCGTGTGATATCGCCTTCAAGATTGATCAGGGCGCCGACGCTGGCACTGCCGCGAGACGCAGGATCGAGTTCGCCCGACTGATTGCGGAACTCTGCCAACGCTAGTCGCACATTGCGAACATCGTCTTGGGCCAATGTCAGTTCAGCGCGGGCGTCGGCCAGTGTCTCTTCACGGATTCTAGTCGATAGATCATTGACGTAATCCTCGCTCAGGCGAACAATGGCCTGAGCTGTTTGAAGGGCTGACTCAGCGTCATAGGCATCGACTTCAATTTTGACGATCGCGGCTTCTCTATCGAGAACGATCGACACCCGACGCCGATAGAAAGTCAAATATTCTTCACGCGAAGCATTTTTCGAAATCGTGCTGAACGGGTCCAGTCGGAACGATGAGTAGTGTTCGAATATATCTATCTGTTTACTGAGTTTTTCCAGCATGGGCGCTGAATGGATATATTCCATCACCGCCACGCTTTCTGAGAGACCTCCTCCGCCCGCTGAGGGAACAAAGGCGGACAAGAGGCTTGATTGCGGAGCGCTGTCTTTCCCACGGATCGAGATGTGTGTCTCGGACACGAAAATCGGCGCAGCGAGAAAGGCATAGTAAAAAGCAAGAACAATCGCAGACAGAGGGGCAACGAGAAAGAAAGGGTGGCGCCGCACAAGGGATAGAAGCTCCTCCCGCCGGGCCTTGACCGTACTGGTTTCAAGAACGGACTGGGCGACCCCGGCGGTCACTTGAGGCGATTCCATAGACTATACCCCCGCCGCTTGGTGAGTGCCAACGTCTTTGCCCGTCAAGATCGCCTCATACTCTTTGATCGTCTTGTGCACCTTTTCGGAGATGACCGGTCCGTTCTCGATGCCCAACACCACCACCTTGTTGCAAAGACGATCAATGACCTGAAGGCCGTGATTGACGATAACGAAGGCTGAGTTTGAGCGCCGGGCCTCAAGCGCCTGACGACTCTTTTCTTTGAACGCTGCGTCTCCAGTCGCGAGTACCTCATCAATCAGCAGGCAGTCGAAATCAATCGCCATCGATAGGGCAAAACCCAGTCGACCACGCATGCCTGTAGAATAGGTACGAACGGGTTCGTCGAAAAATGCGCCGATGTCGGAGAAGTCTTTGACAAAGTCGCACACCTCCTGGGGTTCGCAGCCATAAACTCTGGCTAGAAACTTAGCGTTAGCGCGTCCCGAAATATTGCCTTGAATATAACCAGAAAAACCAATTGGCCACGATACCGACATATCTCGGGTCACGGTTCCGGTGTCTTGTTTTTCAGCGCCGCCGATGATCCTCAGCAATGTCGATTTGCCGGCTCCATTCCGGCCAAGCAATCCGATACGATCATTTGGGCCAATATCGAGATCAAAGTTTTGGAGCACGCGATTCCAGCCGCCTTGCACCTTATAAGCCTTCGATATGTTCCGCAGGCGAATCACTGGAGGGAACTGTCCGTGAGATCCTGGACCACCAGCCAACCGTCAGTTGACTGACAAGCAATCACTTTCCCGGCGCTGCTGCTGATCCGCTGGCAAGGTAGGCCGAGCGCTGACGTGAAGGAGGCCAAAACGGACCCTTCCGGTCGTTCTTCAGTGTAAATGAGATTGCTGGGCAACCCCAATCGATTTTCAGGCGTGCTGCGTTGCGTACTGGCGCAAGCCGTCAGCACGGAGGCTAAGAAAAACAAGATAATCCCACGCACCATAGACTACACTTTGAAGGAAAGGCATTAAGATACAAGAACGAATCAAGCGACTACCCAAAGGAAATCCTGCGACGGCTTCGCCGTTCTAGGACCAGTCCGAGAGCAATGGCTGGTAGAATGATGGACCAAGTGTAGGAAAGGTCGAGCACTGGCGATTCGTACCCTTGGAACCAGCCCTGACGCATGCCCTCAATAGGGTGGAGCATCGGATTCCATTTCACGTAGTCATAGGTCCACGACGGCAGGTCGCGAGCAGTGAAAAGCACTCCTGAGACAAAGAAACCGACGCGGTTGATCGGCGCGATGACTTTGTCCGCCATGGGGAAGTGGGTTTTCAGAGCGGCAATGACCATGCCGATCCCAGCACCAAGAGTGCCGGCTGAGAGGAAGCTGACAACAACTAGGCCAAGGTCGCTAGGCATCGGCGAGCCTTCAATCACCGCCGCCAAGAACGCATAAACAAGAAGAAGCGCGGATGCCGTGAGGAACTCCAGAACGATGCGGGCGACCAAGACGTCCAGGCGGGAAATGATCGGATGCATCAAGAGGCCCTTGTTGGCTTCTGCAGCTCCCGCAAGCGTGTTGGTCATGTCCTGGTAAACGCCATAGGTGGTCCAGCCTGTGACGAGAAACAGCAGCAGCGGCAAATCGGAGCGAGCTTCACGGATTAAGCTGAACATGAGGTAGAGAGCGCCAATCCCAGCAAGGGGTGTGAGAAAGGCCCAGAGATAACCAAGACGCGATTGCCCAAAGCGACCAGCCAGCTCTCGTCGGATCAGTGCGTCAATAATTCGGAAAAACCACATAGGCGACCCATCTTGGTTGGGCATGTTAGTATCCCAACGCCCCAGTACGTTGCATCAATGACCCAAGCGTACTTGTCCAGTCCCCTCGATTCGGGGCCATTCGTTGTGAGAGTTCCTGGGCATGTTGAGTGCGCAGGCATCCGCTCGTTGGTCGCCGCGGGTGGTGAGCTTGCGGACGTCTGTGAGCCTGCCAAACATCCGCTCGATGGCGTTTCCGTTTACGGACGAGAATTGCCTTTCAACAACGACTCCGCATCAAGTCCTTCCATGCCGCGGATCTAAAGACTGTTCCTGAGCCTAACGCATGCTTGCAGTGTGTCGTCGTGATCCTCAGGTCATCGAAGCTGTGATTTGGGCCTTAATGGCTTGGTTCCATCCTGCGCCGTCAAGCGGTGAAATGACCGTGAAGGGTTTTTCTGCGATCTCGGAGAAGACATTCAGGTTCGACGCGATCACAGGTGTACCTATCCGCTGGCTTTCAAGAAGCGGTAGACCGAAGCCCTCTGCAAAGCTTGGAAAGAGAAGGGCTTTGGCACCTTTCAGAAGCGTCGCCGCAGAGCGATCCGATAGACCTGGCGCCTCGACAACATGAGCCTTGATGGCCTCGCATCTGTCGAGCATGGCGAAAGTGCCCTCATTCATCCAACCTCTGTTTCCAATAATCACGAGGGCGGGGCAATTTTCTCCCAGTTCGGCGGCGAGTTCGCGCCAGGTGTGAAGCAATAGAAGGTGATTTTTGCGCGGTTCAATAGTCCCTATAGTGATGAAATAGGGCCTCGATGTGATGATATCTGGGATGGTTGCATGGAGGGGGAGTTGAGAATCAAGAGGGACCACCGAAACAGTCGGTGTATCAAAGCCTTCCTTGCTCGCCAGGAGCTTAAGATCCTCAGCTGTCGCACGCGAGTTCACCATCAGATCATCGGCGAATGTCAGGGCCGTGATTAGTCGCTTACGGTGACGTTCAGGCTCATCTGGTGCCGAATATTCAGGGAAGCGGATCGGAATTGCGTCGTGCCAGTAAAGACTGACACGAGCTTCCCAGCGGTTCTTGAGTCGTACCAGGGCCTCTGTGTTCTCGAGGTGCTGATGAGAAACATTCAGATAGCGAATGTCACCATTGCTATGCGTTGCCAATCTGCGGTTTCCGGACAGAAAGCGTGCTTTCGCTTTCAAACGACTCGGTTTCTCAATGGCCCGTACGCTGATTTGACTTGCCGCCGTGGGAGTATCGAAAATTTCTGGATTGGCGATTCCCAAGACGTGGGAGAGACGATCAAGCGTGTCGGATCGGCTGGTGTTTCCTACAGTCCATCGATGACGAAGAGACGTGGTCAGATCAACAACTTCACCTTTGTCTAGAAACCAACATCGCCGGCCACTCGAGACATAAAACATAGCGTTCTCGGCCAGTGCCTGTTCGGCAGTCCGCAGCTCTAAACGGTCAATCCCCGTTGGTGATGACCGATCTCGCCTGGCCCAGAGCCTTGAGATGTCAAGGACAGTTACTCCCGGCCATTGATCAAACATGGCCTGAGTTCACGGAATCCGAGGGTTTAAAGACCTCCAGATCGTAACCGAACGTTTCGAAGTCGTCGCGGTATCGCTCACCAATGGCGGCGATATGTTCATCCCGAAGCGCCAAGCCAGCAAGCTTTGGTGACGCGTTTTTCTGCTCAAACCTAAGCGCGTCACGTTTTACCTGGGGTATTTCAATCGCCCTCAGTGCCTCTGGTAGTGCCTGATCTGAGTTTTCGAGCTTGATCACATTATCAACCAAACACTCCGACGGGCGAGCCGGATGAAAAAGCCACTTGGATTGCGGAAGGAACATTCTGTCAGGGCCGGGCTTTTGCCAGAACTCGGCCTGGAGAAAAGCGTCAAACGTATCGATGTTTTCCATAAACCGATAATGATCACAATGATGGCGAAGGTATCGAAACGTTGAGATCGTGCGTGCAACTGGATGCCTTACCAAAGCAAAGCTCGTCATGCTGGCCCAAGTTTTGTGGCCAATGACATTGCGCAACTCGAATGCATAACTGTGCTTTGAGAGGCCAAACTGAGCGCTATAAGCGCGGTGGACCTTTTCGCCGAACTCTGTGCCTCCAAGTTGCAGGTCTTGCCACGTCGATAGGGGGGCGAGCGCGTGGGCCATTGATGTGCCGCCCGCCTTGGGAATATGGACAAAAACAAAGTTCCAAGTGCGGTTGATGATTGCCATGCAAAGTGTTTATTTTGCTGGCGAGGTCGTGTCACGGCCTTATTGTTCAGTTCGTGAAAATCACGCACCACCCGACTGATTGGTTCACAAAGATGAGTTTCAGTGGGCCCCCATCAAGTCAACCAGTTTCGGTATCCTCGAGCGTGCCCGACCTCGCAGGTCAGAATGTCATTTTCACGATCTGTTCACGGAATTACTTGCCCTATGCCCAAACACTTGTCTCTTCATTGCAAGAGCACATGCCAGGCGCGGTGATACTGCTCTTCCTCGCTGATGAGGGAGAAGTGGGCGCGATTGAGAGCTATATGGGCGTGCCCGCCATAAAGGCTGAAGAACTTCGTATACCAACGTATTATGATATGGCTATGCGCTATAACGTGACGGAGTTTAATACCAGTATCAAACCCTATGTCTTTCGTTGGCTGTTTGATCGCGGTGTGTTATCAGCTGTTTACATTGATCCAGATATCCAAGTTTTCCGCCCGCTCACTGAAGTCTATTCGGCACTGAATGAAGAGGGTGCAAATGCGGTCGTAACGCCGCACATCACCCGGCCGCTTGATATGGACAAGAAACCGTCGGAACTTCGGATTCTTCAGACCGGTGTGTACAATCTTGGATTCCTCGCGTTGGCGGCTTCGGAAGCGAGTATCGCGTTTGTTGATTGGTGGCTGACGTTCATGCCCGCCGATTGCCGCGCGGATCTCAAAGCAGGAATTTTCGTGGATCAGAAGTATGTCGATCTTTTGCCAAGCTATGTGCCGGGCACAAAGATACTGAGACATGCTGGCTACAATGTGGCCTATTGGAATCTCGCGCATCGGCCTCTTTGCAACGAGAGTGTTGGTTGGACAGCATGCGGAGAGCCGCTCGTCTTTATGCATTTTTCTGGTATCCGTCCCTATGAAGAAAAGACTGTGTCGGCACATCAGAATCGATTGTCTTATGATGATCTTGGCGAAGGTCAGCAGTTGTTCGAGCAGTATAAAGAGCGACTGAGGCACGGTTATCGTCGTCTTGAAGAATGCAAAATTTCGAAGGACTACGCGTATGGCTGTTTTTCCGATGGCGCGGCGATCGAGGGGCCTATTCGGAAGCTCTATGCTCAGGCTCTGCCGCCACGGTCATTATCATATGAAGAAGCTTTTGATCCCGATTTGGCTCATTACTCTGCGCCAGCGGCTGATCTTCGGCATAAGAACCGTACACTGATATCAAATGTGATGTATGACGTTTGGCGGCGCAAGGGGCATCTCAGAAAAACCTTTGACCTGAACAAACCAGCGGACGCAGAAGCCTTCGCCCTTTGGTTTGCGAAAGCGGGCTATGAAGAGTGGAAGATCAGTAAGCGACATATTCCTAAAGACGTATGGTCATTGGTCAAGCAGCGTCAATCTCTACGGTTCAAGATGAGTGAGATCTACTTCGTCCTGGCGCGCAGAGTAAAGGCCGTAAGCTTCTTGTTTCCAAAACCAGTCCGGCGCTGGGGTGTTCGTTTTAATCGTGCCGTGTTGCCGCGTATAGCTGGCCGCGGAAAGTAGGTCCCATTCACTATGACGACGGCTTACTTCACGATCGCATCAGCCAACTATCTGGCTTATGTCCGTACTCTTCATGCGTCGTTGATAGCTGCGCAACCTGATGCAGTCTTCTACCTCTTTTTGGTCGACGAGGTAAGAGATTCGCAGATCGCGGAAGCCATGCCGTTTCCGGTGGTTGAGGCCCGTGACGTCGCCATTCCATGCTTTTTCGACATGGCTTACCGCTACTCGATCATGGAGTTGAATACGGCCATCAAGCCCTTTTGCATTGAACACTTGATGGACGCCCATGGTCACGACCGAGTCGTTTATCTTGATCCAGACATTTTTGTCGTGAATGCCCTTACATCTGTGCAAGCAGCTTTTGATGAAGGCGCCGAACTCGTTTTGACCCCGCATGCTCTCGCCCCTTTGAATGATGGGCGGCATCCTGATGACCGGGCCATTATGCAGACAGGTGCATACAATCTTGGTTTTGGTGCCTTTTCGAATGCGCCAGAGGTGCGCCAACTTCTTCGTTGGTGGGCGGAGCATCTCAGAACACGGTGCGTTGTCGATTTGGCGAATGGTTTGTTCGTTGACCAGAAGTTCATGGACTATGCACCGGCGCTTGTCGGCGCAACCAAGATTCTCCGCGATCCAGGCTATAACGCTGCCTATTGGAACCTGCATGAGCGGAACATAGTGTATACAGAACAAAAAGGCTGGCAGGCCAATGATTTTCCGTTAGCGTTTTTTCACTTTAGTGGCGTTGATCCGAAAGACCCGTCGGTGTTTTCCCGCCATCAAAACAGGCACACGATTAAGACAATAGGTCCTTTGGCTGATCTTCATCGTACCTATCTTGGACAGTTAGCTGCAAACGCCACTTTAGGCGCCGATTCAGTGGATCATCTGAGATATGCTTATGGGCATCATACAGATGGAACTCCGATCCTCGAGGCCATGCGTTTCGTGTATCGCCGCGTGTTCCCAGAGCCCCAGGATCACTCATTTGAGGAGATTTTTACATTCCACCCCGGCCTCTTTAACACTATCAGTGAGGATTGGAGAGAAGAAGACGACCGGATCACGCGTTTAATGCAGCAAGTGTGGTCTATGCGGAGTGATCTTAAGGCGCATTTCGATCTTATGCGGAAGGGGGACCGTTCGGCGTATATTGACTGGTTTGTCCGTCAGGCCCCGCAGGAACATAGCTTGCCGCCTTCACTCTACGAATTCTTACCGTGTTCGGATAAGCCAGATGATATACGTTCAGGTGCTGCGGGCCCAGTTGATCATGCGCGAAATGAAAGCGTCGAGCTTTACGGCTATCTCAAGACAGAGAGCGGCGTTGGGGAGGGGGCGCGTGGTCTTTTACAGGCGCTCAAGACTGCCGGTGTTGCAACTCATACGGTAACGCTTGAGCCGCCTGATTTTGATAACACCGTCAGTATTGAAAAGGTTGTTGATGAGGATGGGCAGAACTCTCATCGCGTCGCCATCCTTCATGTGAATGCTGATCGAACCACTGAACTCGTGAACGCTCATTGCCCATCCTTGGAGGGTCAGTACCGCATCGGATACTGGGCTTGGGAGTTGCCTCAATTTCCAAGTGCGTGGCTGCCCGCCACGGACTGCGTCCACGAAATTTGGTGTCCAAGCCGCTTCGTTGCGTCCAGCATTAAACACGTCACCTCTAAGCCTGTGCGCGTGGTACCCCATGCTGTGGAAGCGGGCGGTGGATCTGGTGCTCGTGCCCGCCAAAGTCTTGGTGTCGATGAAACGACAAAGGTTATTCTGACGACGTTTGATACGCGCTCTTATCTTGCCCGGAAAAATCCCCATGCTGCGCTTCGCGCATTTCAATCGGCATTTCCATCGCCCCAGCGCGCCAACACGATCCTCATCATGAAGAGTCATGGGCCAGTGCACACTGAAGAGGCCAAACGCTTCTTTTCAGAGGTTGCATCCGCAGAAGGCGTTGTATCCCTTCACAGCGTGATGGCGCCAACGGAGCTTGATGATCTTTATACGGCGGCGGATGTTTTTCTTTCCCTTCATCGATCAGAAGGCTTTGGATTGAGCCTCGCAAGAAGCATGGCCGAAGGCAAGCCGGTGGTTGCAACAAATTGGTCTGGCAATGTCGATTTTATGTCAGGCGAGAACAGTGTTCTTATCGATTATACACTAAGTGATGTTCCGGAAGGAAACTATCCCTATGCAGAGGGCCAGCATTGGGCGCAGCCTAATATAGAGCATGCGGCCGAAAAACTTCATTGGTTGATGGCCAAAAAAGAACGCAGAGAACAGCTCGGACAGGCAGCAGCACAAAGCGCCGTGCAGCAGTTGTCGCCATCCCGTGTTGGTTGGATGGCGCGCCAACGTCTTGGCGAAGTGTTCTCAGCAACGTCGGGAAGCTAGCGCTCGCTCTAGGTTTGTTCGCTTGGGCGATTTACACGCGATGGTGGAAAATAGCGCAGGTTCATGACAATTGGATAAAATGAACCCAAAATTGTGCGCTGCACACGTCTTATGATTGACTCCGGTTTTTGCCGACGCTTAACTTATTACCTTAGGTTGAGTGGGGCAGCAGGTGGGTTTCAGTCACGAAGCCATAGCGAGTGCGTCAGTTCAAGGGTCGCTAAAGGGGCGTCGGTTCCTTATGTTGCAGGGGCCATTTGGGCGATTTTACAGGTACTTGTTCGATGAGCTTAAGCATTTAGGTGCGACAGTTATCAAAGTGAATCTCAACGGCTCTGATTTGCACGGATGGGGAGTCAGCCGGCCTGCTCTTTGGTATCGGGGTACACCAGACAATTGGGCGCGATGGCTATCGGATTTGCTGCAGCGCGAGAAAATTTCGGATGTCATCATGCACTCCGACTGCCAAAAATATCATCGCGCGGCTGCCGAGGTCGCCCGCAGCCTCGGAGCGGCAATCCACGTCACCGAGCAAGGTTACATCCGTCCCCATTGGATCACCTTCGAACAAGGCGGCGTGAACGCCAATTCGACGGTTTATTCTTCGATCGACGAGGTTCGACGGTTTCCTCAAACGCTCGCAGCCAGGCGGCACCAGGCTGAGGCGACGGGGCGGCCAACTCAAGCCTATGTCCTCAATACGATCTGGGCCAACATCAACCTTCTGTGCACGGCGCCTTTGTTTCCTAGCTACCGCAATGCATTCTCGTATCCCGTCCTACTTCAGGGCATCGGACACATCCGGCGTGCTGCTCGAAATCGCTTTGGACGTTCAAACCGCCGCAGTTTGGCAGCGGTCAACGACATCATTGCATGCGGTACAACGCCGTTTTATCTTGCCCTTCTTCAGTGTCCTGGCGATAGCCAGATCGATCGTCATTCTCCTTTTGCGGACTTAGGAGAGTTTTGCGAACAAGTGATCAGAAGCTTCGCGCGAAATGCACCTGCGGATGCCGTGTTGGTCTTTAAGCGTCATCCACTCGATCATGATCTCGATGATCACCGACAACGAATTGCCAAGGCAGCCAGTGAAGCGGGAATCGAAGATCGCCTGCTTTATATCGATGGAGGCGTGCTCGGGAAGATTATTCCGAGTACCACCGGTGTGATCACAATCAATTCGACTGCTGGACTAACCTCGGTCGAGATGGGTTGCCCTACGATCTGTCTCGGTAAGGCACTTTATGACGCCGAAGGTATGACCCATCGTGGCGGCCTTGACGGCTTTTGGCGTCATCCGATCAAACCCAACCGCCAGCTGGTTGAGCGGTTCATGGGTTACTTGGTGACGAAGACACAAGTGAACGGCGATTTTGCTACGCCGCGGGGAATCGAATTGGCCCTATCTGGCATCGTTGAACGGCTCATTCATAGCTGCAACTCAGAGCAGGTGTTGGAGCTGAAGTCTGTGAAGCCATTTGTCGAACCAGTTGCTCCGCCCACTGAGGCGAGCGACTTCGTCCACCCGCTGGTGGCTGAGTAACGTTCAGATTTTCAGCTGTTTTTGCTTTCAATGTTGCAAGGTGAGCGCTCTTTTCATCAAGCGTTCTATTCAATTCGCTTGATGACGAAACTGCAACATCTTCAGCATCACATCGGCCGCTAGCCGCCGGTTGGCTCTGTAGGAGCCATTTGTCAGGGCGATGACACCGATATCATGCTCGTCTGAGACGAGAATGCTTGCGTGATGCCCAACGTTATAGCCAGTGTGCTGATAGACAACACCGTAGGGACCAAAATGGCCCATGCGCCATGCGAGACCCATCTGATAAACAAGTTCATCGGTGTAGAGAAATTCGACATTGGGAGTGAAGAGGATGTCTTTCATTTCCGGTGTCACGACATCGCCGTCATCCATAATGGCGCCGAGATAGAGAGCCATGTCGGTCGTGGAGGATGTGAGACCGCTTCCCCCCACCGCATCACCGAAGGTTGTCAGGGGGATCTCGTAATACTCTTCAGTCCCTAGCGGGCACATCAAATTGTACTTGTTGCTCGTGAAGGCATAGGGCGTGGCACTGTCGGCGTCATGCTCTTCTGAGGATCGAACGAAGGTGCTCGTCATGCCGAGTGGATCAAGAAGCTCCGCCTTCAGCGCTTCCTCAAACGTACCATAGCCGCCTGCTTGCGCGATTGCGTAGGCTGCGAGGGCCGTGCCGAGCCCAGAATAGGCATAGCGATCGCCCACGGGATGGATGTTCGGCGTCTCCGCAAGGGTGCTGATGAGGTCGTGTACTGAGATCTCTTTGGATAACCGAACGTCAAACCCGTCCGGAAGACCTTCGGGCCGAATGTATCCGAACTTGGCGCGGCGAGGGAAGCCGGCCTGATGCGATAGGAGCAATCGTAAAGTGATAGGCGCATTTTGCGCTGTGGGGTGGGGACTGAAATCGGGAACGTATTCCGTCACCGGAGCATCGAGATCAATGCGTTCCTCGGCGGCAAACTTTGCTGCGAGTGTTCCCACAAAGGTCTTTGTCACCGAAGCAATCTGGTAGGTCGTTGTGGAAGACGGCGGCGTGTCTTCGCCGATCGTGGTCACGCCATAACCCTTTTGGAATACCAAGTGGCCATCAACGACGACTGCCAGACTGATGCTGGGTGACTGATCTTCATTGAGGCGTTCTCTAGCGCGGGCGTCGATCCACGATGCGAGAGCGCCAGATAGTTCACCTGTCCTTGGATCAGAAGACGGTGATCCTTCGGAAGGCGTTGGCGCGTCTGCGCTTGTCGCGAAACCATTCTGAGCGATCGCTGAGAACACCATCAGTGACAAGAAAATTCGAAAGAACCCCATGGCTATCGATCCCTATACCACATACTTTCGAGAAACGCTTGTGATCCTAAGTCTTCAGAGCGGCTTCGAGACGAGGAATGAAGCGCTCGATCTTGGGCAATTCAAAACCTTTCACCTTGGCTTTATCGTCCCAAATCCGAACCTCAACGCCCCATGCAGAGTGGGGGAGTGCTTCGAATTCTTGGATTTCTTCGTCAGTCATCAGACCACCTTGACGCCTTAGAGAGTCGATGGAGCCGTTTGAGAGGATGCTCATATACTCCGGCCGCGTCGAAACAAGGTAACGCTTACCAGGCACGTGAAGGAGGACGGGTTCAGACACCTCTTCAACAAAGGCGTTGCGGAGCCAGTTGGCGGCCACCTGACCGTGGAGATCATCGTAGTCATGCTCATAGCCGACCGGTGCGGGTGCGGAGAAATGGTGGCCAATATCGTGGACCAAAGCTGCTACGATAAAAGCTTCGTCAGCGCCGGCTTTCTCCGCCTGCAGCGCGCACTGGATACCGTGGCTTCGGCGGGAGGCGGCGCTGAT
>CAWUIJ010000045.1:0-19749 GCA_963922235.1 uncultured Parvularcula sp. | reverse complement strand
TTCTGGATCGTCTCCCACGGCGTCACATCGATATGGTGGCCGTCATCAAACTGATCGAGATGGCGAGGAACTTCCCTTCCCTTCTTATCGCCTTTGCCTGCGATGAAACTTCTCGTGATGGCTTCGGCAAAGTGATCCTCCTTGTCCATCACGATCTCTTTATAGATGAACCCTTCCTCAGGCAGCAGCCCTTCGTCCTGAGAGGTTGTGAAAGGAAGGTAGATGGTTCGCGGCGCCAAGTTATCATATTGGAGGGGCGTACCATACTGGTCGAGAACAAAGTTAATATACGGAAGATAAACACGATTCTCGAGATCGAGGGTCGTCTCCGGAATATCCGACAAAAAGTCGTCGAAAGGTTGCTTGCTCGCCTTTTTAAGTGCGTTCACTGAGCCCCCAATTCCACTCAGGTAAAGAGACAAACGCAATTGGCGTAGCGGGGAAAATGTCGGATTTCCGGGTGCCGCCTGCATACCCGTGATGATGCCCGGCGCGACATCGTCAGCAGACGTGATGGTTGTCTGAAGCGGAGGGAATGTATGTGGCAAAACCAGCACCACGTAGTTCGCCACGCGCGTTCCATCGGCGTTTTGGCCAACCAACGTGACTTCCCGCCCATGCTTTTTAGCGGAGAGAGTAATGGGCTTGTCCAGGGGGTGCGGTTTTCCGTTGACCGTCATGGAAACAACATCAGACGACCAGGACGGCGTCACGTTGAGGCGATCAGAAGGCCGATAGGGATACCACGCATACCGACGGATATCTGCGAGAAAGTTCGGATAGACATGAATGTCGAGTTCATCCTTACGGCGCAAATCGCCACCCAGGGTCTGCTCGAACCTGAGGTCGAGCAAGAGATCAGCGTCGCCGGGATCAGTTTGAACGCCGCTCGTCTTGAAAAAATCCGCTGACTGAAATTCGTGCAAATCCGGAGGGCGTACGACTTGTGTGGACAGCAACAGCAAAACAACAAAACCAGCAAAGGCGATGACGCCCTTGCGAACAACCTGCATCGACACAGCGCTTAACTCCCTAATTATCTTAGGGATCGCTAGCATTCCAAAGTTCGTGACAATATCCCCGGCAAAGGGTGCCAGCACGAAAAACAGCTGACATTCAGCTTTCCAGTGTGAGGCTCGTCTTTTCGGTGTTCACGGCTTAGGCCTAGGACGCTCTAAACAAACAGCCTTTTCATCCGCAGTATGACGACAAAACCGTATCATGTCATATCGGTAAACTACGCTCATTTTTTCGATGCAGCATCTTTCGAGACACTCATCGTCGCCTCGGTGCGGATATCGCGCTAGACAACCTTGCTCAGAGGCGTGGGTTCTTCCCGAGCCCATTTGCGCAATGTCGCGAGAATAACCTCTTTCCGGATCGGCTTGGTGATGTAGTCCGACATCCCAACTTCGCGGCACTTGTCACGATACTCCTGCAGAACGTGAGCTGTTGCACCAATGATCGGTGTGGGCGGCAGTCCTTGCTGCTTTTCAAGCTCACGGATCGCGACGGTGGCCTCCAAGCCATCCATGCCAGGCATCGCGACATCCATGACCACAATATCTGGCTTGGACGACTTGAATTTCTCAACGGCTTGAAGGCCATCATCAGCAAGGTCCAGATCGTAGGGCTGATTACGCAGCATGTTGGTGATGACAAGCTGGTTGACTGGATTGTCCTCTGCGATAAGAATTTTGTATCGCTCTTTATGCGGTGCATGTTCGATATCGCCGTCATCAACGCGAACGGCTCTATCGCTTTCGGCGGTCTGGGCGATGTCGTCTTCTGCTGCTGGCTCAACGATCTCAACGGGAGCTACCGCATTAATCAACGCTTGGGCCAACTGACTGACCCGCAAGGGCTTAACAATGCAGTCGATGCGACCCTGGGAGCCAGCCGATGTTGATCCGGCCTGCTCGACCATAGCAGAAAGAAGAATAATCGGAACGGAGTTCAAGCCGACTTGTTTGCGCACGACACTGATGAAATCAGTACCGCTTAAATGCAGCATACTGAAATCGGCGACAATGACATCGATCGCTCTCGCGCCGCCCTTAAGCCAGCCCACAGCCTCGCCGAAAGACGCCATGGACGTCGTGACCGCGCCCCAATGCTCGATCTGGCGGCTGATGGTGCCGCGGCTGAGCGGATGGCTGTCAATGATGAGAACGTTCTTGCCGTTCAGCTGAGGAAGTTCGCTGGCATAGATTTCGGGCTCGATCTCGGCCAGCGCCATCTTGAGACGAACATGGAATGTCGAACCCTGCCCCAACCCGCTTTCGACCCAGATTTCTCCGTCCATCATATCGACGATCGTTTTCGAGATGCTCAGACCCAGGCCCGTTCCCTGATGGGCGCGCGAGCTGGTGTTGTCGGCTTGCTCGAACTTTTCGAAGATTGAAGCAAGCTTATCCTCGGGAATGCCCACGCCCGTATCAGCGACCGAGATCATAACCTCAACGCCTTGGTCTGCGTTTTGACCTGATACGGAGACAGAGATGTGGCCCTCGTCGGTGAACTTAATAGCATTGCCAACCAGGTTCGTGATGACCTGGCGAAGACGTCCATCATCACCGACGACGCCCCTTGGGAGGTCTGGTGAATACTGAACGAAGAGATCCAATCCCTTCTCATGGGCTCGGCCTGCCATGAGGCTGGATACGTCTTCTACCGCTTCTCGTAGGTCAAAGGCGGCCGGGTTAAGAGAGAACTTCCCTGCCTCGATCTTTGAGAAGTCGAGAATATCGTTGATGATCGAAACAAGACCCGTCCCCGATGACATGATGACGTTCGCGAGCTCTTCCTGATGCGAATCGAGTTTGGTCTCGAGCATCAGCTCAGCCATCCCCAGAATACCATTCATCGGTGTTCTGATTTCATGGCTCATCGCAGCCAGGAAGTTCGACTTCGCCTGATGAGCCGCTTCCGCTTTGGTCAGTGCACCCTCCAGATCTGACGTTCGTTTCGCCACGGTATCTTCAAGTGTCGCGTCGCGCCGATAGATCTCATGGATCATATCGTTGAAGCCGTCCGTCAACCGGCCAGTTTCGTCATCGCACTGCTTCTTGACCTGGATTGTGTAGTCCTTGCGATCCTTCACGAACTCCATCGATGAAAGAAGCGCCTGCAGTGGGTTAACAACGACATTCGCTGTGTACCGGGATGAAATCCACGTCCCGATAAGTCCAACGATAAACACCGTACCGAGGATCTGCGCATATCGCGCGGTTGTCTCATGCAATCGTTGCAGGGATGAATCGAGCCCAATGTACCCGACCAGCTCGCTCTCAACATAGATCGGTGCCTGATTGTAGACACCGCCGCCGCTCACGACACTGAACGATTGGTTGCTTGCAATGAAGACATAAGAAGCGGTGGACGACTCAAACTTCAACTCTGCAAGTGTCTCTCCATCGAGTGACCACACACGCGCGGATCGCAGGTCAGAAAGATGGCTCAATGATTGAAGGTTTTCTTCAAT
Organism: uncultured Parvularcula sp.; assembly: GCA_963922235.1. Classification (GTDB taxonomy): domain Bacteria; phylum Pseudomonadota; class Alphaproteobacteria; order Caulobacterales; family Parvularculaceae; genus Parvularcula. The sequence goes on along the minus strand of CAWUIJ010000045.1, from coordinate 16,265 downwards.
TGTCGCGACGTCGCCGAAAACGATCGCCGCAGCAATGTTAGAGGCCGTGATCTTCGCGAGGTCAGAACGTTCGCGCTGGAGGTCTTGTTTGAAGGATGTGGCTTCGTTTGCGAGCAGGCCGATGGTCACGAGCGCGAGCACCAGGGCCATGCCTGAAATGTTCGCGAACGTAATTTTCGTGCCTATCGACGCCCGATAGTAAAGTTTACGCAAATCCCACATGTGGAAGGTGTCCCAACCTCAGTACAGAGGCTTAAACCCAGGGTCCACAAGCTTTCGTAAACTGAAACACCGGGAATTTATGCGAGTCCACATCTCTCGAAACTTCATTCAGTAATCATAAATTCCGTTGGGGTATGAAGGTCACCAAGCTCGCGGGGACCTATGTACAAGTCGCTGATCATGACCGCCTTCAGTGCAGCGATCCTGCTCAGGGGCGCTGATGCGCAAGACTTGATGGATCTGTCGCTCGAGGACCTCCTCGCGATTGAGGTCACCTCGGTCGCTAAGAAGCCGCAACGGGTGGACGAGGCAGCCGCAGCGGTCGCGGTGATCACCCAAGAAGACATCCGGAAAATCGGCGCAACGACAGTCCCCGAACTTCTGCGATACGTGCCCGGTGTCGAGGTCGGCGAGATCGATGGCACCAGCTCAGCGGTCTCAGCGCGGGGCTTCAACTATCGCTATGCTAACAAGCTCCTCGTCCTGATTGACGGTAGAGCACTTTATCAGTCAACACAGTCCGGTGTTCTGTGGGATCAGGTGATGTTCCCTGTTGAAGACATCGATCGCATCGAGATCATTCGCGGTCCTGGTGCCACACTTTATGGTGCCAATGCCGTCAACGGCGTCATCAACATTGTGACGAAGCACGCAGCCGACACACTTGGTTCGCTCGTCGCGGCACAAACAGGCGTCACGACGACTGCGGATCAATTCTTTGGCCGGTTTGCTGCGCGCCAAGGTATTCGTTTGAGCGACAACGGCGCGATGCGCCTGTATGTGACAGGAAAAGATGTGCCTGCACTTGTTGGTTCAGACGAGGAGCCCGTCAATAGCGGCGCTCAATCGATTCAAGCTGGCTTCCGAGTCGATTTGGAACCGAACGACAAAGACTCCTTCACGCTCCAAGGCGATATCCGCCAGCTCGACTTTGATGTGACCCTCGAGTTCACAACGCCCGTCGGTCCTTTCGGCTCGCTCGTGTTTGAAGACGAGGAAATCGACGAAGGCTACAACATTCTAGGCCGCTGGACTCACTCGTTTAGCGATGACAATCAGCTGTCTGTGCAAACCTATATTGATGATTCCCATCGCACCGAGTTCGGCGCGAGTTTCGACTACACCTCATTTGATCTCGATATCTCGCAATTCATCCGCTGGGGTGAACGCTACGAAACGGTCTGGGGTTTTGGGTATCGCACTGTCGACGACAAAGTCGTAGGAGAGGACGTTCTCACCTACACCGTCGAAGAGTTCTATGCGGAACTCTACAACGGCTATGTTCAGCAAGATATCCATTTCGCCGACAAACGCCTTCGGTTCTCACTTGGGTCAAAATTCGAACACAACGATTTCACGGGATTTGAAATTCAGCCCAGTGCTCGTGCCATTTGGGTTGGTGAGAAGGACTGGAGTGTTTGGGGCGCCGTATCACGGGCTGTTCGGACGCCGTCGCGCCTCGAAACATCGATCAACTTTGACCTCGGAACAGTCCCACCAATTCCGGAGCTGGGTCTTTTCTTACCGCTCCAATCAGCACTGGTGGGATCACAAACTCTCGATGCAGAAGATCTGTTGGCATTTGAAGCAGGTTGGCGAAAGAGCTGGGATCAGAAATTTGAGCTCGATATCGCCGCTTACTACAACGATTATCGAGAGTTGGTTGCCCTCATTCAACTCGACCCGGAATTGATTACAGCGCCTATTGGCCCGGGCGGCGCAGAAGTGCCGGTCACGATCGAACAAAATCTTGGAGTTGATAACGCCAGAGAAGGCGAAGTTTACGGGATTGAGGCCAGCGCTCTTTGGCGTGTCACAGATCAGTGGGAATTGCGCCTGGTCGGTGATCTCAAAGACACTTGGTTTAGCGAAGTTCCTACTGCTGTAGGTATCAGCCAGGTGTTCCAGGGCTTGAGCCCGAACTATCAGTGGAACATTCGTTCCGACTACCAACTGACGCCCGAACTCCTCACGGTCACGACCTTAAGAGGTGTCGGGGAACTCGAAGGGAGTCCTACGGAGGGCTATACAGACTTGGACTTTAGGCTCGCCTACCGTCCAAGACCCCAAATGGAATTCAGCCTGATCGGCGAAAATCTGCTTGAAGCGGGCCGCCGCGAATTCAACTCCATCATCTACCCTGCGCCCTACAGTGAGGTCGAGCGCAAGGTTTCTGCCACCATGACGTTGAGGTTCTAAGGTGAGCAGAATGGTTTTGAATTTCCCCCTTAGACTGATGCGAGGACGGATCTGGGCTTGGTTTGCCAGCCTCTTGATCTGTACGCTCAGCAACGCCCATGCGACGACGGCTTCCCCTGAGCGGGATGAGCAGGTCGCTGCAGCCATGATCTTTAACTTCGCTCGCTTCGCTGAATGGCCCCGCGGCTCGTTTGATCAATACAATGAGTTTCGGATCTGCGTTGCTTCAAACGAGTCGATCGTGACCCCTCTTAAAGAACTCGAGTCGCGGACGATCAAAAACAAACCTGTGAAGGTCTATTTGAAGTCTGAGGGCGAGATGGTCGACGGCTGCCATATCGATATCCTCAGTGCATCGATCGATATGCCTGCCCCCGACGAAGGAACACTGTACGTCGCGATGTCTGAGGGCCTGGCACCAGATGTAGCGATGCTTGAACTGATCCGCGTGGGCCGGCAGCTTCGTTTCTCAGCAAACCCATCGCTTGCCAGACAGTCAGGGCTGAAGCTGAGTTCACGCCTTGTCGACTTGGCCGTTCGCGTCCGCTGATTTCGCAGGATAAACTCCTCCACCTTTCCGTTGTCGTCGCTCGTCTGACGATTGACACGAGCGTTGAGCCGAACAAAGGCTAATCGCTAGCCAACTGGCAACCCCTCGGAAAGGTACCCGCCCATGACCCTCGGCGTCTGCTATTATCCAGAGCATTGGGACCGCAGCTTGTGGCGGCGCGATGCCGAGCGGATGGCTAAGCTCGGCATCTCCTTCGCACGCATCGGCGAGTTTGCTTGGTCCCTGATGGAACCCAAACCTGGCACCTATGATTTCGGCTGGCTCGATGAGGCAATCTCTGTGTTGAGCGAGGCGGGCGTCAATGTGATGCTTTGCACACCCACCGCCACGCCGCCAAAATGGTTGATCGATACACTGACGGATGTTTTGGCCTGGGATAAGAACGGAAGGGAGCGCGGCTTTGGCTCTCGTCGCCATTACTGCTTTTCCTCCGAAACCTATCGCGCGGAATCTCGTCGTATCACGGAGGTTCTGGCTAAGCGTTATGCGACCAACCCAGCTGTGATTATGTGGCAAACGGACAATGAGTTTGGATGCCATGAAACCGTACGCAGCTATTCCCCGATGGCCAAGAAGGCGTTTCGTCAATGGCTCCATGAGAAATACGGATCGATTGCGGCCCTCAACGAGGCTTGGGGCAACGTTTTTTGGTCGATGCTCTATCGCAGCTTTGAAGAGATCGAGCTGCCCATGGGCACCGTAACGGAGGCGAACCCTGCCCATCAGCTGGATTTCTACCGGTTCTCATCCGATCAGGTCATTTCTTTCCATAAAGAGCAATCTGATATCATCCGTGCCCATATTCCAGAGGCTGTGATCACCCACAACGCCATGGGTTTCTTCACGCATTTTGATCATTTCGCGTTCGGCAAGCATGTCGATATCCTGACATGGGACAGCTATCCTCTTGGATTTCTTTCCCAGAGTCGGCGTAGCGAGGCTTTCAAGCGCCAATATCTCCGCCAGGGTGATCCGGACTTTGCAGGGTTCCATCATGACCTTTATCGTGGGTGTACGGAGTTCGCGGTGATTGAGCAGCAACCTGGACCTGTGAACTGGGCGCCGGATAACCCGATCCCGCTCCCTGGAATGGTCAGGCTTTGGAGCCTTGAGACATTTGCTCATGGGGCCGCGTTCTCATCGCCCTTCCGCTGGCGCCAGGCGCCTTTTGCGCAAGAGCTCAATCACGCGGGATTGCTACGATCCGATGATCAGCCTGCGGCTGGTTATCACGAAATGGAACAAGTCCGGGATGCGCTGCCATCACTCACGGGCGAGACCAACAAAGCGAAAGTGGCTCTGCTTTTCGACTATGATAGCCTATGGATGGCGGAGATCCAACCGCAAGGAACACAGTGGCATACAGAGGATATTGTTCTGGACTGGTACGCTGCTGCTCGGCGATTAGGAGCCGACGTGGACATTCTTCCGCAGGGCGCGGACCTTACTGACTATCAAGTCATTCTGATCCCTGCCCTCCTGCACGTGACGGAGGCCACCATCACGGCTCTTGAGGCCACGACTGCCCCTGTCGTAATCGGACCTCGGTGCGGGTCGAAGGACGAGAACGGCAATCTCTGCCGCGACCTGGCGCCTGGCCCCTTGCGCCGGATCATCCCTCTTACGGTTGCACGAAGTGAAACGGTTCCTGAGGGCGCAGGCTCATCAGTACCAGACGGCGCTTGGTATGGATGGCGCGATGAGGTGGTCTCGGACATCGAACCGGCGGTGGTCGACAGCGAGGGACGAGCTGTCCTTTTTGAGAAAGACCGTGTTCGGTATTTCGCCGCTCTACCCGACGAGGCTTGGCTGTTATCGGTGATGCAGGAGGTGTTCAAGAGAGAAGGTCTAGCGCACGCCATTTTACCCGATGGCTTGCGGCTCCGCCAAGGTCGCGGACATCATTTTGCGTTTAATTACAGCCCAGAGGCGGTCACTCTGCCGCACGGGGTTGGACCGAATAAAAACGATGCGTTCGTGGTCGGAGAGCGCACACTGCCCCCTGCAGGAGTGGCCGCATGGAAGACGGTATAAGACCACACTTTTTTCATAAAAGTCCGTCTGCACCTAAATAAATCCAGCGTCCGGACGTTTTCCTCTTGAGGCAGCCAACGAGCTGCCAACGACTAGAGGAGTCTTCCATGATGAAATCAATTCTTGCGGCTGCTTCGTCAGTGGCCGCTCTTGCAGCTGCTGCCTATGCTGAGCCGCAGTTCTATGCTGGTATCAATGTCGGCCAAACATCGTTCAGCGATGGAGAGATCCGGGGGTCGAACGCTGCAGGCGCTTCGCGCAATATCGATATCGACTTTGACAGCGGCGACTTTATCGCTGCGTCCCTGGGTTTGATCGCAAAAGAGAACGAATACGGACGTCTTCGTTTTGATGTTGAAGCTGCTTATCGCGACGGGGAAGTCGATGAGCTGCTGCTCAACGATGTCGAGCGCCGTGTGCGCGAAGGCTCTGAAATTTCAGCAACAACAGTGATGATCAACGCCTATTACGACACGCCGGCTTTCGCCGACCGCTTCCGCGGCTTCGCTGGCGCAGGCTTCGGCGTTGGCAGCATCGACCATGAAGTGCGTTACTCGGTGGAACGCCCAGAAGAAGCCGGCGGCAACCTCGCGATTGCTATTCCGTCCACCGAAACAACGTTGGCTTACCAATTTGTCCTCGGTGCAGAGGCGGAAATTACCAGCAACCTCTCATTTGTCGTAGACGGACGCTTCGTGAACTTCGGGGATACGCAAGTTGAGCGCTATATCCTGACCACAGGAGCACTCGATAGTGTTCTTGATAGCGACAACGGCGAAACCACAGTCAGCTTCGGCCTTCGCGCCCGCTTCTAGCCTCCCTCTAGATGCAGCAAGGCCGATGGGGGGAAGGGGCAGCATCCGTGCTGCCCCTTTTTTGTGGCCAAAGACATAAAAAAAGGGAGGCACTGGGCGCCTCCCTTTTTTCTTTTCTATTCTGAAAGATGAGCGAGTTTTGATCGAGCTGTGTGCAGACGGCTCATCACGGTCCCTATGGGAACATCCATGATATCCGCTGCCTCGCGGTAGCTGAAGCCTTCGCCGTAGACGAGAACAACGAGGCTTCGCTGCGCCTCTGGCAGGCCCTCAATAGCATCGAGAACTTGGCCCACGAAAAAATTGCGGTCAGGCAGCGGAGCATTGTCTTCAACCCGATCCATCGCTTCTTCGTCCATCATTTGCGGCACTTTTTTCCGCAAGCTGCTGCGCCAAAGATTGGCCATCACAGTGAAACCCCATCGATCGAGATGGGTACCCGGACGAAACTGCTGCCACTTTTCCAACATGCGAAGGCATGTGTCTTGGACAAGATCCTCAGCCATTTGAGGATCGCGGGTGAGACTGATGGCAAATCGCCAAAATCGTGGCAGCAACGCCTCGATACCCGCTTCGACTTCATTCGCTTGAGCACACATATCTCTTTGTCGAGACACCGATGCTGAAGGTTCAAACGTTTGCGGATTTTCTTGAACGACACTTAACATAGGTCATTCGCCCGCAGCGCACCGTGGCCAAAGATTGCGTCCCGACCGGGCGCGCCGAGATCCGCGCTCGCTTGCGACAGGGTCCGCCGGGCGTCCTTCGGTCCTGAAGGCATCGTGTCGCTCGTTGCGAAGTAGAGCGCCACAAAAGGCGCAGCGAAGGATGTACCTGATCGATAGACCCCGCCCTCATGATCGATGAAGACATCGACACCCGGCGCCGCGATATCAATATGCGGCCCACGGATGGCATCGCTATAAACCTGGAGATATGCATCGACCGCGGTGACGGCAATGACGTCATCAAGCGCTGCAGGATAGCGTGGAGGAGCGAGCGGACCGTCATTACCTGCGGCAGCGACGATCAAGGCGCCTCGGTCGCTGGCCCGCTGAAGCGCTCGGTCGAGAATTTTGTTGTATGGCCCTGCAAGGCTCATGTTCACGATACGGACGTCCTCAGACATGAGCCAGGCGACTGCACGGACCAGCGAGTCGACACCGGCGGCAGAACCGCCGCTGGGCATCACCTCAGTGACAGCGGCGACATAGACCTCGGTGTCAGGGCTCAACGCAGGATCACGAAGGAGAGCAAGCACGGCGCTCCCATGCTCTTGATCCGATGACGGAGTATCAGCAAAACCCCTCAAGTGCACACGGGGATCATCGGTCCTCACGCCGGTATCGATGACGCCAACAGGACGTTTGGCGCTGCAGCCCATCGACGGCCAATCCATGGCGATCGGGGCATAATGGCGGGCGACTTGCCTCCCCTGCGAGCGGTAAGCATGGTTGACGCCAGCAGTCACGCCGGGCGTGAAACTCTCCAGCTCACGGATTGCTTGGCCGCCCGATCGGTTGGCCGGGATCTTAAGCACCACTTGGAGGAGACCCAGCGCGCTCAAATCATCTTGGGACCGCACATGGTAGCCCGCGCTGTTGGCCTTGCGGGTGAGATCGGCAAGCTGAGCACGGGTGTCAGCGAGCACGACAATCTCTTGCTCATCGACCACATTGGCGCTGTCCGCCTCGATTTGGACGAGCGCAGGCGGATCGAGGACAAAGCTCTCACAGGCCGTCAGGGCGACGCTCGCGGCGGCGAGCAAGAGCGCGGATGCTTTTCGAGAGACCATGCGTTTTCACCTCTGTTTGACCGGTTGGTCGTCCAGCGACGATCAATGGTTCAAAATTTTGTGCTCGCTGTGAACCACCAACGCGTCGTGTCCTCCCCAAAGGTGTCGGCGCGATAGGCGCCGCGCTCAATGGAAAAGGCCGCACGCTTGGTCCGCCAGCTCAGCGTGAGATCGAGCTCATCACCATAATCATCGGAGATCTCTGTCGCCTCGAACCGGTGGAGCCGGCCACGGAACTGGAGCCCGCGCACAGGGCCAGCGTCGCCGAGGCGGAGGCCCCAGCCGAAAGAGAGATCATCGATACCGTCATCGGGTGTTACGAGGAAGAGATCCGCCAAGCCTTGGAACGCGTGGTTGGTGCCGAGTGGAGTCTGAAACGCCTCCTCCCCGCCGCCTAGCCGCTCCCAACGGACAGAGAGTTCCATCCGCTCCAAGAACAAAGTCCCTTCGGCCTTGCTGTAAGGCGCTTTGGTGTCTGAGACCTCGTTCTCTTGCTGGGCCAAGACGCCCGACCACTCCAGGGCGCGCCCGTCCCTACCCTTACGCCAGCTCCACTCAAGTCCGTGGGTCACGCTTTTGGCGCCAGCGACCCGCGCCAGCATGTCGTCCTCTTGGAGGTCGAGATCGTATTTGAACCCCGTGAGTTGGCCGAGCGGTGTCGACTTTTCGAGCCGCAAGAACGTGGCTTGGCCGCCCAATTGGTCCTTCTGGTCCCGGGGACCCAAGGGACGGTTCACCGCCAAGACTTGGGTTGCATCGAGGTCAAAGCCAAAGGGCAAAGACACAAGCCCGCGCGCAGCATCAAAGACCTGCTCGGTCTGCCGGAAGGCGACGGAACCTACGAAGCGCTGCTCGCCAAGATTAACTCGCTGGCGGCCGATCCTGAACGTCGCGGCATCCGTGGGACGGCCCTCGACAAAGGCCTGGTTAAGCTTGAGTGAGGCGGGGTCTGGGATCACCGGCCGACCATTGGGCGGGCCTTCACCGTCATCGAAATTGCCAGAAAGAACGCCCACCGCCTCAACCTCTCCAAAGAGGGTCACGGTCTCGAGCGGCTCCATCGCCGCAAAGACGGCAGCGCGCAGGGTCAATGCGTCCGCAGTCGCCTCGCCCACATCCACACTCTCATGGCGAAGGCGCAACACTGCGCCAGTATCGGTGAGTTCTGACGAGGGCACCACGGCCGACGACATCGCCAAAACAAAGAGACCCAGCGTCGAAATCATTGTTCCCCCTGGCTGCTTCCTACCAGCTGGGTGTATCTGACGACAAGAGATGAACCGTTTCCATCGGTCACACGACAAAGGATCATGAAACGGCAAAGGACAGGTATGTCAGACGAACGCAGACCCGATACTGAAGCGATGCTGAAGGCGCATCACGAAGGAACTGAGCCGCAGAATGAGGCTGAGCGGCGTGAGCGTGCGTTTATCGCAGGTGTGGCCCAAGCGCGGCCTGAGCCTGAGCCCCTCAACGATTTTGCCTGGGCCCGTTTGCAAAGATCCATCCGCCAAGAACCCAAGACAGCGTCAGCTCCTTGGTGGCGCCAAGCGCAGGTCGCGCCTTGGCAGCTCGCCGCCTCTGTCGCGGTCGCCTTGGCTCTTGGGCAGCTGACCGTGACCAGCCAAGTCGCATCTGACGATGGCGCTCCGGTCTATGAAACAGCCTCTGCCACTGCGTCTTTGCCCACCGTAACTGTCGCTTTTGTGCCTGGCGTGACAGAAGAAACCATCCGCGCCCTGCTGCTTGAGCAGTCAGCCGAGATTGTGGCGGGTCCCAGCGCGATTGGCCTCTATTCCCTGCGGCCGTCGGAAGAGAGCTCTATCGAAGAGCTTGCCCATGCGCTCGAGGAAGCCTTGGACATTGTCGAGAGCGTTCAGCTCGACTGAAGACCGTAACCGCTGAGACAGGCGGCGAGCGCCTTCTTGGCGTGAAAGATCCGTGTCTTGATTGTCCCGACTGGCACGTCCTCGACCTTAGCCGCTTCTGGGTAAGAGAGGCCCTCGAAGAACGTCAGATGCACCACGGTCTTTTGCCGATCGGGAAGTTTGGAGACACAGGACCTGACTTTCTCTTGGTCTTGTGCCGCAGCCACAGCAGCCTCTGGCGTAGGCTCATCGTCCATCAAACTGTCGCCATCATCGCCGTAATCGGTTCGGGCCGTCTTGCGCATGGCATCAATCGATTTGTTGCGGGTCATCGTGAGCATCCAGGTCCGCACCGCTGAGCGTCCTTGGAACCGGTCAGCCTGACGCCAGACATCCAACATCACATCGTGCAGCACATCAGCCGCCGCCATCCGGTCACCCAGCCGCGCCATCGCGAAAGCGAAGACGGCAGCCTGATGCCGCTCATAGAGCCCGCGCATGGCGGCCTCATCGCCAGCAGCAACCCGCGCCAGCAACTCGTCATCCTTCACTTCAGCCAGTGGGAACCCCTCTCCGCTGGATCACTGATCACTCCAACGCGCTCTTAGAGAACTTTGGAGGCTTGTGAATATTCTTCACCGCTATTGGGTTTTCGTCTGGCGCAGGGCTACGGTTACGCCCTGAGGACGAAAAAGCAGATGTTTCCATCACCAGACGAACAACCCGATAAGGACGACGAGGCCCTGGACCAGCGATTGCGCGACGCGCTCGACGCGCGCCTCGATCAAGCGCCTTTGGGAAGACTTCGGGACAAACTGCGTTCGGCCAAGGACAAGCTCAAAGACGGCGGTTCCGCGCCCTCGCAGGACAGCGACACGGAATAGACACGGGGCTTTCGCGCCTTGCAAAACGCAAGATCGATGGCGCGTCATGGCCTTGCGAAATGCCAAAGCGCTGAATACCTGTTCTTTTTTATTGTTTTAATACAGGATTTTAGATGGTCACAAGGCACGGCCCCGCCGTTGCAAAGCCTCCCTCAAAACAGAAGGGAGAGCATCGATGGCCTTTGGTGAAGCCGACGTCCTACTCAAGGATCGAGAAGACAAGCGTCCGCTCAACGCGATGGAATGGAACGGGTGCCAGGTGGTCAACTCATCAGCCTCGGATACCGTCCGCTTTTTGACAGATTGCGTGAGCGAGGGAAATCGGCAGCGGCTTTGCTCGGTGTCAGCGCACACAATGAACCTGGCACGCCACGATCCCTATCTGGCAACCGCGCTTCGCCGGATGGACGGTCTGTTGCCTGATGGTTCCGGCGTAGCGGCAGCAGCAGCGCTCACCGGCCGTAAGCTCTTTGTGAACTTGAACCCAAGAGACCTGGTCCCTTCGCTTCTTCCCGCCCTTCCCACCTTCACAAAGTTTTTTCTCCTCGGCGCGAGACGCGCGATCACCCCTCAAGTCGCAATGAACCTCACGGAAACCTGGCCGCATCTGCATCTTGTGGGCTGCCATGACAGCTCCTTCGAAGCTTGGGAGTCCGCAGGCGTGGTCGAGAAGATCAACAGGTCCGGTGCAGAGGTGGTTTTCATCGGCATGGATTCGCCACGCCAGGAGCTTTGGTTGGATCGCTATGCGGATCGGCTCAATGCCACCCTCGTCCTGGGCGTCAGCGGATTCTTCGAGTTTGTTGCAAGCCATACATTCGAGCGCCCTCTTGGTCCCAACGGCCTGCGAACCAAAGGCGAATGGCGTCCTCAAGTCAGCGGACCCGTGGCTGGCCGCGCCGCTGTTCTTTAGACAGGCGCCCACGCTGACTCTTGCAAAATGCGAGACAGGCCTTTGCAATTTGCAAGGCCCCGTCTTGCATTTTGCAAGAGGCGTTCGCGAATTCTTTGAGTTTCTGGGGTCTTCTCACTGGCACGCGATGTGATCCTTATCCTCCACACGAACGGGATGAGGATGATCACATGGTTGCGCGCGACAAAGGGGCACCCGCCATGACGGGCCAGGAGATCAAAGAGAGGTCCGGAAGCGGGCTTGAGATCATGCTACGGAACGCGGTGATCGATCAAGCCCTCGACTGTGTGGTGATTATCGATGGTGACGGAGAAATCATCGAATTCAATCCCGCGGCCTGCAACACCTTCGGATACAAGCGCGAAGACACGATCGGCCGCAATCTCGCGGAAGTCTTGGTCCCCGAGCGATACCGCCAGATGCATATCGATGGAATGGAGCGGTATAAGAAGACGGGCGATGGCCCCGTGATCGGCACCCGGATTGAGATTGAAGCTCTCTGTGCCGATGGTTCAGAAATTCCTGTTGAGCTCGCGATTACGCCTGTTGAGTGCAGCGGCGAGCATTACTTCACAGCCTATCTTCGCGACATCAGTTTGCGGCTCGCTGCAGAGACCGAGATCCGCAGCTCCCAGAACAAGTATCAAAACCTGTTTGAACTCTCCTCTGATGCAATCATTGTGCACTCACTCGATGGCATCATTGTGGAAACCAATGGCAAGGCGGTTGAACTGCTTGGTCGCTCGCGTGATGAGCTTATCGGTCTTCATGTGAAAGAGCTGCACCCGGAAAGTGCGTTGGAAGCATCCAAGGATGCTGTGAAGCGCGTGCTTGAAGGTGAAGAGGTTCGTGTGGAAACGGAATTCCTCGGCCCGCATGGTCAACCCTTTGCCGCTGAACTCTCTGCGCGCCGCGTGGACACCGATGAAGTGGCGCTTGTCCACGGTGTGGTGCGCGATATCTCCGAGCGCAAGCGCCATGAAGCTGAACGCGAGCGTTATCAGAAGCTGCTCGCCCACTCACAACGCTTGGCCCAAGTCGGCAGTTTTGAATGGACCGTCGAAACCATCGAGCTCCTATGGTCGAAGGAGACGTTTGCGATCTTTGGGCTCGATTCGAAGGGTTCTGTTCCTACTTTTGAAGAGTATAAAGAACGTATCCATATCGACGATCGCAGCTTCGTCGAAGCCATCATCATGCGAGCGATGACCCATGGTGATCCTTATGAGATCAGCCATCGGATCATTCTTGACGACGGCTCAACCCGGGTCGTTGAAGGTCGCGGAGAAGCGGTCCGCAACAAGGAGGGGCAAACGGTCAAAATCGTCGGCACGGTCCAGGACATCACGCGGGTTGCTGAAACCAATGAAGCCTTGCTGAAGGCCAAGGAAGATGCCGAATCCGCGAACATCGCCAAGAGCCACTTCCTAGCATCGATGAGCCATGAAATGCGTACACCACTCAATGGCGTTATTGGACTCCTCGATCTTCTCGGTGAAACTGATCTCACACATGAGCAGCAGGACTATCTCGAAACCGCAACAGGTTCGGCTGATGCCTTGCTGATTCTCCTGTCCGACCTTCTCGATCTCTCACGGATTGAAGCTGGTGAGATGGACATCGAACTTAGCCCCATGCGGACAAAGGACTTCATCGAACAATCGCTTGAAATCGTCAAAGCGACATTTGAAAGCGAAGAGCCTTCGATCCTTGTTGAGATTGCACCAAGCGTCCCTACACGAATCGAAGCCGATGGCGCACGGCTACGCCAGGTGCTGACCAACCTTCTCTCTAACGCGGTGAAGTTCACGCCTGAGGGCAAAGTGAACGTTCTTTGCGGATATGATAAAAGGACGGGTGAGCTATCAGTCAGTGTCGAAGATCAAGGTATTGGGATTACGCCCGATAAATTGAGCACCCTGTTCGACCGCTTTACCCAGGCGCATACGGGCCTCAGCCGCCGCTATGGAGGCGCTGGACTCGGCCTTGCGATCACCAAAAACCTCGTCACACTGATGGGCGGATCCATCGGTGTCGAGAGTGAACCTGGCCAAGGGTCCCGGTTCACGTTCACCATTCCTGCCAAAGCACTCGACGAACAGTTGGCCATCAAAGCCACGGTGGAAGGCCGGTTTGATGATGATAAGCCGCTGCGCGGTATCCGAATCCTTCTTGCCGAAGACAGCGATACCAATGCTCTTGTTGTGACAAGAAAGCTCGAAGCGCGTGGAGCGAAAGTCGATCGTGCAAACAATGGCTTGGAAGCGATCGATTTCGTGCGGACCCAGAGCTATGACATCGTCTTGATGGATGTCTCCATGCCCGAACTCGATGGCCTCGCTGCGACGCGAGCGATCCGGGAAGATGAGACTCCGGATCATCAGCTGCCCATTGTTGCCCTTACAGCGCACGCCCTGCGAGGCGACAAGGAACGTTGCCTCGCCGCGGGCATGACGGACTACGTTGCGAAACCCATCGCGATGCAAGCGCTCATCGAAGCCATCCTGCGGCATACAAGAGGCCGCCCCATGCCTCATCCTCATATTCTCTGTCCGACAGAAGCCGCGGCTGATTGGGATGAGGATCTCGAGCTTTATGCAGAAGTTCTTGATACCTACAAAAACGAATTGACAACAACTCGAGCACTTCTTCAAGGTACGGCTGATCCATTTGATGCCGAGAGCATTGCCCGTGAGGCCCACTCACTCAAGAGCTCCGCAGGGAACGTCGGCGCCCTTCACCTTCAGCAAATTGCAGCCGAGATGGATGCTCTTTCTAAGGAAGGCCGCCACGCACATATGGCGGCACTCTTACCCGCTCTCATCTCTGGCATCGAAGACACGATCGACGCCATTGAGATCCAACGTCGGGGAATGGCGTCATGAGCACGACCGTTCTGATCATAGAAGACAGCCCCTCCATGGCGCGGACCTATGAAGGATTTCTTCGGAAAGCTGGGATGAACGCCATCATAGCGGAAACCGGTGAACACGGAATGGTAGCGATCCAGGAATCCGATCCCGACGCCGTTCTTCTCGACCTGCACTTGCCTGACACGAGCGGCATCAAGGTCCTGAAATGGATGGCCGCGCACAATCATACGCACCCTGTGATTGCTATGACAGCGAATGGGTCGATGGCCACAGCGATCGATGCGATGCGTGAGGGCGCGCGCGACTTCTTGGTGAAGCCCTTTGCCGCGACACGCCTGATTTCCGCACTTGAACAAGCGTTTGCGCGGCCCGACACCCCTCCGTCCCATGAGGTCAAAGATCATGCTCCGCAACCCGCAGAGCCAAGACCAGCTAAGACTGCTCCCAAGGCATCGGACTTTCTTGGCTCATCATTGGCGATGAAAGCAGTGTTCAGAACAATCGAAGCATCAGCACCGAGCAATGCAAGCGTGATGATCACTGGTGAAAGCGGTACGGGTAAAGAGCTAGCTGCCGAAGCCATCCACCGCCATTCCCGCCGGGCGGAAAGCCCCCTGACAATTCTCAACTGTGCGGCGATTCCAAAAGACATGTTGGAAAGCCACGTCTTTGGCCATGTCAAAGGCGCGTTCACTGGAGCCACCTCTGATCGTCAGGGGGCTGCTGAACTTGCCGACGGAGGCACCCTGTTTCTCGACGAAATGGGCGAAATGGATATTGGTTTGCAGAGCAAGCTTTTGCGCCTGATCCAATCAGGAACCTATTCACGCGTCGGCGAAGCCAAAGAACGGCGTGCAGACATCCGCTTCATCGCCGCCACCAATCGCAGACCAGATCAAGCCATCCGGGAAGGCCATTTGCGTGAGGATCTCTTCTTCCGCCTCAGTGTTGTGCCTATCGTCATGCCGCCGCTCAGAGAACGGGGCGCTGATGTTTTGCTCCTTGCTCAAAGTTTTTTGAAACGCTTTGCGCGAGAGGAATCGAAACGCTTTGAGACTTTCGATGACTCAGCGCGCGCCTGGCTCGCCTCGCATTCTTGGCAAGGCAATGTGCGCGAACTCATGAACATCGTGCGCCGCGTGGTGATCCTCACGCCGGATGTTCAAACAGTTATCACAGCAGATGATTTGACCCTTTGCGCTCAGACCACTGTGCATATGAGTTCCGAGACCACGTTGTCCTCAGCCGCCCCTGACCTTGAAGAAGGTGATCGTCTGGTGGAACCGCTCCACCAGACAGAGCGCCGCGCTATCGAACGCGCCTTGGCCGTCACGAACGGAAACATCCAGGAGGCTGCCCGCCTCCTGGAAATCAATCCGTCAACGATTTATCGGAAGCGAACCTCTTGGGGTGTCGCTTAGAAGAGCGTCAGAGCGGATGCGTTGAAATTGCCAAGGTTCGGGAAAATCCCGTTGATCTCGGAATTTGTGAGGCCGAACCAGCTAGCCAATTCTGCGCCGTACTGATCGACAGAAATCTGCGGGATCAAAGAACCTCGATTGTAGTCCTGATCGTGCTCGAGGTCGAAGTCCGGCACATCGCCGTGGATTTGCTGACCATTGACCGCACCGCCGACGACAAAGTGATGACTACCCCAACCATGGTCCGTCCCCGTTGCATTGGAAGACAAGGACCTTCCAAAGTCAGAGGCGGTGAAAAGCGTGACTTCGTTAGAAAGGCCAGCACCATCGATCGCATTTTGGAAACTTGTGATCGCAGCCGAGAGCTGCTCTAGCAAGGCCGGTAGTGACTTTGCTTGATCGTTATGCGTATCAAACCCACCCATGCTTGCGAAGAAAACTTGTCGACTCACGCCAATGGCTCCTCGGGCCTGGATCACATTCGCAATTGTCCCAAGCTGCTCGGAAAGCTTGTTGTCAGTCAATACGATCGAATCCCGAAGTGTCTGACCCGCAAGCGCCGCTGCTAGCGCCTCGCCATTATCGATAGCTTCGGCCTGCTTATTGATGATATCACGCATCATCGGATTGGTCGCACCAAGTGCCGAATTTCGGTAGTAGTCTTTTATCG
>CAWUIJ010000044.1:0-19909 GCA_963922235.1 uncultured Parvularcula sp. | reverse complement strand
ATAACACCATCACCAGCCGGTTTAGCCAGCTCAACCAGAATTTTCAGGTCGCCAAACGCCAAGCTCTTAACGTCGAGCGCAACAAAAGGATGAACCAGGTCGAGGAATTGAAGGAGGAAGCAGCGATTTGGACCCTCGCCTATCACTGGCTGGCGCAGCGTCTTCTCTTATCGGAACGCTTAGTTCGCAATCAGATGTATCAAGTGAACCGAAATGCTACACTTTACGCTGTTGGCGGCCTTGCTTTGACCTTATCCCTTGTTGTTACAGGTAGTCTTATATCAGCACATGTCTTTCCTGAACGAGCTGCGGAAGAATTTACACTTACTTTAGGGTCGGGAGTCATCTTTGCTCTTGCGGGTTATGGTTTGATCATGGGCGGTGTTGCGGGTGAAGGACGCCGGGTCCTAGAGGACAATGAGTGGTTTCGTTTCTCACGCATCGAACTTGACCGAGCCGTGGCAGAGCATGTCGGTGAGGACAAACTGCAGATCGTGACATTCCGCGATAGGAATCGTCTTGAATAGTGTGGGGACGGATTGATGGTTGGACAGATGTATCCGCTGGGAACGGTGCGCAAGCATGTGTTAACGAGACGGCGTGTGAGCCCGTCCTCGCTCTTCTTTGCGATATTCATGATTGTGGTCGCGGGCGTGGCTATTGGGACCGGCATCAAAATACTGACTGCGGATGATTGCTACAGCGTGACTTTCGAAACACGCTATGGTGACACATCCGTCGGTAAGAATACGGCCATTCTACCCTGCTTCTAAAGCGTTTTCAGCCAAAGTGGGCCCGGTTTGGCGCTTCGAAAACGCGACCGAACAAAGCCTTAAAGCCGTGCTTGTGAATCGAAGATCACCAACACGGCTTTACGCTTCAGTCAGGCCAAGGAGCAATGCGCCCTTGGCGACACTATCGCCCTTTTGGAAATGGACCTCGTCAACGGTGCCCGCATAAGGCGCTTTGATCACCGTTTCCATCTTCATCGCCTCTAGCGTCATCAAGGTATCGCCGGACACGACTGTGTCCCCGGCTGACACCATCACACCTGTCACGGTCGCAGGCATCGGAGAGGACAGCGCCTGTTCAGCTGCGTCCCCTTGGCCAGCAGCAGCAAAGGCATCGAAGATCGGCACACGAACACTGCCCAGCGACGTTTGAAGAACCGCCGATGACCCATCGTCATCGATCCAGCCATCCTCGAGGATCAAACTCGCCTCGCCGATTTCCATGATGAGGCCTTCATCGCCGCCATCGGAAAGTGCCAGCGGCCATGCCTCACCGCCCACTTCCGCGGCCCATCCATGGCCATCGAATGTCACCCGAGCGGTCACACGCTCGCCGCCATCGGACAACAAGGCCTGCGCGACGTCCGGTGCATTGAGGCGAAACCCGATCCGCTCTCCTTCAATGATCCCGGCAATCACCATCACTGCGGCGGCCGCATGCAGCGGCTCGAGCCCGGCGCGCTTGTCCTCAAGGCCGGTGACCTTCAGGAACGTCGTCGCAGGTGGTGCACTGACAAAATCGTCATGCCGCAAGATGTCGACGAGGAAGGCGCGGTTGGTGACGAGACCGCTGATTGTGCCCTCAGCCAGACTATCGCTCAAGGTCGCAAGGGCGTCGGTCCGCGTCTCAGCGAAAGCAATGACCTTAGCGATCATGGGGTCATAGAACGGGGTGATCACGTCGCCCGCCTCAACACCTGTATCCACGCGGATGACGCCTTGGCCAAAGTCCCTGGCTGGTTCGTCGAGGTCGAAACCAGTCAGTCTGCCCACTTGCGGGAGGTAATTCTCTGAAGGGTCCTCTGCATAGAGACGTACTTCCACCGCATGGCCCTCGGCGATGATGTCGTCTTGCGCAAGGGGAATGGGCTCGCCCGCAGCGACCTTCAGCTGCCACTCCACCAGGTCGACGCCCGTGATTTCCTCCGTCACGGGATGCTCGACCTGGAGGCGCGTGTTCATTTCCATGAAGTAGACGCCGTCCGCGCCGTCATAGAGGAACTCAACAGTGCCCGCGCCGACATAGTCGACCTTCCGGGCCGCTTCGACAGCAGCCCGATGAAGGTTAGCCCGGACATGCTCCGGCAGATTCGGCGCTGGCGCCTCCTCAACCACCTTTTGATATCGGCGCTGCACGGAGCAATCTCGCTCAAAAAGATGCACCACATTGCCGTGGGTGTCGCCAAAGACCTGGACCTCAACATGCCGCGGTGCGCCGAGGAATTTCTCGACGATGAACCGGTCATCACCAAAGGCTGACATCGCTTCCCGCTTGGCGCTCTCGAGCTCTCCTTCGAGATCTGCAGCACGCTCAACAATCCGCATGCCTTTGCCGCCGCCGCCAGCGGCCGCCTTGAGGAGAACGGGATAGCCAATCCGGTCTGCCTCCGACGTGAAGGTGGCAAGTGATTGATCGTCACCCTGATAACCAGGCAGCATCGGCACGCCTGCCTCACCCATCAGCTGCTTAGCGCGCGCTTTCGACCCCATGGCCTCGATCGTGTGCGGCATCGGCCCGACAAACGCGATCCCAGCGTCAGCGCAGGCCTGGCTGAAGCCAGCATTCTCCGACAAAAACCCGTAACCAGGGTGGATCGCCTCAGCACCGCAGGTCTTCGCAGTCTCGATGATCTTATCACTGAGGAGATAACTCTCAGAAGCCGCAGACGGCCCCAACCGGTAAGCCTCATCCGCCATGCGAACATGCATCGCATGGGCATCGGCGTCTGAATAAACAGCGACGGTCGTGATTCCCATCGCTTGCGCCGTGCGCATGACACGGCAGGCGATCTCGCCCCGGTTGGCAATCAGAAGTTTGGAAAACATCGGCCTACATCCTAAAGATGCCAAAGCGCGTATCCTGCGCTGGCGCGTTGAGGCTGGCGGAGAGAGCAAGCGAGATCACACGGCGCGTATCGGCTGGATCGATGATCCCATCGTCCCATAGCCGCGCGGTGGAGTAGTATGGCGATCCCTGCTCTTCAAATTGCTCTTCGATCGGCTTTTTGAAGGCATTGCGCTCATCATCCGTCCACGACTGACCTTTGGCCGAAAGCGCATCCTCCCGCACGGTGGCCAGGACGTTGGCAGCGGCCGACCCACCCATCACGGAGATCCGCGCATTGGGCCACATGAAGAGGAACCGTGGGCTATAGGCACGGCCGCACATGCCGTAATTCCCTGCCCCGTAAGAGCCGCCGACAATCACTGTGATCTTGGGCACATTGGCACACGAAACGGCGGTGACCATCTTCGCGCCGTGCTTCGCGATCCCTCCGTGCTCAGCATCTTTGCCGACCATGAAGCCGGTGATGTTCTGCAAGAAAAGAAGCGGAATGTTCCGGGCACAGCAGAGCTCAACAAAATGTGCGCCCTTTTGCGCGCTCTCGGAAAAGAGAACGCCATTGTTGCCAAGGATGCCCACTTTTCGGCCTTCGATCTCTGCAAAGCCGCAAATGAGGGTCTCGCCGTAGCGCGCCTTGAACTCTTGGAAGCGCGAGCCATCAACGATCCGGGCAATGATTTCCCTGACATCAAAGGGCTTCCGCAGATCGGTCTCCGCGCACCCGCGCAGCTCGAAAGCTGGGTAAAGCGGCTCGTCAAAATCGTCCGCCTCAGTTGCATCTTGCTCAGGCAGAGTGGCCACGATTTCCCGCGCGAGCGCCAGCGCATGGGCGTCGTTATCGGCCAGGTGGTCAGAGACACCCGAGATCCGCGTATGCGCATCACCGCCGCCAAGGTCTTCTGCGGACACCACTTCGCCTGTCGCCGCTTTTACCAGCGGTGGACCAGCCAGAAAGATCGTCCCTTGTTTTTTCACAATGACCGTCTCGTCGGACATCGCTGGAACATAGGCGCCGCCAGCCGTCGATGAGCCGTGCACCACGGAAATCTGGGGGATCCCCTTGGCGCTCATCCGCGCCTGGTTGTAGAAGATCCGACCGAAATCGTCTTTATCAGGAAAGACTTCATCCTGCATGGGCAGGAACGCACCGCCCGATTCCACAAGATAGAGGCAAGGTAGGTGGTTCTCTTCGGCGATTTCCTGCGCGCGCAAGTGCTTCTTCACCGTCATCGGATGATAGCTGCCGCCCTTCACCGTCGGATCATTCGCCGCGATCAAGCACTGCCGCCCCATCACCGTGCCAATGCCGGAGACAATCCCTGCACAGTGAATATCGCCTGTGTACATTCCGTAGGCAGCAAGCTGGCCGACCTCCAGAAAATCGGCCCCCGGATCAAGAAGAGCGTTGATCCGCTCGCGCGCCAGCATCTTGCCGCGATCCTTATGGCGAGCGTTCTTCGCCTCACCACCGCCAAGCCGCGCCTCGGCGACCCGCTCGCGCAACTCTGCCAAAAGCGGCTCCATCTCAGCCAATCGGCGGCGAAAGTCTTCGTTCGCAGCATCCAACGCAGTTTCGATGATCGGCACCGGCGCTCCTCTTCGTGGATTCGTTGATGTCCTTCCGAACTAACGCAATTGCCCAAGAATTCCAGGCCGCAGCATGAGCTCTCCGCAGCCCGGTCGAGGAAGAAAGAAAACTGCTCGGAAGAGGCCTCGCGAGACTGCAAACAGGCCAACAATCTGACCCCGCATGCCCGATCCTGCCAAGGCTCGCGGTGCCGCAAATCAAGGGTTTAAGGGGCTCGGAACGCTTGAAGCTTGGCCTGCAAACCTCCAAAAGTCCAAAAACGCGACCCGCCGGAGGAGCACCCCATGATCCAGAACAGCTTTCAGGGCCTGAAATTTGGTCTGCCTGAGGAGATCGAGGACATTCGCTCATCGGTCCAGCGCTTCGTCGATGACCGGATCACGCCAATCGCTGGCGAGATCGATGAGAGCAACGAATTCCCGGCCCATCTTTGGGGGGAGCTCGGAGAACTTGGTCTTTTGGGCATCACGGTGCCGGAGGAGTTCGGCGGCGCGGGGCTCGGCTATCTCGCCCATGCGGTGGTGATGGAAGAGGTCAGCCGCGGGTCGGCCTCTGTGGGGCTCTCCTATGGTGCGCACTCGAACCTTTGCGTCAACCAAATCGCGCTGAATGGCAGCGATGAGCAGCGCCAGCGCTATCTGCCGAAACTGGTGTCCGGTGAGCATGTCGGCGCCCTCGCCATGTCCGAACCAGGAGCGGGTTCCGATGTCGTCTCCATGTCCCTCCGTGCCGAGAAGAAGGGTGACCAATACATCCTCAATGGCAACAAGATGTGGATCACCAATGGCCCGAACGCGGACACCCTGGTCGTGTATGCCAAAACCGACCCCAGCGCAGGCCCCCGCGGGATTACGGCTTTCCTGATCGAGAAAGGCTTCAAAGGTTTCTCCACGGCGCAAAAGCTCGATAAGCTCGGCATGCGCGGCTCGAACACCTGTGAGCTCGTCTTCGAGGACTGCGAAGTGCCCGAAGAGAACGTCATGGGCGGTGTGGGCGAAGGCGTCCGGGTGCTGATGAGCGGCCTGGATTATGAGCGTGCGGTGCTCGCCGCTGGCCCCATCGGGATCATGCAGGCCGCCATGGATGTGGTCATGCCTTATGTGCACGAGCGTAAGCAATTCGGTCAGCCGATCGGTGAGTTCCAGCTGATCCAGGGCAAGATTGCCGACATGTATTCAACGATGAATGCCTGCCGCGCTTATGTTTACGCCGTGAACGCAGCTTGCGACCGAGGCGAGACCACCCGCCAGGATGCGGCCGGTGTTATTCTGTATGCTGGAGAAAAAGCGACCCAGGTCGCGCTCGATGCGATCCAGATCCTCGGCGGCAACGGCTATATCAACGAGTACCCAACAGGCCGCCTGCTCCGCGACGCCAAGCTCTATGAAATTGGCGCCGGCACCTCAGAGGTTCGCCGTATGCTGATCGGCCGTGAGCTCTTTAAGCTGACGGCTTAGCGGCTTCTAAGAAACAGCCGCCCTCAACCCCCTTCTGATGTCTGGAGTGGCCGGACGGCGACAGCTTCGATCAAGCGATAATCCTGCGGGGTCTCACAACGACCCCCGATACGATCACCATAAGCCGTCTGGATGATCCTTTCAAAAACCTGCGCGCAAAAAAAGTCATCATCCACCGGCCAAGAGACCGCGTAGGCGCGCACATTCCGTAGCGTCCACGCCTCTGGTACGCCCAACTGATCTTCGACACGGCGCGAGGAAATCGCTCCGCCGCCAAAAAAACGACGGTCCAAATCGTCCCAATCAAGGCTCTGCATGGGGCAGGACTGAACGAGGCTGTCGAACGTATGACGGTTCACACGCCTCGAAAGACCTTGGTCCGTGCACCGAGCCTCAATCCGATAAATGGGCTGCTCAACGACTGGTGGACCCTGATCACAGGCCTCGCAGAGGACCGTTGCCGGCGCCTCCCCCGGTTGCTCGACAAAAACGGACACGGTCGTTTGAATAATGGACCCCTTGCCCGCAACGGCCACCGCCGACTCCGCAAGTCCAGCAGTGCTAAAAAGCGCGACAAGCCCCCTGGACGACCACTTCGCAAAAGCCCTCAAATACTCGAAATACCACGGCGCTGGCTGCACAGGCACCGAGCGGCTATCAACATGCTGAACGGTGATGTCGATGCTGCCCTTACAGTCCTGATTTTTGCCGTTAATGACAATTCCCGAATTGTTATCGCCGTATGCGGAATTTTCTTCGTCCGACACGTGCCGCCCCCTAGCAGTCAACGTGCTAGGGTTAACACCTCATGAAGGACATCAACAAGTATCAGATGAAAAGAGTCGCAGGAAATTCCAGCAAGCCTTTGATCACTTGGATGAACTCAGCGGCGTCATAGCCGTCGACCACCCGGTGATCGAAGCTTGAGGAGAGGTTCATCACCTTCCGCGCCTCGACCTGACCCATGTCGTTGAAGCGCGGCACCGTTTGGATCTTGTTCGGACCAATGATGCCGACCTCAGGGTGATTGATCACTGGCGTCGTGGTGACACCGCCCAAGGGGCCAAGCGACGTGATGGTGATCGACGAGCCCGACAGCTCTTCGCGTTTCGCTGTGCCTTCGCGCGCCGCAGCAGAAAGGCGCTTGATCTCGTCGGCCATCTGCCAAAGGTCCATCGTCTCTGCGTGGCGCAGGACAGGGACGATCAAGCCATTGTTCGTCTGCGTGGCAATACCAAGATGGGCGGCCGCGTAACGGCGCACGATGCCTTCATCATCATCAAAGCGTGCATTCATCTGCGGATAGTCGCGGATCGCAAGGATCACGGCACGGCAGATATAGGGCAGCACGGTCAGTTTAGGCTGATCGTCGCGCTTCGTCTTGTTCATATGCTGACGAAGCTCTTCAAGCGCCGTCATGTCGACCTCATCCACATAGGTGAAATGCGGAATGCGGCGCATCGACTCTTGCATCTTCTCCGCGATTTTCCGGCGGAGGCCGATGACTTTGATCTCTTCCACCTCGTCGCGAGGCGCGGTGATCGGCGCGGCTGGCGCCCTGGCAACAGTGCCGCCGGAGTGGTTGTCGAGGTCCTGATGGGTGATCCGGCCTTCAGGGCCTGTCCCCCTTACCGTCGCAAGATCGATGCCTCGAGCCATCGCACGTGCACGGACGGCTGGTGCGGCGAGCACCTTGCCGCGCGTCGGTGTTGCAACCGGTGCAGGCTTGGTTTGCTCCGCCTGAGGAGCAGGTGCGGCCTCAACTGCGGCTGGCTCACCCCCTTCGACCTCAAGCTTGATGATCTCTGAGCCCACGGCCACGGTCTCACCAACCTCAGCACCGATCCACGAGACGACGCCGTCGCGGGGACTGGGGATCTCGACGGTCGCTTTGTCGGTCATCACATCGGCAAGGTTCTGGTCTGCAGTGACCCGGTCGCCGACCTTCACGTGGATTTCCACGAACTCTGCTTCGGTCACGCCTTCGCCGACGTCAGGGAGTTTGATCGTGTACGCGCCACCAGCGGGCGTTGGAGCAGCGGTTTGAGGAGCAGGCTCTGGCGCTGCGGCTTTCTCCGCGCGCTCGGCCGCCATCATCGCTTCCATCGGATTGAGGAACTCTTCCTCCTCCGCCTCTTCTGAAGCCTCGGCGCTGCCCTCAAGCTCGAGCTTGATGATCTCAGAGCCAACAGCGATGACCTCGCCTGGCTCGGGCCCGATCCAGATGACCTTCCCTTTGCGGGGGCTCGGAACTTCGACGGTCGCCTTGTCCGTCATCACATCGGCGAGATTTTGATCCGCCTCCACCCTATCGCCCACGGCGACATGGAGCTCAACGAACTCAGCTTCCGTCACGCCTTCACCGACGTCGGGCAGTTTGATCGTGTGGATGGTCATGCGGTTGCAACCACTTTCTTCAAGGCATTGCCGACGCGCTTGGGTCCGGGAAGATAGGCCCATTCCTGCGCATGCGGATAAGGTGTGTCCCAGCCAGTGACCCGCAGCACGGGCGCCTCGAGGCTGTAGAAGCAGCGCTCTTGGACCAACGCGGCGAGCTCTGCGCCATACCCGCAGGTCTTTGTCGCCTCATGCACGATCACACAGCGGCCAGTCTTTTTGACCGACGCCACAATCGTTTCGAGGTCGAGGGGTACGAGCGAGCGGAGGTCAATCACCTCGGCATCAATGCCTGCTTCTTCGGCAGCCGCCATGCAGACATGCACCATGGTGCCGTAAGCAAGAACGGTGACGGCCTCACCGGCGCGGCAGATTTCTGCCTTACCCAGAGGAACCGTGTAGTAGCCTTCTGGGACGTTGCCGTCCTCATGCTTGGCCCAGGCCTCAAGCGGGCGGTCGTGGTGACCGTCAAAGGGGCCATTGTAGAGCCGCTTGGGCTCCAGGAAAATCACCGGGTCCGGATCATCCACCGCCGCGAGGAGCATGCCCTTAGCATCATAAGGGTTGGACGGGATCACCACTTTCAGGCCTGAGACATGGGTGAAGATGGCTTCGGGCGACTGACTGTGCGTCTGGCCGCCAAAGATGCCGCCGCCCGTCGGGCTTCGGATCACCATCGGGCACGTGAATTGGCCGTTGGAGCGATAGCGGATCCGTGCCGCCTCTTGGCTGATTTGGTCGTAGGCCGGGAAGATATAGTCGGCAAACTGAATTTCGATGATCGGCTTCAGACCATAGGCCGCCATGCCGATGCCGGTGCCGACAATTCCGCCCTCTGAAATGGGGGAGTCAAAGACACGAGAGGTGCCGTACTTTTCCTGAAGACCATCGGTGCAGCGGAACACGCCGCCGAAATAGCCAGCGTCCTCGCCAAAGGCGACGACCGTGTCATCGCGCTCCATGGCCACATCATGGGCATCACGGATCGCTTGAATCATGTTCATTTGGCGGGTGTTGGTGAGTGTCTCTGACATCAGCTTAGTGCCCCGCCTCGTCTTGCTGCTCGACCAAGCGGCCAGGAAGCTCTTCATAGACCTGATCGAACATAGTCGATGGCGATGCACCGCCGCCATCATGGACAAGGCCATGCGCTTCCGCACGCTTTTCAGCCTCTTTCATTTCAGCCTCAGCAGCTTGATCCATCGCCTCGACCTCTTCAGCAGTCATCTCGCCACTGACGATCATATGCTGCTTCAGTCGCTCGATGGGGTCACCCAGCGGCCAGGCCGAAAGCTCATCTTTCGGACGATACTTCGTCGGATCATCAGAGGTGGAGTGAGCGCCGCCGCGATAGGTGACAAATTCGATGCCCACGGCACCATAACCCATCCGTGCACGCTCTGCGGCGTAACGGGAGGCTGCGACCACAGCGAGAAGGTCATTCCCGTCCACCCGAAGCGCTGGCAGGCCATAAGATGCCAGACGTGCGGCAAAACTGTTGAGGTCACCACCTGCAAAAGCGTTGGTGGATGAGATCGCCCACTGATTGTTCACGACACAGAGGAGGCATGGTGCGCGGTAAACCGCCGCGAAGAGATTGCCCCAGTGCCAGTCGCCCTCAGCGGTCGCCCCGTCACCAATCCAGGCTACAGCAACCTTGTCGTCCTTGCGCATGGCCGAGGCCATCGCCCAGCCCACGCCTTGCGCCCATTGGGTCGCAAGATTGCCAGAGAGCGTAAAGAAGCCCGCCTCACGGAAGGAATAGAGGACCGGAAGCTGCTTGCCTTTCAGCGGATCCATCTCGTTCGAATAGATCTGGTTCATCATCTGCTCGGGATCGATGTCCCGTGTCAGGAGGATGCTCTGCTGGCGGTAGGTCGGGAAGTGCATGTCCGACGCGTTGGTCGCGAGGGCTGCTCCGGTGCCGATCGCCTCTTCGCCGAGGCATTGAATATAGAAACTTGTCTTGCCCTGGCGCTGTGCCCGCATCATCCGTTGGTCGAAGGCCCGGGTGCGGATCATGGCCGATAGCGCGGCCTTCTTTTCATCAGCTGTGATAGCATCCGCCCAAGGCCCTTGCGCTTCGCCATCGTCGCTCAGGACCCGAAGCAGCTTGTGGTGGTAAGGCGCAAACGCCTCAACGGGCGCATCCACAGCGAGACGCGGAACATCTCCTGGAGCACCTTTGTCGAAGTTCGAGAAATCCGGCGCCTCTCCCGGCCTTGCTGGCGGCGAGGGAACGCGGAATCCCAGTTCGTTGTCATTCTCACCTTGCGGCTTTAGGGCGTCCATAAATCCGTCCATGACGTCGCTTCCTTGTGGCGTCAGCTGCACAAGTTTTGGCAGAATCGCGCAGAATCGTCAGCGGCGCGAGCGTGTGAAATGAAGCGGCATCGCGCAACTTTAGGTCGCCAAGCCCGCTTGAAGCGACGAAATATGCTCCGCGGCGCAATATCAACGCCAAGGTCCAAAATTGGCACATTGAGCTGGAACCTCACATTGAATTCACAGAGCGGCCCATCCATATCGGGAGTCAATAAAGGAGACGGGGTCATGACTCACCACACACTCGCAGCGATCTTAGGAACAGCAGCGCTCGCCACAGCTTCAGCAGCCGCCCACGATTATGATGTCGACGATTTTGACTCGATCCGGGCGTCCGCCGGGGTCGATGTGACCGTCACGATAGGCAGCGAACACTCTGTCAAACTCGTCTCGAACACCGACGTGGAGGACACACGGGTCAGCGTCGATAATGGCGCCCTCACCCTCAGCCGCCCTCGTTCACGCGGGATCAACATCAATTTCGGCCGGGATGCGCGGATCGCCTATGAGGTCACCATGCCAGCCATTACGGCAGCCGAAGCAAGCTCCGGCTCCGATGTCACCGTGACCGGTATCAACGCGTCATCGCTGGAGCTCAAAGCCAGTTCTGGCGCCGATCTCTCAGCTGCCGGTGCGTGCGAAACACTCAGCGTGGAATCCTCGTCGGGGTCTGACATTCACGCCTTTGACCTCAGCTGCGATGATGTCACGGCCCGCTCGTCAAGCGGCAGTGACATTCGGGTCAATGCCACCTCCTCGATCGACGCGTCCGCCTCTTCGGGCAGCGATGTCTGGGTCCGCGGCGATCCATCAGAACGCAAAGTTCAGGAAAGCAGCGGCGGCGACGTCACCATTCGCGGATAACTCGCGGCAAAGCCTTCCTGCTTTGCAGCATTTTAACGATCGGACAGGCTTCTTCGAGGCAATCTGTTCCCAGCGTCTATTCGGTCATCCTCTGTCAAAAGAAGTCGGCTAGGCGCTCAGTAGAAAAGCGTTAAGCGGCCTCGGGTTTCAATGAGAAATCTGATGTGCAGAAGGTGACCAATGGAACGCTACAGCATCATGGATCTGATCACGCTGGCCCTGCGCCGCGTTTTCTGGGTGTTTATCCCTTTTGCGGTCCTTCTCATTATCGGCCTCTTGGTGCTCGACGCCATTCCGCAACGCTTCCACTCGAAGGCAGTTTTGATCCTTGAAGATCAGCAGATCTCTGAAGACCTCGTGCCTTCTGCGATCCGGGCCCTGGCTGAAGACCGGCTGGCAACCATCCAAGCGCAGCTCAAGGCGCGCGAAAATGTGGTGGAGCTCTCCGATAAATACGGGCTGATTGATCGCAGCAGCGAGTTGCCATTCTCGAAAAAAGTCGAGGCTGTACAAGATGATATCACTATTTCGATCAACCGGGTGAACGAGCGACGCTCACGTCGCGGAGAAACAGGCGCCATCGCTTTTGAAATCGGCTTTATCCACGAAGATCCCGATACTGCCTACCGAGTCGCCAACAACCTGGTGACGGACTTCATCGATGCTAACGTTTCCTCACGCCGGGAAGCCGCTGAGGGCACAGCGTCGTTTTTGCGCTCGGAGGAACAGGATCTACGTCGTCAAATTGTCAACATCCAAAATCAGATTGCTGATGTTCGCAACAGCAATCCCGGCATCAGTCCTGATGATCTTTCATTGAACAGGTCCTTCGTTGATCGTTTGAATGAGGACATCCAACGCACCGAAGAGCGTCTTCAGGCCACCGAACAAGAGCTTAGCCTTCTTCGCCTCCAACAGCCACTTTTGGTTGAGGGCAATGGCACCGATGACCTTGAGGCCCAAGAACTTCGCGAGAAGCGTCGCCTACTGGCCGCGCTAAAGCGGCAGTACACTGACACTTATCCTGATGTTGTTGCGCTGACCGATGAGGTTCTCGAGCTAGAAGCACGCCTTGATCCCCAAGGTTTCAAGCGCCGTGCTGACCCCGTCGCCGCGAGCGTCAGTGCAACCCTCGCCGACCCCAATAGCGGTTTGAATGAGCGGGAGCGGGCGTCTTTGGAAGACCGATTGGCAACGATCGAAGATCTGCGCAGCGTGTCGAGAGAGCCCACGAGCGGCAAGAGCCTCGCGCGTGTCTCCTACGAAGCAAACGAGCAAGTTCTGATGCAGCGTATTGCATCGTTGGAAGAACGCCTCGGCGAAGCTCGGGATCAATTGATCGAGGCCGAAGATCTTCTCGACAGAACGCCGGCAGTGGCGGCACAGGTCCAGGGCCTCGAAGCCGAGGAAGAGCGCTTGCAAAAGCTTCTCAGCCGAACACAGGAAAAGCGGTCCATCGCTGAACGGTCAGAAAGCCTTGAGGCTCAACAAAAGTCTGAACGGGTTGTTGTCCTTGAAGCGCCAATCAGACCCGATGTGCCAACAAGCCCTGATAAGCCGAAGCTGATGGTCATGCTTGTTGGTGTCGCTGGCGGGGTTGCCGCAGTTCTTGGCCTGGGCCCTATCTTCTTGTTCCCAACAGTCGAAACAGGTCGGCAGCTGGCGCATGCGGTTCCGCACGCACCCGCGATCGAGATCCCGGAAGTGGCCGATGACGACACAATCGCATTCCGCCGCAATGTGTTCATCATTCTCGCAGCCATTTCGGCGATACTCGGGGCAGCAGCCCTTGTGGTCGCGGCAAAGGTACTCCTCTAAAGACAGGGGCAGGCAATGACGATGATGAGATTGAGTGAGAGCGACTCAAAGGCGCTGATCTGATGAATCCAAATGATATCTTCTCGAGCCCGCTGGAATTGGCGCTGAAAAAGGCCCGCGATCCTCAAGTGATTGAGCCGGTCAGCGCCCCGCCACGCGCGCTGGAAACTGTCCAACAGGACATCGAAGAACGCGCTCCCCTCGACATCGCCGCTTTGCCGAGCAGCGATGCAGACTTTGAGCGCTTCGAGAGCCGTTTCGGTGTCGCGCCTGGCACACCAAGCCCGTTCAACAGCGCCATCCGGATCGTCCGAACACGGCTTCTTCAAGCGCTGAAGGATGTGAACGGCCAGGTGATCGGCATCACCTCTCCAAAGTCTCGCAGCGGCAAGACAGTCTCAGCAATCCATATCGCCCGCGCATGTGCTCGGCGCCCTGAGCAAACAGTCGTGCTTGCTGATTTCAACCTTCAAAGGCCCCTCATCGCTGGCTATCTGAGTGCGCACGAATTCAGGTCAGGGATGGGCTATTTCCGAGGCGAAGGCCCGGTGGAGCGTTACCTGACCAAAGCCAATCACGGCAACCTGCTGCTCTTTATGGTCGACCGTTCCACAGGTCAGAGTGCGGAACTTTTGTCATCGACTCGCGTTGGTGATGCGCTCAACACATTCCGCAGCGTGGCCAAGGATACAGTGATCATCTTGAACCTGCCGTCGATCCTCGGATCCGATGACGTGATGACCATCATGCCGCTCCTCGACGGCGTGGTGCTCATCACCGCGGCTGGCGAGGCGACGTTCTCGGATGTCGAAGAAGCGTCCAACCTGATCCCGAAGGAGAAGATGCTCTTCTCCATTCTCAACAAATCAAAGGGATCTCTGTTGCCGAGTGGCGGGTCCTAAGATCCTTAGGCTTGGCCTGCAGGTTGTTGGGCAGCTGCACCGCGCTGCTGCTGATACATCCCGACGAAATCCAGGGGCTCGAGCATGAGGGCTGTGAAGCCGCCATCGCGCGTTGCTGTCGCAATGATCTGACGGATGAACGGAAAGAGCGTATGCGGTGCTTCGATCAGAAGCGCTGGCTCTAGGCGCTCTTGAGGGACGTTCTGGATCAAGAAGAGGCCAGCATAGTTGGCTTCCACAACGTAGATCGTCTGGTCGTTTCGACGCGCAGTCGCGCTGCAGCTCAGCTCGACCTCATACCGGTCCTGACCGAGG
The DNA here is from genome assembly GCA_963922235.1 of uncultured Parvularcula sp. Taxonomy (GTDB): domain Bacteria; phylum Pseudomonadota; class Alphaproteobacteria; order Caulobacterales; family Parvularculaceae; genus Parvularcula. Next base: position 5,387 of record CAWUIJ010000044.1, on the reverse strand, counting down.
CCGCGAGCATTGATGTCCACCGCCACTTCCATGGCTGGCTGCTCTTGGTTGGTGCCAAGCGAGCCGGGAGCTGCCGGGCTCTCAAAAGAGAGATCCTTCAGGTACTGATGAACCATCCGCATGGATGGAACGGGCGGCTGGTTCGCCTGGTCGGCGGGGGTCTCTGACATCGGCGGCTCCGGCGCGTAGGATAAGAAGCGGCGCAGCTACCAGCACGGCCGATGAGCCGCAACCCGGGGGATCGATTATCGCTTGATGATGACGATGTTGCCGCGCTCATGAGCCGCTTGCAGGCGCCTCAAAACAGCGCGCGCCAAGGCATAGCGCACCGGCGGGACCAGCAAGAGAAAGCCCACCGCATCGGTGATAAAGCCTGGCGTCATCAAAAGCGGCGCAGCGACAAGAAGGCTTGCCCCGTCAACGGCTGCAGCAACGGGCGGCCTGTTTTCCGCAAGATCGCCTCGCAACTCCTGCATGGCCGCCAATCCCTGCCGTTTGATAAGGTAGCCGCCTAGAAACGCTGTGGTCACTGTGAGGACAATCACAGGCAAGACCCCAATCACCACCGCGCCCTGCAAAAGCAGCGCAATCTCCACAATGGGCATGGCAAGCAAGGCGATGAGGAGAAAAGGCAACATGTCCGGATCCAACGTGAAGGTGGCGAATTGGGAAATAGATTATATGTGTCTTAGACGGCATCCGGTAAGGAGCCATTTTCGCTTGTTACGACACGTTTGGACTCCATGGACCTGACGATCCTCATATTCGCTGCGCTTGCGCTGTTTTTGAGCTACCGGCTCTTCAATGTTCTCGGCACCAAGGGCGGCCACGAGCCTGAGGAGCATGAGCGTCCTGTCCTAAGGCCAGTGGGCACGGGCCCCAACGAAGCTGAGACCGCAGCGACGATGGAAGAACCCGAAGCGCCCAAGGCGCCTCTTCCTGAATGGGCTCAGCCGATTGAGGACAGCTACCCAACCTTTGAACCCAAGAGCTTCCTCGAGGGTGCCGGCCAAGCCTATGAGATGATCGTCGAAGCCTTCCAGGCCGGGGATCTGTCACCGGTGAAAGGCTTTGTTGCCGATGACGTGCTGACCTCGTTCCAAGGCGCGATCGATAGCCGCAACAGCGCTGGGCAAGTGGTCACCTTCACGCTTGTCGGCATCGAGAAACCCGAAGGCATCGCCAGCAGCGTAGCAGGCGACGCGGTTCAGGTTGAGGTGAAATTCCGCGCTGAGCAGGTCCGTTTTGTGAAGGACGCGGACGGACAACTTGTCGAAGGCTCGGAAGACACTGTCGCCCAAGTGGTTGATCGTTGGATCTTCTCGCGGCCGATCAAATCGCGCGATCCCAATTGGACTTTGGTCGCGACACAAGGTTCTGCGAGCTAGCTGACTCTGCTAGTCGGTGGGACATGCTTCGCGTTTTTGCCCGCCTCCTCCTTCTTCTTGCGCTCATCTCGTGCGCTGAACGCGCGAAAGAACCGCCGCCCCTGGCGGCTGTCGCCTTAGAAGACATTGCAGGATTCGAGACGGCGCCTCTCCTCCCAGCTGTGCGCAGCTTCGAGGTCACCTGCCCCAATCTCCTCCGCAAGGGAACGAGTTCGAGGCTTTCTGGCCTTGATTGGGCCTTCGCCTGCGCAGAAGCCCCGATGGTCGTGACCGAAGAGGATGCTAGGGCATTCTTTATGCAGAATTTTGAGGCCGTGGCGATTGACGGCGGCGAAGGGCTCGTCACTGGCTATTACGAACCCGTCTTCGAAGGCTCCCAAAACGCTACCGAGGAGTTCTCAGCGCCGGTTCTCGGCACGCCCGACGATTTGATTTCCGTTGACCTTGGCGCCTTCAGGCCCGAGCTCCGCGGCAAACGTATCGCGGGTCAGGTCAAAGATGGACGACTTGTTCCTTATGCCGATCGTAAGGCTATTGAAGAGACGCCGCCAGGCAGCGCGAATGTCTTGGGTTACATGCGGCCGGACGACCTCTTCTTCCTCCAGATCCAAGGCTCAGGCGTGTTGCAACTGCCTGAGACTGCCAGGAGGATCGGCTATGCCTCGCAGAACGGGCATATCTATGTCGCGATCGGCAAGACACTGATCGATGAGGGTGAGCTGGCCCGCGAAGACGTCACGATGCAGAGCATCCGCGCATGGCTTGATGCCGCCTCCCCCCAAGATGCAGCCAGGGTCCGCGCGACCAACCCGTCTTATGTCTTTTTCCAAGATCGCGGCGAAGCATCAGGTCCGGAAGGGCCGATCGGCAGCGCAGGCGTCCCCCTCTCTCCTCGGGTCAGTGTCGCCGTGGACAGAACAATCGTGCCCTTAGGCGCTCCTGTCTGGGTCGCTGGAACCGACGAGGCCTTTTCCTTTGAAGGCATGACCATTGCCCAGGACACCGGCGGTGCGATCAAGGGAGCGGGTCGTGTGGATCTCTTCATTGGCCGCGGCGATACGGCCGGGGATGTCGCCGGACGCCTCAAACTCCCTGCACAGATCATCGTCCTCGTTCCGCGCTCTCCAACCATGACCTTGGCCGAGGCCAACTGATGCGCCGCGGGCGACGCCAGCTCTCAAGCAATGAGCGGTCGCTCTGGAACACTGTGGCCAGCACGGTGACGCCGATGAACGGCGGCAAACCCGCCCCGGTTCCGACCAAGGGCACCGTGCCCGAGGCGATTGCCAAGCGCACAACAACAGCCGCCAAGGAGACGTCGCGTGCGCCCCAACGCTCGCCCATTGACGCTGGCGACCCAAGGCGCGCGCAGCTGGTGGGCCGAGGCCGCCTGCCCATTGACGCTGTCATCGATCTCCACGGGATGCGGCAGGACGAAGCCGACCGATCGACAGCCGCCTTCATCGCCCGCGGGGTCCAGCGCGGCCATCGGGTGCTGCTGATCATCACGGGCAAGGGCAACAAGGCCAGCAATCCCGGCGGCAGCGGCGTTCTACGCCAACGCTTCTTGCAGCGGATGGAAGAAGGTGCTTACGGCCCGGGCATCGCATCCGTACGGCCCGCTCACCAACGTCACGGGGGCCGCGGCGCGTTTTATGTGCTCCTCAAAGCACCGAAGAGATCGACGGCTCGTCGTGAGTCTGTCACAAAAGGGTCGCGCGGCACCTCTATGCCCCGCCGAGGCTAATGGGGTTGTTGCATGCTGGGGTTAGAGATTGCCGCACTGATCGGGTTCACCTTCGCTGCCTATGCGGTGGTGGGGAACGACGCCCTTCAGACGCTCGGGACGTTCATCAACTCCAACCGGCGCATGCACTGGACAGTGCTGTTCGGTTTTGCCGGTGCCGTCCTGGTGCTGACCTTCACCTACGGATGGGTGATGAATGGCGGTGATCCGTCCTTCGGTCGCCTCGCCAACGAAGCGAAGTATCCGCCGATTACGATCGAGTGGTACCACACCCTTCCGCCGCTGGTTCTCCTGCTGATCACCCGCCTCGGCATCCCAGTGTCGACATCTTTCATGGTTCTGACGATCTTTGCGACAGCAAGCGGTCTTGGATCGATGATCGAGAAGTCGCTCCTTGGATATGGTGTCGCCTTTGCCGTGGGCTTGGGGCTCTATTTTCTCATCAGCCAGACCCTTGAGAAATACTTCGAAAAGAATGCGCCCGACTCGCTGGTTCCAATCGGGTTGATTGGCATTGTCGGCTCGTCCTTCTTTGCTGCGCAGTTCTATCTCTTTGGAACGATTGAAACCGCCTATGTCATGTGGATTGGCATCGGGATCAGCTTGGGTGTCGAGATCCTGGCGATCTTCTTCGCCTTCACGCGGAGCCGTGGCCTTTATTGGGTGATCACCCAGTGGGCGACCACGGGCTATCTCTGGTCGATCTGGCTGGTTCAGGACTTCGCCAACATCTTCGTCTTCCTGCCGCGTGAGCTCTCCGCAGTGCAGGGCTTCGTCGCGATGTTCATCATCTTGGCCTTCCTTGGCTTCACCTTCGCCAATGCCGGTGGTCCCGTTCAGCGGATTCTTCGCACCAAGACGAACGTCATCGATATCCGTTCAGCGACGATCATCGACTTCACCTACGCCTCGCTCCTCTTCTTCTTCAAAGAGCTGTCGGACATTCCGATGTCGACCACCTGGGTGTTCCTCGGCCTGATCGCAGGCCGGGAATATGGCTTTGCCCTCACCCGCAAGGCGGTGCGCCTGGTCGCGGCGGTCATCGACACCGCTGAGGACGTCGCGAAAGCCTTTATTGGGATCGTGATCTCGATTGACTTAGCGGTTGGCCTGCCCGTTCTCGCGCGCCGCGTGGCCGGTGAGACGCTGACCCTCGCCGATGTCTTCCCGTCCAATGGCTTCTTGATCTTTGTGGCCACCGCCAACCTGGCGCTGGTGCCGATCTTCCTCTTCGCCTTCTCGAAACCAGAAGACGACACAGAGCACCGCCGCCGTAACTTCGCGATTGGCGTCGTGATCCTGCTGATCACACTGGTGGGCCTCAACTTCGCGTTCCCGGTGCTGCAGTAGGTCAACAATCGAGTTGATCATGCGGTTGGCGTGTGTTGTTTTTTCGCAACAAAACACCATTTAGATTGAGTGAACAGAATGGTAAAAAAAACTCATCACTCTGAAAAATATGGGCATTTTCTTTGCATGGAAGCTTAGAATTTCGCGTGATCGGTGTTGCACGTTGAATTAAGATGCATCTCGTACAACGTAACATATGCAAAAACGCTTTATTCTCGCCTAGTGGGAATTCGGTCGAACATTACATAGATGAGGAGCGCAAAATGAAACTGGCAGCTGAAGGCTGGAGCTAAAAATCGTTCCGGTGACAGAAGAGACTCTGACACTTGCATCAATGGCCCCTGCAATCACAAGTGCTGGGGCCATTTTGTTGTCTGCTCTGTTAGCAGGTTTGTACGCATCCCACACCATTCACAACAACCGAGAGATCGCAAGAAAGAGAGCCACCCTGGATCTCATAGCGTCTAGGCGATGGGATCACGATTTTCTGCAAGCCGAAAGCGACTTCGTAACGCTAAGAGACTCTCCTTCTGGACTTGCGATGTGGGCTTCGCCAGAGCACGCAAACAGCCCGCAGATTACAACAATAAAAAATCGCCTGAACGACTACGAGCTCATAGCCGTTGGCATACGTCAGGGAATTTTAGACGAAAATTTCTATAAGCAATGGTTTCGCGGAAGCGTAATTCTTAATTGGCGCAAATCCAAAGAATTTGTGGAAAAAATCCGCATACGTGAAAACAGAGACGAGATTTTCTGCGAACTACAAATGCTGGCTGAGTGCTGGGAACGTGATCAATCGGTTCAACATTCTAGCGACAAGCATCTCAAATAAAAGCTGCATAGACTAACCCACCATCCGCCAGCGGATGGTTTGGCCGGCGTGGAAGGGCACGGTGAGG
>CAWUIJ010000043.1:0-20349 GCA_963922235.1 uncultured Parvularcula sp. | reverse complement strand
AGCGCTGCGTCCGATGCCTATTTCTCGAAAACACCGGCAGAGCTCACGCTTGGTGAAGCCGCTTTGCTTGCTGGCCTTCCCAAAGCACCGTCTGCCCTTGCTCCGCACACGAATCTTGAGGGCGCTTTGGCCCGTAGCCGCGAGGTCATCGACAATCTGAGGGAGACGCGCCGGATTGATGAGATGACAGCCATGGTGGCCAAAGCAGACCGGCCCACCCTGCGTCCCCGCGGGATCCGCGACACAGACGGCTACTTCCTCGACCATGTGGCCGCGGTCTTGCCCACACTGATTGACGAGGGCCGCTACGACCTCGTGATCACCACCACCCTGATCCCCGACCTTCAAACCGCAGCTGAGAATGCTGTGCAAGAGGAGCTCTACACGGAGGAAGCCGCACGCAAGGGCGCAGAGCAAGCGGCGCTCATCGCCTACGACCGACATGGCGGTGTCGTCGCGATGGTGGGCGGGAAGAGCTACCCTGAAAGCCAATTCAACCGGGCCACCCAAGCCAGGCGGCAGCCGGGCTCGGCCTTCAAGCCCTTCGTCTACGCCGCCGCAATCCAAGCAGGCTTTGACCAACAGACCGTGCTGGTTGATGGACCAGTTCAGGTGGATGGTTGGCAGCCGACCAATTACCGCGAACGTTTCTTAGGCCCGCTGCGCCTGCGCGAAGCCCTCGCGCGGTCCTCCAACACAGCAACGGTGCAGATCACAGAAGCCGTTGGCCGCGCCGAAGTGATCAACACAGCGCGGCGCGCTGGCCTTAAAAGCGCTCTCCAGCCGCACCCCTCTTTGGCTCTCGGCGCATTTGAAGTGCCTCTCGATGAGCTCACCGCCTCTTACTTGCCGTTTGCCAACCAAGGCGAAATCAGCCGGCCCCACGCCATCACATCCATCAGCACAAGGAGCGGTGAAGAGCTCTATCGCTGGGAACCTTCGGAGCCGCAGCAGGTCTTCAGCGTGAAAACCGCGGATAAAATGACCGACCTCCTGCGCTATGTCACGACCAGCGGGACGGGCCGGGCAGCGCGGGTCTCCGGCGTGGAAGTCGCAGGTAAAACGGGCACAACGAACGAATGGCGGGATGCCTGGTTCGTGGGTTACTCCGCCCACATCACTGCTGGTGTCTGGGTCGGTAATGATGATTATGAGCCGATGAACGAAGTCTCTGGCGCGACCTATCCCGCTCGGATCTGGAGCGCCTTTATGACCGTTGCTCACGAGACAGAAGGGTTTGAGCCATCACCTCTCCCCATGGATGAGGTGATGTTCGCCTCTGACCAAGACCTTTGGCAGCTCGCGGGGACCTACGCTCTTCTCAAGCAAGATCTTTCCAAACATGCTTATGGCGCTGCGCCGGAGCCAGAACAACGGCGAGGTCTTCCTTCGCTCTATGGTTTGATCAAACGGCAGACGATTGTCGGTCGCGTCGCGACTGATGATCCGCCTGGGGAATACACCCCTAAGAATTGATGATGGGTGTGAGGATCGCCTCTTGATAGCGAGCGGCTCCCACAACCTCGATCACCCAAAGGTCTGGGTCAAAGCTTCGCTCCTGGTCAAACAGTTTGTCGGCTTCTGCCTCCGAGACGGGCAGAGCAGTCATGCGCCGCCAACCAGGCACGCCGTCCAATTGGGTCTCGGCAAAGGCAGAGACCTCTCGGCCATCAAGCCATTTGACGAAGATCATGCCGCCTTCAGCATGACCTTTGTGGATCACAGTGTAGATAAGACCAGCGGCTTCGGCTTGGCGGCCGATGGCGGCGACCTGGATATCACTCCGAAGTCGCATCGTTCGTTCTAGGCAACCGACTTTGTGCGCTGAGAACGCGAGGTGTCCTCGGTGGTGACCGCCGAGGGGCGCATTTCGATCGCCTTCAGCGCCAAGGTCGCCAAGGTGCCGCGTCCCACTTCGGATTCGATCAACAGCTCACCGCCATGCGCTTTCGCAAGCGCTCGGCTGAGAGCCAATCCAATGCCGCTGCCTTTTGCGCCCCGCACACCGGCCTGGCGCGCTTGATAAAACCGCTCCCCGACCCGCTTGAGGTCAGAAGCACTCATACCAATCCCGGTGTCTTCCACACTGATCTTCAGAGTGCCTTGATCGCGGTGGGCGCGGATACTGATCGCGCCCTCTTCGGTGAACTTCAGAGCGTTGCTCAACAGATTGAGCATCACCTGGCGCAAGACCTTCGGATCCAGCCGCATGGGTCCCAGGTCGGAAGGCACAAGATTGCGAATGACGAGACCCGCACGATCGGCCTCCAGCTGCACCATCCTCACACAAGACGCGATGATGGTCTGAGGCTCAATGAGCTCAGGCTGAATCTCAAACCTCTCAGCTTCGGCTTTGGAGAGGTCGAGCAGGTCATTCACCAGCGACAAAACATGCTGCCCACTCTCTTGAATCACCTTGGCGTAGTCACGATAGCGATGATCACCGAGCGGCCCGAAACTCTCCTGGCGCAAGGCATCAGCAAAGCCGATGACAGCGTTCAAAGGCGTGCGCAGCTCATGGCTCACATCGGCCAGCTGATCAGCAGGCAGCCCCGCAAGCTTTGGCGCGGGGGCACTTTCGTCATTCGCAGCACGGCGCTCACGAATCACCGTCCTCAGCGCGCCCTTGCCTCGTCGCTCGATCAGAAGATCAACGTCGTGGATCACAGCGTCCCGGCGGAGGGTCACAGCGACCTGCGCGCGCCCCTCAACCATGGCTTTGCTGAGCGCCCCAAGCAGCGCCGCGTGACCTTTCGGATCAATAAGTTCTGTTAATTGTAGCCCGCGCAGCTTGCCCGGCGGCCGGCCAAAGAAGTCCCAACTGGCCTCTGAGCTACCCGTGATGGCGCCGAATGCATTTTGTTCGAGAATCAACGCCAATGACCGTTCCGACCAACGGCCTTGAATGACATGGCTTTCCCGGGGGTTAGCGGGGTTTTGTCGGAGAATCGCAGTCATGCGTTAACTCTATGGCGCCTGACCTTAAATGTTCCTGAACGACGGTGATCGATGATTACAGCGGGTGCGGGGCAACAGTTGGGTGGGAGACGAAACATGCGGCAGTCGTCGATGAACAAATTAGGGGTTCAGAATTCGGCCTCCATCGGCAACAAGGCCGGTGGTGAGGGTTCTGCTACCATTCAAATTCGGGAGCGCATGATGGCGTGGAAGTCATTGGTCACGGGTGCAGTGGCGTTGACGGTCGCGGTTGCTGGCACTGCTGGCGCGGCACCGAAGAAAGAACGAGCTCAAGACGTGACGGGCGCCGCTCTGATTGAGCTGGCGGCTGAACCCTATATTCAATTCCGTCAGGACGTGGACGAGGTCGGCAAAGCTATGCCGAAGGACACAGCGATGATGCGTGACGCGCATTACCGCCTCGCCTCCCACGACCAACAGGCGCTCGCGGGTGCGTGGATCGCATATGCGGCCATGGTCGCGGCGGACGAGCCAGCCTTCGCAAACTCCATCGCTGATCGTATCCGGCGCCGCGGCGGTGCCGATGCCTTCATCGAAGAGATTCAAGAAAACCCGGCGCTTATTCGCAACATGCCAGGATCGCAGCAGGCCGTGTCCGCTGTTCTCGCATTCGCGGCCAATGATGCAGCCAAGATCAACGGTATCGGTGATGAATTCATCTCCGAGGCCTATTCGATGCAGAAAGCCGCTTGGGCCCGCCGTGAGCTCGCCGAGCGCGGCATGGAGCGGGTTGATAGCGCCCTCGCCTTCGCAGCGCGTCGCGGCTTTGACGATACGCCGTCGCTCAAGAGCAAAACGACACGTCGCGGCTTGAAGATGCCGAACCTGGAAACACACACCGACTGGTCATCGAACTGGTCGGGTGAAGAGGTGCAGCTTTCAGAAGTGCGTGCCGGTTCCATCGTGACCAAAGCACTCGTTCTTGGCGCGCACTACGCCATGGACGAGGCGAGCACGGACGTTCTCGCGGCCTTTGGAACATCGGCCCGTTCACAGCGCTGCTTCTCGAACGCCAAACTCAACCTGGACCAGTGCATCGCTGCGACGCGGACACCTTACGAAGAAGCGTTCTGCATCGGGCAGCACGCTCTTAACGACATGTCCTCCTGCGTCGGCTGGCCGGCCGCCGCGAGCGCCGCTGGCTCCTAATCCCAGCGCCTTCTTTTGACGGGCAACCAAGAGACGCCGTGCCACCTGGTCACGGCGTCTTTGCATGTCTAGCTCCCTCGCATGACCCAAGAGATACCATCCTTCGACGAGATCATCGACGACTTCGCCTTCATCGACGATTGGGACGAGAAGTACCGATACATCATCGACCTGGGACGACGCTTACCCGCGCTCACCGAGGCCGAGCACAGCGAAGACAACAAAGTCCGTGGATGCGCGAGCCAGGTCTGGCTCGCCTTTGATGACGCCCCAGGTTCTGTTTCATTCCGCGGTGACAGTGACGCTGCGATTGTCAAAGGCTTGGTCGCCCTGATGATCAGCCTCTTCTCAGGCAAGACCAAAGCTGAAATCACAGCGATCGATGCTGAAGCGAAACTCGCAGAGATCGACCTTCAAGAGCATATCACGCCCCAGCGATCAAACGGTGTGGCGAGCATGATCAAGCGGATCAAAGCGCAGGCGGCGAGCTAGTCGATCGAAGCGTGGCGTTCTGAGGTCAGACCGTCGCGCTCTTCAGCGTCCGTGTTCCGATAAAACGTGTAGCTCAGAGTGATCTCTCGGACGTCATCGAGATTGCGCTCGTCATCAAGTTCGGGGTCGATGAAATAGGTCACCGGCATCAGCATGCTCTCGCCCGGCTCAAGTCGCTGCTCCGTGAAGCAGAAACACTCCACCTTCATGAAATAGAGCCCTGCCTTGGCGGGCTGCACATTGTAGCTCGCGGTACCGATCACTGGCTCGTCAGACATGTTTGTGGCCTCGTAATAGGCCAGCCCCGTTTCACCGATCCGCAGCTCTTGGCTGACTTGAACAGCCTTGAACTCCCATGGGAGACCGTCGGCGCGAGACGCATCGAAACGTACCGTGATTTTCCGCTTAAGGATTTCATCAGATGAACGCTCGGCAACTTGTGTGGTTCCGCCCCAACCCGTCACCCGGCAAAACGTCTCGTAGAGAGGGACCGCCGCATAGGCGAGCGCGAGCATCCCGGCGACCGCCGCAACGATGGATCCTGCCACCCGGACATTCGGATCCAACTTGTTCATGCGCCGCCCGCGGCTTGCAGGTTCTCCGCTAGGCGGAAGAACGTGGTGAGATAAATCAGAAGCGCAAACCCTGAGACAGCCAGAGCGATCGCAAGGTTCCGGCGGCGACGGGCTTTGAGCTCCGCCTCGCTGGGTGTGTGCAGCTCACCTGTGGGCAAGCCTTCGCGGGCCTCGGCAAAGTCTGTGTTCATACCGCGGACGTTTTCAGCGGCAGGTGTGTCGTCGGTCGTCGGTTGGTCAGCCATGCAGACCTCCCCAGTGCTCGATCAAGAGCGCAAGAAAGAGAGCGAAAAGATAAAAGATAGAGAACCCAAAGAGCCCGCCAGCGCCTTTGTTGTCCGTCGAACGGAAGAGAAGATAGGCGCGTCGCAAAAACTCTGCACCCAGAATGATCGACGCGACCAGATAGACCTGTCCCGCCATACCTGAGAGCGCCATGAGCGGTGCGCCAATCACCAAGACGATGCTGTAAATCAGGATCTCGAGACGGGTATGCGCGTCGCCTTTGACATTGGGCATCATCGGGATGCCTGCTGCGTCGTAGTCATCGCGCTTGATCAGACCCAGCGCCCAGAAATGCGGCGGTGTCCAAATGAAGATCAGGGCAAAGAGGAGCCAAGCCTCGAACGGCGCCGAACCCGTCACGGCAGCATAACCGACCACGGGCGGAAGCGCACCTGCTGCGCCGCCGATCACAATGTTCTGCGGGGTGCGGCGCTTGAGAAGCATCGAGTAGACGACAACGTAAAAACCAATCGTCACCGCAAGGAGCAAAGCGGCAAGATAACCGCCCGAAAGCGCGAGCAGCCAGACGGACAGCGCCGAAAGGACAATGCCGAGCGCAAAGGCTTCGGCGGCTGGCACTTTGCCTGTCGGAATCGGCCGGCCAGCGGTCCGCGCCATCCGCCCGTCAATATCGCTGTCCCACCACATGTTGAGCGCAGCGGATGCCCCAGCGCCCAGCGCGATTGCAACCACAGACAAAATGGCGAGGCCCCAATTGGTGATGGCCCCTGGCGCAGCCACCATACCGACCAGAGCAGTGAAGATCGATAGGCTCATGACCCGCGGCTTCAGCAAAGCCGCGTAATCGCCCGGCAAAGCGGTCAGGTGCGGCGGCGTCTCGCCAAAAGAGGCTTCAGGTGCATCGGTCATCGTCAGGCGATCACGTCCTTCAACGGTTGGTGGGGGACCATACCCCAAAATGTCGATCGCCGCGCCCTTGGATCAAGGACGCGGCGACGCACTGTTCAATTGGCCGCAAGATTACTTGATCTTGGGCAGTTCATTGAACTGGTGGAATGGTGGTGGGCTCGGAAGCGTCCATTCCAGCGTCGTTGCGCCTTCACCCCATGGGTTGTCGCGACCTTGGCCCGACTTGCGGAAGACCAGTGCCTCCACAACGCCAGCGAGCCAGATGAACATCGCCAGAAGGGTCACGTAATAACCGTAGGTGGAGATCTCGTTCCAGAACGCGAAGTCGACAGGATAGTCGATATAGCGGCGCGGCATGCCTTGAAGACCAAGGAAGTGCTGCGGGAAGAAGATCAGGTTCACACCCACAAACATGACCCAGAAGTGCAACTGGCCAATGATCTCGCTGTAGGCGCGACCGAACATTTTCTCGTGCCAGTAGTACCAGCCCGCAAAGATCGCGAAGACCGCACCCAAGCTCAGCACGTAGTGGAAGTGCGCCACAACGTAATAGGTGTCGTGGAAGTAGTGGTCGATACCAGCGTTCGCGAGCACCACACCTGTCACACCGCCAACGGTGAAGAGGAAGATGAAGCCGATGGCCCAGAGCATCGGGACCTTAAAATCGATCGAGCCGCCCCACATGGTGGCAATCCACGAGAAGATCTTCACCCCGGTGGGCACGGCGATCACCATCGTCGCCGCTACGAAGTAGGCCTTCATGTCGACCGACAGCCCCACCGTGTACATATGGTGGGCCCAGACGATGAAGCCGATGAAGCCAATCGCGACCATCGCATAAGCCATCGCGAGGTAGCCGAAGACCGGCTTTTTCGAGAAGGTCGAGACGATGTGGCTGATGATGCCGAAGGCGGGCAGGATCAGGATGTAGACCTCTGGGTGACCGAAGAACCAGAAGAGGTGCTGGTAGAGGATCGGGTCACCACCGCGCGCCGCATCAAAGAACGCCGTTCCAAACATACGGTCCGTCAGGAGCATCGTGATCGCGCCAGCGAGAACTGGAAGCGAAAGGACCAGAAGGAATGCCGTCACTAGAACCGCCCAAGCGAAGAGAGGCATCTTGTGCAAGGTCATGCCAGGCGCGCGCATGTTGAAGATCGTCGTGATGAAGTTGATCGCACCGAGGATCGAGCTCGCACCAGCAAGGTGGAGCGACACGATCAAGAGATCCATCGCCGGTCCGCCTTGCGTTGAAAGCGGAGGATAAAGAACCCAGCCGCCGCCAAAGCCAATCTGACCCGACGCACCCGGAGCAAGCATCGACAGGAACAACAGCGTGGCTGATGCACCGTAGAGCCAGAACGAGATATTGTTCATCCGCGGGAAGGCCATGTCCGGCGCACCGATCATGATCGGAACGAACCAGTTACCAAAGCCGCCGATGAGCGCTGGCATCACCATGAAGAAGATCATGATCAAGCCATGATACGTGATAAGAACGTTATAGAAGTTCTTTGCAGCTTCAATGTCACCGCCTGTAAAGGCCGTGAGCGGACCAATGCCCGGCTCCATCAGCTCCACGCGCATCAGACCCGACATCGCGCCACCAACAACGCCGGCGAGGATCGCGAAGATCAGATAGAGAAGACCGATGTCCTTGTGGTTCGTCGAATAGAACCAGCGGACAAAAAAGCTGGGCGGCGCACCGTGATCGTGATCATCGGCATGGGCCTCAGCGGCGTTATCGACAACGTGCGTGGTGCTCATTGGTCGTTCCTCACTTCAGTGCAGCGGCGACAACCGCTCCGGCTTCGTCATTCGAAGCCAACTCTTGATCTGCAAACATTGGCTCAAGGCCTTCGAACTCACGGCGCTCGTCAACCCAAGCCTCGAACTCGTCGCGCGACACAACGCGCACGGAAATCGGCATGAAGGCGTGGTCCTTACCGCAAATCTCAGAGCACTGACCGTAATAGGTGCTCTCGTGCTCCGTGTAGAACCACGTCTCGTTCAAACGGCCAGGCACGGCGTCAATTTTGATGCCGAAGTTCGGGATCGTCCATGAGTGGATCACGTCGCGGGCCGTTGTGATGACCCGAACGGTTTCACCAGCTGGAACCACAATGTCGTTCGTGGTCGCAAGGCGGTAAAGCTCAGGACCCGACTGCTCCTCTGGCATGATGAGGGCATCGAATTCGAAATCACCAAAGTCAGGATAGCTGTAGGCCCAGCCCCATTGGTAACCGGTGGCTTTCAGCGTGATGGTTGGCGCTGGAACCAGCGTTGATTGATCCCGGCCGAAAATGCCGAGCACTGGTTTCCGACCGACGCGGGTACGGCCAGCAGCGATCTGGAGGCGCTCACCCGATGGAAGCGAGTTGGCGAGGGTCACGCGAACCACTTCGTCGCCAAGACCGGAGACCGCATAGTCGTCGCCTGCCTCAAGGGTACGGCTGGAGCCATCAGCACCGATCGCACGGACCTCAACATGGCGTGACTTCACCACACGGCGGGAGGCCGGGAAATCGTTTTCAAAGGCGTACTCGGTCGTCGGAGACGCTTCGTAGTTGAAGGTTTCTGTGTCGGGCATCTTGTCTTCAATGAAGAGCAGATCGAACGACGGAACGGCGATGATCAGCAGGATGAAGACAGGGATGATCGTCCAGGCCACCTCAGCAGGGGTGTTGTGTGTGAACTTGGCGGGCTCAGGATTGGCGCGCTTGTTAAACCGAACGATCACGTAAATCAGCAAGGCCAGGACGAAGAAGCTGATGCCCAGCTTCATTGGCACGAGGATGTTGTCGTAGAAGGAATGGATCTCTTCGGCGACCGGTGTCGCGGCCGCACGAAGACCTGTCCCTGTTGGATCAGGCCGATCGATTTCGGCAAAAGGCTCGCTTGCGGCTTCCTGCGCGAAGCTCGGCTCAGCGAAAACAAAGAGGGTCAAAAGCGCCGCGAAGACAGCGGTGAGAGCAATCCGGTTCATGAAGCCTCTAATAGGGTCCGACTCTAAATTTTGTCGCCCCCTTTAGGCTGGTTTTATCGTCGCAGAACCCCCTGATCGGTGTGTTGAGCAGAGATTTTTACCGAACGCTTGCCAAGCAGGGGAAGCGATCCCCAGGTTGGCGCTTCGAACAGCAAAGGCCCCTCTCCCTATGTCCTCGTTTTTCTTCTCCGACACCGACCTCGATGAAGCCCGCGCCCGCGCCATTCTCGAGGGCTCGTTGGGCGGCGCTGATGATGGTGAGCTGTTCCTTGAATACGCTCAGTCAGAGAGCTTTGTATTCGACGATGGGCGTTTAAAAACAGCGTCTTACGATACGACGCAAGGCTTTGGACTTCGCTCCGTCTTAGGCGAGACCGTGGCTTTTGCGCATGCCAGCGACCTCTCCGAAGCCGCGCTGAAACGCGCAGCTGGCGCCGTGGAAGCGGTCAAGCGAGGCCATGGCGGAACGCTGGCGGCAGCACCGCCGAAAACGAATCGCCACCTCTATTCCGCTGACGACCCGCTGGCGGCCGTCCCCTTCGATGTGAAGACGAAGCTGCTGCAGGACATCGACGCTTATGCCCGCGACAAAGATCCACGCGTGTCGCAAGTCTCGGCCTCCCTCTCGGGCGAGTGGGTGCACGTCGAGATCATGCGCGCCGATGGCGAATCCGTGCGCGATATCCGCCCTCTGGTGAGACTCAATGTGTCCGTCACGGCCCAGGACGGCGATCGCCGCGAGACCGGCTCAACGGGTGCTGGCGGACGGGAAACCTACGCCCGCCTCCTCGATCCAGGCTTTTGGAAGGCCCAGGTCGACGAAGCGTTGCGAATGGCCCTGGTGAACCTTCAGGCCGAAGCCGCCCCTGCGGGGGAAATGGAGGTGGTCTTGGGTTCTGGCTGGACCGGCGTGCTGCTCCACGAAGCGGTCGGCCATGGACTTGAAGGCGACTTCAACCGGAAGAAAACCTCCGCGTTTGCAGGTCTACTGGGCGAACAGGTCGCTGCAAAAGGCGTCACCGTGATCGACGACGGCACCATCGAAGGGCGCCGCGGCTCGCTCACTGTTGATGACGAAGGCACGCCGACCTCGCGGACGGTTCTGATCGAAGACGGCATCCTCAAAGGCTTTATGCAGGACCGTATGAATGCCCGGTTGATGGGCGTTGCCCCAACCGGGAACGGACGCCGGGAAAGCCATAGCCACGCGCCAATGCCGCGGATGACCAACACCTTCATGCTTGGCGGGGACAAACCACGGGAAGAGCTGATCGAAAGCGTCAAAGACGGGATTTTCGCGGTGAACTTCGCCGGCGGTCAGGTCGACATCACGTCAGGCAAGTTCGTCTTCAATTGCACCGAGGCCTACCGGATCCAGAACGGAAAGCTGGGCGCACCGCTCAAGAATGTCGCCCTGATAGGCGACGGTCCTTCTGTCATGCGCAAAGTCTCGATGATCGGGAACGACTTTGCGCTCGACCCAGGCATCGGCGTTTGCGGCAAGGCAGGACAAGGCGTGCCGGTGGGCGTTGGCCAGCCGAGCCTCAAGATTGATGCTTTGACGGTTGGTGGTGCAGGTTAAGCTGCCATCGTGTCTTCGCGCAGAGCAAGGATGGCCCGATACGCTGCGTTGACATTGGCCGCTTCGACCTGTGCGCGCTTGATGGCTTGAGCACCAGCACCGCGCGCCGCCAGGGCGTCCGGGTGGCATTCTTTCATCCGCTGACGCCAAGCGCCCTTCACTTGGCTCATGCTCGCGTTCCGCGCCACGCCTAGGACGCGGCAAGGATCCGCCAGCCCGGTGTTGCGCGATGGGCGCTTAGGCGGTGTGGATGAGAACCGCGGACCACTGGCTTGGAAAGGATCACGCGCCTCGCGCTTGCGCATCGGCGATTCGTCTTCGGCCAACAGAATCGCTGCGATTGTGGCGCGATTGATGGCAATCTCGCCTTTCGGCGTTTTCACCATGAGGAATTGGCTGCTGCCCACAAAGAGGCTGTTGATGTTCGCTGTGGACGGCAGGCGCAGGGAGCCATTGAAAGAGCGCCCGTCGCAGAGTTGAATCTCGACGCGTCGCGACACCATCGTTGGTTTTACCTTAGCTGGTCCAAACATCATCTTGGGTCCTTCCTCGGACCAGAGCTATGCAGATGGTGTGCCGACCTCTTTCGTGACCCGCTTTGCTCCCTCCCCCACTGGGTACCTCCACCTGGGCCACGCCTATTCTGCGCTTCTCAATCACGACCTCGCCAAAGTGCACGGCGGCACGTTCCGTTTGCGCATCGAAGATATCGACCAAACCCGCTGCCGGCCTGCGTTTGACGAGGCGATCGGTAGGGATTTGTTATGGTTAAGGATCAAGCCGGAGGGAGAGGTTCTCAGGCAGTCTGAGCGCTTCGACATTTACCAAGATGCTCTCGATAAACTTACGTCGCGCGGCCTGCTCTACCGCTGTTTTAGAACACGCGCTGAGCTGCAATCAGCCCTGACAGCGCCCCATGTTGGGACGAATTCGCAATCTGCATTGCATTCTGCAACGGCGCCTCTGCCGCTTGATGACGAAGAGAGACTTCTCAACGAAGGGCGTCCTTATGCCTGGCGGCTGCACGCTGAAAGAGCCCGAGACGCCCTGTCAGGATCCCAGCTGACATGGAAAGAGTCGCGTGAAGATGGCCAAGACCAGCTGCACACGATCGATCTCGGAACACTGAATAACGAGGTTTTGGCGCGCAAAGACGTACCGACCAGCTACCATCTCGCATCCGTGATTGATGATGCCGCCCAAGGGGTGACCCTTGTCTGGCGCGGTGAGGATCTGATGGACGCAATCCCGGTCCACCGTGTGCTGCAGGAGTTGTTAGGGTTACCGCAGCCGCTTTATCGTCATCACAAGCTGATCACGGATCAATCAGGGCGACGCCTGGCCAAACGCGATAAGGCAGAGACCCTTCAAGCTTTGCGAGAGAACGGCGCGACGCCAAAGGACATCAGGCTGCGACTAGGCTTTCCGCCAATTGATGAGCCGACCTGAAACGGCGGAGACGCTCGACCGCCCACAATCTTCTGAGGCTGTCTTCCATTTCATCAAGGCGGCGATCGAATTCAGCGTCGTCACGCTTGTCTTCAACAAGGCTGCAGGCATAGGCAACAGTCGTCCGCTCCCTGCCAAACGCATCACCGGTATCCCGGAAACTCTGCCCAAAGACCACATGGACCAGATACATGGCCACCTGCCTAGCGAACGCGATATCGGTTTGAGACCTGCTCTTCGCCAAAAGATCGGCACGCGGCACGCCAAAGGTTTGGCTTGTCAGTCCAAGCACCAAACTCACAGCTGCCGTCAGCTCATCCTGCCCTTGCGGCAAATCACTGGCCCGCATCGCACATCCCCTTCGTGCTGATCCCGTCCTCACAACAATAGAGGACCCAACCATTACGGGGATAAGATTCTCAAATTGATACACACCAATTTTGAGATAAGTTGGATGGCGCGTGTAAAGACTTTCTTTAGACCCTCACGCCCGAAAGGTTAACCCGACCGGGCGGGCTCGCGTTAGGAATTGAGGGTCTCAAGCTCGGCAATGACGGTCCCGGCGATGGTCTCTGCCACATCGTCCACGGAGAGATTGGCTTTCTCACCGCTCGCCCGCTGCTTCCACTCAACCTCACCATTAGCGAGGCCACGCGGACCGATCGTAAGCTGGTGAGGAATGCCGCAGAGGTCCATGCGGGCGAACTTCTCACCCGGCCGATCGCGGCTGTCATCGTAAAGAACGTCGATGCCAGCAGCCTCGAGCTTCGCTTCAATTTCTGCGCAAAGCGTATCGCATGCCTCGTCACCAGCCTTCAGGTTGATCACGGCCACGTGGAATGGCGCGACGCTCACAGGCCAAATCGGCCCATCGTCGTCATTATGGGCCTCGATGAGAGCACCCAGCAAGCGCGACACGCCCACGCCGTAGGAGCCCATTTCGAGATCAACCTCTTTGCCTTCATCCGTCTGCACACGAGCCTTCATCGGCTCTGAGTACTTGGTCCCAAAGTAGAAGATATGCCCGACCTCAATTCCGCGCAGCTCCCGGCGGTCCGCTGCAGGAACCTCAGCGTAAGCGGCTTCATCGTGCATCTCGTCAGTGGCGGCATAAAGGCTCGTCCAGGCCTTGAAGATCGGCTCGAGGTCGCCGTGGAAATCTATATCTGCTCCGGGCACGTCCAGTTCGGTCATGCCTTTATGGAAGAAGACGTCGCTTTCGCCGTTCTCCGCCAGGACGACAAATTCGTGGGTGAGATCACCGCCAATGGGGCCAGGATCAGCCTTCACCGGGATCACGCTCAAGCCCATCCGGCGGAAGGTCCGCAGGTAGGCGACGAACATCTTGAGGTAGGAGACCCGTGCTGCCTCTGGGCTCACGTCAAAGCTATAGGTGTCCTTCATCAAGAACTCGCGCCCGCGCATCACACCAAAGCGCGGCCGAACCTCGTCCCGGAACTTCCATTGGATATGATAGAGCAGTTTGGGCAGCTGCTTATAGGATTTGATATTGGCCCGGACGATCTCTGTGATCATTTCCTCATTGGTCGGACCATAAAGCATCTCGCGATCATGCCGATCCTTCATCCTGAGCATCTCAGGACCATAGGCATCATAACGGCCACTCTCGGACCAAAGGCTCGCAGGCTGAATCGTGGGCATGAGAAGCTCGATCGCCCCTGCCCGGTCCTGTTCCTCCCGGACGATTGCTTCGATCTTGCGCAAAACCCGGAGGCCCAGGGGAAGCCACGCATAAATGCCCGCCGCCTCCTGGCGGATCATGCCGCTGCGCAACATCAAGCGATGCGATGCGATCTGCGCCTCCCCAGGCGTTTCCTTGAGGGTCGGGAGGTAGAAATCAGAAAGGCGCATGGTGGGTCCCAGGGCAGCGTCGATGAATGATCATCGTTCTGTTCCGGAAGGCACCGCTGGCGTCAACGCTTTTGGGCGTTAGGCCGTCAATTCCTGAAGTCTGCTGGTCGCAGCCCTCGCTTCACCAGCCATGTGGGCCATGTCGAGCGTCTGAAGACGCCCGCCCTCGACGATTCGCCGGCCCTCAACAAAGAGATCGCGAACCCGGTGCGGTCCCGTGAGGACGAGCGCGGCCACCGGATCCCAAGCGCCAAACCAGGCCCAGTCGTTCAAATCCCAAACCGCCACATCAGCGCGTTTGCCCTGAGACAAGGATCCGCAATCATCCCGGCCCAGCACCTGCGCACCGCCGCGGGTCGCAAGCTCAAGCGCCGTGCGCGGCTCCATCTCATCAGCGCCGCCGCGGAGCCTTTGTAGCATCAGCGTATGGCGCGCCTCAGCCAAAAGATGGCCCGCATCGCTGGACGCCGATCCGTCGACGCCCAGGCCAATCGGAACGCTTCCTTCATGCATAGAAGCAATGGGCGCGATGCCGCTCCCCAAACGGCTGTTCGAGTAAGGACAATGAGCCACACCTGTTTTTGTGCGTGCAAAGAGGTCCACCTCCTCGCTATCGAGCTGGACACAATGGGCGTGCCAGACATCGTCGCCGACCCAGCCGAGCTCTTCCGCATACTGTCCAGGACGGCAACCAAAATGCTCGAGGGAATACCGCACGTCTTCGTCATTCTCGGCGAGGTGGGTGTGCAGGCGAAGGCCGTGCTTGCGGGCGAGCTCTGCGCTCTGCGCCATCAATTCCTTGCTTACTGAGAATGGTGAACACGGAGCGACCGCCACCTGGACCATGGCGCCGGGATTGGGGTCATGGAAGGCCGCAATCACGCGCTCACAATCGGCAAGGATCGCGTCTTCGTTCTCCACCATGCTATCAGGAGGAAGACCGCCCGCGCTTTCCCCGATGCTCATGCTGCCGCGGGTCGCGTGGAAGCGCACGCCCACACTCTGGGCTGCAGCAATCGTATCGTCGAGACGCACGCCCTCGGGGAAGAAATATTGGTGGTCGGAGGACATGGTGCAGCCAGAGAGCGCGAGCTCCGAGAGGCCGACCTGCGCTGCGAGGGCGAAATCCTCAGGTCGCAGCTTCGGCCAAATCTGGTAGAGCGCCTGGAGCCAACTGAAGAGCGGCTTGCTCGCCCCTTGCGGGACCGCGCGGGTCAGCGATTGAAAGAGGTGGTGATGGGTGTTCACCAGGCCCGGCGTCACGACGCAGCCCGTCGCATCGACCACGCTGACATCACCTTCAAGACTCGGCAGAGCATCCGCCGCGCCGACGGCCGCGACCACGCCGTCTTGGATATGCACAAAGCCGCCTGGGAGCTCTCGGCGAGCTTCGTCCATGGTCACGACGACTTCAGCGTTTTTGATCAGTGTGCTGGCGATGAGAGTGCTCCCTCACGGTTGGGCATCAAAAGGTTCAACGTGACAGCCAAAAACGCGGCCGGTACAACGCCGGAGGTCATAAGAATCCGTGGCAACTCAGGCAAGCCTGCCACCGCCTCTGGCTCAAGCTGCAGGCCAAGACCCACGGAAATTGCCAAAGCTGCAATCAGCAGGTTGCGTTGGTTCCACGTGACCGAAGAGAGCATCGAAATCCCCGCCCCTGCCACCATGCCGAACATGATGATCACACTTCCGCCGAGCACCTCAATCGGGATCGATATGATCAGGGCTCCGATCTTTGGCACTAACCCGCAGATGATGAGAAACACCGCACCGAGAGCAACCACATGACGACTCATCACACCCGTCATCGCGACCAGGCCGACATTTTGGCTGAAGGACGAGTTCGGCAAAGCGCCAAAGACGGCCGCAAGCGCCGTTCCGAGCCCATCCGCGGCGACAGCGCCTGTGAGCTCTTTATCCGTCGCTTCGCGTCCCGCGCCGCTTTCGGCAATGGCGCTGACATCACCGATGGTCTCGATACCTGAGACCAGGACCATGGCGCAGAAACCCGCCACAGCTGCAAAGGTGAATTGAAGCCCAAAGGGCATGACTTGCGGTGTGCTGATCCAAGCGGCCTCACCCACCGCGCCGAAATCGACACGGCCTATGGCGAGCGCCACCACGTAACCTGCGATCAAGCCGAGCAGCACCGATGCCGTCCCTAAGAGGCCCTTGGCAAAGATCCGCAGGCCGAGGGTCACAGCGATCGTCACTAAGGCGAGCGACCACGAGAGCGGCGCACCGTAGGCTGGCGTGCCCATCGCCGGCACGCCCCCTGCTGCATACTGAATACCCACACGGACCAGTGACAGTCCGATCAAGAGCACGACGATGCCTGTCACGAGAGGCGGAAGCGCGAACCGCAATCGCTTCACCAGCGGGGCAAGTGACAGGTGGAACAATCCGCCGACCAAGGCGCCTGCAAAAAGGATCGACAGACCTTCCGTTCCCTTCCCTGCGACCAGAGGCAACATCATGGGTAGGAAGGCGAAGCTTGTTCCTTGCACGATCGGAAGCCGTGCGCCGACAGGTCCTAATCCGTGGGTTTGGCCCAGGGTCGCGATCCCTGCAAAGAGCATGCTCGCCTGTACCAAGGTGACGACCACATCCTCATCACCTGTGCTCAGCCCGGCAGCGCCAGCCACCAAAAGCGCTGGCGTCACATTGCTCACAAACATGGCGAGGATGTGTTGGATGCCGAGAGGGATCGCCTCAGCCAGAGGCGGGAAATGGTTGGGGTCCCGGCGGGGATCCAGTGTCTCCCCAGCCGTCGTCATGCTGCGTCGATGAAAATGAACTTAGCCAGGAACACAGCGGCCAGAACCATGACGCCTCCGGACAGTTCCTTGAACCGGCCTGAGCCGATCTTGAGGACGGCATAAGTCACAAAGCCAAAGCCAAGGCCCGTGGCGATGGAGTATGTAAGCGGCATGCTGATGGCCGTCACAACGACGGGCACGAAGTTCGTCACATCGTCCCAATCCGTCGCCGCCAAACCGCTCGCCATGACACAGCCGACAAAGACCAGGGCCGCGCCGGTGGCATAGGCCCCGACCGATTGCGCCAGAGGGGCAAAGAAGAGCGAGAGAAGGAAAAGAAGAGCAACGACCACAGCCGTCAGGCCCGTGCGCCCACCGGCCCGCACGCCTGCCGCACTTTCGACATAGCTGGTCACCGACGACGTCCCGATCAACGAGCCCACAAGGGTCGCCGAGCTATCGGCGATCAGCGCTCGGTTAAGCCGCGGTAGCTTTCCGTCCTCATCAAGAAGGTTCGCCTTGCTTGCGACACCGACAAGCGTGCCAGCCGTGTCGAACATATCAACGAAGAGGAATGAGATGATCACTGTGGCGAGGGCGAGCTCAGCCGCTGCGGCGATATCGAGGGCTAAGAACGTCGGCGCGATGCTCGGAGGCGGCGAGCCCACCCAGTTGAGGTCCGTCAGTCCAAAAACTGCGGCGATGATCGTCGACGCAATCATGCCAATCAGGATGCCGCCAGGCACCTTCAGCGCCTCCAAGATCCCGATGCCGAGGAAGCAAAGAACACCGAGAATCAGAACGGGGGATGTGAGGTCACCCATTCCAACCAGCGTGGCCGGATTGTCCGCAACAATACCCACACTGCGCAGTCCAATAATGATCAGGAAAAGCCCGATACCCGCAGAGATCGCCATTTTGAGCTCACGCGGGATCGCGTTGATGACCCATTCCCGAACTGGCAAGACACTCAGCACAATGAAAATCACGCCAGAGATAAAAATAGCACCAAGGGCTGTCTGCCAGGGCAAGCCCATCCCGATGACCACACCGTAGGTGAAGAAGGCATTGAGCCCCATGCCAGGCGCGACCGCGATCGGATAGTTGGCATAAAGACCCATGATCAGGCTGCCGATGGCTGCTGCGATGCAGGTCGCCGCAAAGACAGCGCCTTGATCCATCCCTGCCTCGGCCAAGATCTGCGGATTGACGAAAATGATATAGGCCATCGCCACAAAGGTGGTGAAACCCGCCATCACCTCTCGGCCGATATTGGTTCCCTTTGCCGATAGACCGAAAAAGCGATCCAACACCCCGCTGCCGTCCACGCTCCGCACCTCTTACAACCCCTGCGATACGCGCAGGGCGCTTTTTTTCGCCAAAACGCAGCGCAGCGCCGCGACATCGTGTCTGAACGGTTGACGTTTTTGCACGATCGCGCAACCCCTAAAAGCAAGTGCAGCATAGCATGAGCGCCGATGCTGCCTGGTGAGTGATGGTTTGAGCCTTTTGGCAAAACCAGGCCATGCTCTACCACATCGGCGCAGTGCGGATAGGTGAATGATCAAGTTTGGTCTCAATGGTGAGCTGAAAGAGCTGGAGGACATCGATCCGACGATGAACCTCCTCGATTGGCTGCGCTATGAGGCCCGTCTCACCGGCACCAAGGAGGGCTGTGCGGAAGGCGATTGCGGCGCCTGCACGGTTGTTGTGGGGGAGTTGCGCGGCGACCAACCCGTCTACCGAGCCGTCAACGCCTGCACCCTTTTTATGCCCATGGTCGACGGCCGAGACGTGGTGACGGTGGAGCACCTATCTTCCGGTGGAAAGCTGCACCCGGTTCAAGACGCGATGGTGAGCTGCCACGCGACCCAGTGCGGGTTCTGCACGCCCGGCTTCGTGATGACACTGTTCGCCGACTATGAAGGCTTGGATTCTGGACCAGAGCTCCCACCGGAGGACCTTTTGGCGGGCAATCTCTGCCGCTGCACAGGCTATGGCCCGATCATCGACGCGGCCAAGCAGGCGAAAGACGCCCCGGCGAATAAGCTTTTAAGCCGCGAGGACGGATTGGGCCGCCTCCGTTCTCTGAAACGAGAGAGCATGCTCGCCTACCGCCACCAGGACCCGGTCTTGGGTGACATGAAAGCCTTTTTCGCTCCGCGCACACTTGATGAGCTTGATCAGGTGCTCGCGTCAGAACCGGATGCCACTTTGATCGCTGGGGCCACCGATGTCGCCCTTTGGGTGAACAAGGATCATCGCACCCTGCCTGTGACTGTCTCGCTGAACGATATCGCCGAGCTGCGGACGATCACAGAGAATGACCGAGAACTGATCATCGGCGCTGGCGTCCGCTACAGCGATGCATGGGAACAGCTGACGGCGCCCTTCCCCAGCTTTGGCGCCATGATCCGGCGGCTTGGCGCTGTCCAGGTTCGAAACGCAGGCACGATGGGCGGGAACATCGCCAATGGCTCGCCCATTGGGGACAGCATGCCTCCACTCATCGCGTTGGGTGCAAAGGTTCGCTTACGGAAGCAAGGTGGGCACCGTGAACTTCCCCTTGAGGACCTCTATCTCGACTACCAAAAGCAAGCACGCGCAACGGATGAGATCGTCGAAGCGGTAATCATCCCCAAACCCGCCCCGAACCAACAGCACGCGGTCTACAAAATCTCCAAGCGCTTTGACCAGGACATATCTGCCGTATGCGGCGCGTTCGCGATCACTGTTGAGAATGACAAGGTGGTGTCAGCGCGCGTCGCCTTTGGCGGCATGGCGGCGACGCCGAAGCGAGCATTAGCCTGCGAAAAGGCCTTGTTGGGTCAGCCGTGGACAGAAGACACGATCGAAAAAGCAAAGGTAGCGCTCGCCAGCGACTTCGCTCCCATTTCCGATATGCGCGCCAGTTCAGATTATCGTCAGACAGTGGCGCAAAACCTCCTGACCCGTTTCTTCCTCGAGACCACGGGCAAGGATGCGTCGCTTCTTGAAAACGGAGGCCTGGTCCATGCCTGACGCCGGAGCCGCGCCGCCGCCGGCCCCTGGCATCAAAGGGGATGTGAAAGAAGCGCGCGCGCATGACAGCGCCATCCAACAGGTCACGGGCAAAGCGCGGTATGTGGACGATATTCCTAAGCCGCCAGGCTTGCTGTCGCTTTACATTGCTATGTCGGAACGTGCCCATGCCCGGGTCGTCGCCCTCGATCTTGAGCCTGTCCATCGTGCTCCTGGCGTTGTCTTGGTGATTTCATCCGACGATATACCGGGCACAAACGATATCGGACCTGTGGTGGCCGACGACCCGCTCTTTGCCGAAGGCGAAGTTCTCTATCACGGGCAACC
>CAWUIJ010000042.1:0-20474 GCA_963922235.1 uncultured Parvularcula sp. | reverse complement strand
TCTGTGATCCGACGACAAACGGGCGTGTTCGGTTCAGAGGCGCAGATTTGAGGCGCTCCGCGCACTTTCCAATAATCGATATAACCCAATTGCTCGACGATATCGGCGAAGCGCTCCGATTGGCGATGGGTCGAGTAATAGCGATCGAAAAAGACGACGGAGACGTCGAAATAGCCCTTATCGGCCTCGGCCTGGGCAAGATCCAAAGCCGCCTCGGGGCGATCCAGATTCACCATCATGAAGAAGGCCATCCATGGCAACAATCCATCTTCGTACACTGAATGGATATCTTGAACGAGGATATCGGTGGATCGAGGGTCCGGGCTTTCCATTTCCGCCACGAAGCGCCGCATCAGGTCAGAGGACTCTGGAAAAAAGATGTTCTCATCAACCCAAGCCTCTGCCGACGCAAACTCATCGCGAAGGACGAAGCTCATCCATAGTCCGGTCCAAATCACAGGTGTCTTGAAGCCAAGATCAGACCACAGATAGTCGAGCTTTGCTGCACCTTCATCGATATCGATCTGAAGGGTGTTCATGGCGCGCTCGACCTGTGTAGGAGGAGAGTTAGGATCAAGCTCGAGCGCTCTATCGACCAAAGCTCGTGCCTCATCGACCAGTCCAAGGTCGCGGTAATGCGACGCGTACCACATATAAAGGGTCGCATTCTCTGGCGATGCTGCAATGGCGCTTTCGTAGATCTCTTCGGCGCGAAACCAATCACCTGAATTGCGCGCGATGCTGGCTTTGACGACCTGGGGTTCACCGAGGGTGGGATCAATCGAGAGGGCGCGATCTGCGGCGAGGAACGCCTTATCCAGGCTCGCTTGGGCAGGGGCTTCATCATTATACGTTGGATAGGTGAGCCAGGCGGAGGCAAGGGTAGCCCAAGCTTCTGCGAATTCGGGGTCGCGCTCGACCGCTTGCTCAAGCAACTTGATGGCCCGGGAAATCGGGACCTCGCCGCGCTGAAGCCAAAGTGTTCGTCCGCGCTCGTAAAGATCCAAAGCGATGGGGTCGTTCGAGAGCGCGGCCGATGGCGCCGCCTCATCCTTAGAGGGAGAAAGCACAAGCAATCCCAGCAGAAAGACCAAGCAGGCGCCCATCACTGCCAGCGGGAAGGGTTGCCGCCTTGGCGGCACCGTTGTTGCCGGCCGAGGGGGAGCTGGCGGAACCGTTTCTGGCGCTCGTGAGGCGAGCCATGCATCCAGCTCCTCAGGATAGGCGAAGACCGTGCTTTTCGTCTCATGGAGCTGCCTGTGAATCGGCAGCCCTTCTTCCTGCTCCCAACGGCGTGCCGTCCGATCGCTACAGCCGAGATGTCCGCTAATCCTTTTCCAGCCGACCAGGCGCGCGGCTGTGTCTTGCGTCTCTTTGCCGTTATCCACAGTCCGACTCAGCCCCTGCGCACGCTCGTCTCACCTATCGGTCTAGGACGAAAAATGGATGCGGACAAACGCGGTCATTCGCGGAAATACTCGCGTCTGGCCGCATCCATCGGATTGAGACCATGTTGGTTCCCGGGCGAGCCTTGCACCCGAAGCGAGTGCAGAGCGGAACCATGCTACCTTTCCCCCGAGCCCATCTTTATGTCGGCGCCTTTCTCATCCTCACCATTGCGGCCTTCATGCGCTCCTATTTTGCGGTGTTGGGGAGCGCCCCCTTTGCGCATCACCTTCATGGCATCACGGCGACTCTTTGGATCGTCCTGTTGATGACGCAGAATTGGTCCATCCATCGCGGAATTTGGCCGGTGCATGCGTGGTCGGGACGGGCGAGCGTTCTTGTGGTGCCACTGTTTACCGCGGGCGGATTGTTGGTGACCCAGAACACCTTGACGCAGGAGACGCTCTTCAATGAGATGTTCGGAACACGGTTGGCTGTCGCCGATATTGTCGCGACCGTCGCGTTTCTCGCCTTTTACTATGGGGCGCTGAAAAACAGAAAAACGCCGGAGATTCACGCGCGCTATATGCTGGCCACGGTGTTTCTGCTGATCGGCCCCGCGCTCAGCCGGTTCTTTGCCAATTACGTCCCTGGTTTTTTGATCCGCTCTGTCGAGGACCTTCCCAAATTTGGTCAGGCTGCGGATACCAGCTTCGTTCTGGCGGCCATCTACTGCGTGGCCTTGATCACGCGTGACGCTTTAGGGCGGAAGCCGGTTGCACCGTTCAGCTGGGCTCTTGTCGCCACGGCCTTGATGTTCGCGGGGTATAAGTGGTTTGGCTATACAGCGGTCTGGGCTGAGGTTTCCCAAGTTTACGCGGCGGTGCCATCGTCCTTCCTGATGGGCGCAGGTATCCTGATCAGCTTCGCCGTGACCTATGTGGCCTGGTTCTATCCGTCGGAGCCGAGAACCGAGTTCGCCCCGGTTGGTGCTGCTCAGCCTGCAGAATAGTGATCACTCGTCTTTGTACCTGTCCGGATACTTACCCGTGATCGGAGCGTAGAACGCTTTAATCTCCTCCAGATCACGGTCATAGTCGCCAGTCGTTGTGAAGACACCGCCGATGCCCCCAACCTTTCGGCTGTAATCGAGAAAGCCAAAGGCGATTGGCACCCCTGCGCCGTGGGCGATGTTGTAGAAGCCGGTCTTCCAGATACGGACTTTCGCTCGTGTGCCTTCAGGCGGAATGGCGACAGCCAGCTCATCCGCAGCCGCATAGATATCGACCATTTGGCTGACCACGTTGTTCGCCTTCGAGCGGTCAATGGGGATCCCGCCCATGGCCTTCATCAGCCAACCGAAAGGCGGATTGAAGAGGGAGTCTTTGCCCATCCAGCGAAGACGCACACGGAACTTGTAGGCGACGCCGAGCATGAACAGAAGGTCCCAATTGGAAGTGTGCGGCGCAGCAATGACCACGAATTTGTCCACGTCGGGCGCTGTGCCTTCGACCTTCCAACCAGCAAGAGCGTAGAGCCAAAGAACGATCGCTCGCCTAGCCTCGTAAAGCATGCTCTTTGGGGGGCGAATTCCGGTGGGTTCAGACATCCCCGCTGATAGGCCAGGTCGTCGGCCAGGGGAAGGGCAGGAGGCGCTATTAGGCCTGCGACCCCTGAAGCTAGAGAGGCACGTATCTGGCTCTTGACCCATATCCGCGACGTAGGACTAAATCCTGGCCTGGTGGCGCAGGCAAGCATGGCCAGCGGCGCCCCTGGTGATGAAGACTTGAGGGCGGCCTTCAGGAGGGGCGATGACGATTCAACCGCAGCCAGAAAAGCCGGCGACGAGAACCTATTGGGGCGAGAACATCCGGCTCCTAGCAGGTCTCCTGTCGATCTGGTTTGTGGTCAGTTTTGGGTTCGGCATCGTGTTGCGCGATGTGCTGGATCACGTCTCGATCTTCGGCGTACCCGCAGGCTTTTGGTTTGCCCAGCAAGGGTCGATCTATGTCTTCATTGGGCTGATTTTCGTTTATGCTCGTGCGATCGAAAAGATCGAGAAGCGGTACGGCGTGGATGATGAGGATGAGGATCCGTCGTCATGAGTGCGCAAATTCTCACCTATATCTTCGTTGGACTGAGTTTTGCGCTCTATATCGGGATCGCGATCTGGAGCCGCGCAAGCTCAACAAAAGAGTTCTATGTCGCCGGTGGCGGCGTGCATCCGATCGCGAATGGCATGGCGACGGCTGCGGACTGGATGTCAGCAGCTTCATTCATCTCCATGGCCGGGATTATAGCCTTCGCCGGTTATGATGGCTCCGTGTATCTTATGGGTTGGACGGGTGGCTATGTTCTTCTTGCACTGCTCTTGGCGCCGTACTTACGCAAATTTGGTCAGTTCACGGTGCCTGATTTCATCGGTGAGCGGTATTATTCCAAGGCTGCTCGCGTGGTTGCTGTGATCTGCCTCATTGTGATCAGTTTCACCTATGTGGCTGGGCAGATGCGCGGTGTCGGCGTTGTTTTCTCGAGGTTTCTGGATGTTGATATCACGATGGGTGTCGTCATCGGGATGGGCGTGGTTTTCTTCTATGCCGTGCTCGGCGGGATGAAGGGCATCACCTACACCCAGGTTGCTCAGTACTGTGTCTTGATCTTCGCTTACCTCGTCCCGGCGATCTTCATCTCGATCCTGGTGACCGGCAATCCGATTCCCCAGCTGGGCCTCGGCGCGGAGGTCGGTGACACTGGCCAAACCGTTTTGGAGAGGCTTGATACCGTGCTGGTTGATCTCGGGTTTGCGACCTACACTGCGGGAACCAAATCGACGGTCGATGTGTTTGCTATCACCATGGCCCTGATGGTTGGGACGGCGGGCCTACCTCATGTGATCGTTCGCTTTTTCACGGTCCCCAAAGTTTCCGATGCACGCAAGTCCGCGGGTTATGCACTGGTGTTCATCGCGCTTCTCTACACCACTGCGCCGGCGGTTGGCGCCTTTGCCCGCCTCAATTTCCTCAGTACGACCAACAACACGGTCTACGCCAATGAAACGCCTGACTACTTCAAAAGCTATGAAGACATAGGGCTTTATGCGTGGTCTGACAAAAATGGCGACGGTGTTCTGCAATACGGAGCGGGAGATGCCTTTGTCGGTAAGCCGGTCTTCACGGGCGGACGAGCCCCCGACGGTCATCGTCTGACGTCCAACAGCAATCCTGAGACGGATAATGAAGTCTATGTCGATCGCGATACCTTCGTGCTCGTCAACCCTGAAATGGCTGGTCTTCCTGCATGGGTGATCGCGCTCATGGCAGCCGGCGGGATTGCAGCGGCGTTATCGACTGCGGCAGGCCTCTTGCTCGTCATCTCAGCTGCGGTGAGCCATGATCTTCTCAAAAAGACCATCAAGCCGGACATCACCGACGCCCAAGAGCTTTGGGCCGCACGCGGAGCAGCTGTGGTGGCGATCACCGTGGCTGGCTATTTCGGGATCAATCCGCCTGGGTTTGTCGCGCAGGTCGTGGCGCTCGCCTTTGGTCTTGCGGCGAGCTCACTCTTTCCTGCACTGATGATGGGCATCTTCACCAAACGGATGAACAGAGAAGGCGCGATTGCCGGGATGATCGCAGGGCTCGTCTTCACGTCCACCTATATCGGCGTGTTCAAGTTTGGATGGTTCGGCGCCATACCCAACACAGCTGAGAACTGGCTTTTTGGTATCTCGCCTGAAGGCATTGGTGCGATAGGCATGCTGATCAATTTCGCAACTGCCTTCACGGTGATGGCCTTCACCGATAAAACGCCTGACGCTGTGAGGGATATGGTCGAACGGATTCGCGTCCCGTCCGGCGCTGGTCATGCCTCGGTGCACTGATCCGCTTATTGGATCAGCGCGAGCTCACCAAGGCATCGATGTCGTCCCGGCGCGGAGCAGAGGGTTGCGCGCCGAAGACCGTCACGGAAAGCGCAGCGGCGGCGTTGGCGAAAGTGACTGCGTCTTCCCAGGACTTGCCCTCGGACATGGCCACGCTCAACGCGCCATTGAATGTATCCCCGGCGCCGGTCGTATCAACCGCGTCGACGGGGAAGGTTGGGATCAGTCTGGAGGTGCCGCCCTCGAAAAGAAGTGCGCCTTCTGATCCAAGCGTGATGATCAGTGTGCCGACGCCTTTGGCCAGAATGGCTTCACCGGCGCGCTTGGCCGACTCCACATCGGTGACAGGCAAGCCTGAGATGAGGGCAGCCTCGGTCTCGTTTGGCGTCAGGACAGCAACCTTCGAGAAAATCGCATCATCCAAGGGAAGGGCCGGTGCAGGGTTGAGGATCACGGGAACACCAGGTGCCTCACAGCGGTTCATCACATGGCTGATGGTCTCGAGCGGCGTTTCAAGCTGGATGAGCACGATCGCTGCCGAGGCGAGCATGGCGTCGGCCTGATCGATGGCGTCAGGTAAGAGAAGCGCATTGGCGCCGGATGCAACGGTGATCGCGTTCTCGCCTTCATCACTGACTGTGATCAAAGCGACACCCGATGCCGCCTCAGGGGTTTGCACCACGTGGGTGGTATCAATATGATCCGCCTTCAGCCCTTCGATCGCCTGATGGCCGAACATGTCGTCGCCAAGGCGCGCGATGAACTTCACAGAACCGCCGCTGCGCGCTGCGGCAACCGCTTGGTTCGCGCCCTTGCCGCCAGCGACCATGGAGAAAGTTCCCCCAAGGATGGTTTCTCCAGGGCTTGGGATCCGCGGTGCCTGCACCACCATGTCGATGTTGTAGCTTCCGATGACGACGATGCTCTTATCCATCTCGAGTGATCCTTAAGCGCTGCGTGCAGCGATGATCAGGCCTAGGCCGACGATGAAGCTCGCAAACATCAGCATGATGAGTCTGTTCGTGCCTTCGGGCGCATCCTTGAACTCTTTCCAGACAAAGACGCCCCAGAACGCGGCCACCATCGTCGCCCCTTGGCCCAGGCCATAGGCAATCGCAGGCGAAGCCGCGCCCGAAGCAATGATACTGAACGCCATGCCGACGCTCCAGATCGCGCCGCCAAGGAGGCCAACGACGTGGAGGCGAGGCGTGCCTTGCTTGAAATAGTCCGCGTAGGAGACCTTCTCACCGGTGAAGGGCCGGTACATCACGAATGTGTTCCAAGCGAAGTTCGAGAAGAATAGGCCTAGTGAGAAGATGAAAACCGCTCCGTAGGGGGTCAGTTTACCCGCCTCCGGTGCTGCGAAATCAGTGGCCATGCTTTGAACAACGAAGGGGTAGAAAAAGCCCATCGCGATGCCGGCGATGATCGAGAGCGCGAGGCCCTTCCGCACATCGACAGAGCCTTCCTTCGGCAGCCTGTTATAGGCGAGAGCGTTGAGCACGATCGCGACCGCGACACTCAACACACCGGCGAAGAGAAGGGTGGGGTTGCCCTCAGGCGTATCGATATAGCTTTTGATCACGCCGATCACGAGCGCGAGGCCGATCCCCACAGGGAAGGCCACGGCCATACCGGCGATATCGATCGCTGCCACAAGAAGAATATTGGCGATGTTGAAGACTATGCCGCCGATCAGCGCCGAGCGAATCGCGTTTCCGTCTGCCTGCTGCAGATCTGCTAAAAACCCTCGCCCCTCGTCGCCGATGCTTCCCATGGTCAGGCCAAGGAGCAGCGATAAGAGTACGACGCCCATGGAATAATCCCAATAGAACAAAGGGAATCGCCATTCCTGCGACGCTAGTTTTTGGGTGTTGGCCCAGGAGCCCCAGCACAGCATGGTGATGAAGCACATAAAGACGGCAAGCGGGTAACTCTCGATAACAACCATCCGCCATCCGTGCCCTGCGCCCGGTCAGAACTCAAGATGGCGATGCAGGTTCACGCCTTCCTAAGGCCCCTGGTTACTTGATCGGATTGATCAAGAGGTCCGGCAGCGGGCGATCCGTCTCGCCCTCGACGCCATAATGGCCTTCGTTGGGGTGAGGCCGGAAGCTGCTGAAAAGGCGATCCCAAACACTGAAGATCGTGCCGTAATTGCTATCGGTATCGGTGCGGTTATCGATGTGATGGACGCGGTGATGATCCGGCGTGACGATCAGGCGTCGGAGGCTCGTATCGAAGGACTTTGAGAGTTCGAGATTGGAATGGTGAAACGCCGCGGCGCTGATCACCAGCGCGTCAAAGATCACGATCGCGACAAATGAAATGTCAAAGATGGCGATAAACAGCCCTCGGACAAAAACGGACAAGAGCACTTCTCCCGGATGAAACCGGAGCGCTGAGGTGACGTCCAAGAACCCATCAAAATGATGCACACGGTGGAACCGCCAGAGAAACTGGATCTCGTGGTTCGCCCGGTGCCAGAGATAAATGTAGAGATCGAGCAGGATGATGTCGCTCGTCACGCGCAACGCTGCTGGCCAAGCGTCTCTCCAGCTTGGACCTAAACCGGTGGCGAGGAGTGAGCCAGGCGTGACCACGGCAATAGTAAGCGCGCTCGCGATCGCGCCCAGCATGACATTGCGCCAGATCCTGTCGGTGCCGCCCAAGCGCTCAAAGGCAGGGCGCCAGCGTTCTGCGGCCAGCATGGCGGCGAGCGCTGCAACGACAACAAAAGAAAGGGCCATGGTCATTCTCTGACCATGGCCCCAAAATCAGTGGAGGGAAATGAGGCGAATTACGCGTCGCCGCCCTCTTCAGCAGCGTCTTCGCCGCCTTCTTCGTCGCCACCTTCAGCAGCTTGCTCCGATTTCAGGCCGGATGGTGCAGCGATCGTGGCGATCGTGAAGTCACGATCTGTAATGGTCACTTCGACGCCTTCAGGCAGCGTGACAGCAGAAATCTTCAGCGAGTCGTCCATTTGCGCTTCGCCGAGATCGACCTCGAGCGCTTCGGGGATCGCTGTGGCTGGAGCAATCACTTCGACTTCGTGACGGACAACGTTGAGAACGCCGCCAGCCTTCAGGCCTGGGCAAGTCTCGTCGTTGAGGAACCGGACAGGGACGTTCACGGTGACGCGAGTCTTCGCGCTCACGCGCATGAAGTCGACATGCATCGGGAGGTCTTTGACCGGGTCGACCTGGATATCCCGACCGATCACGGTCTGCTTCTGACCATCGAGATCAAGGTAGGAGAGAACGTCGATCAGCTTGCCTGTCTGGTAAGCTTTGAGGATCTGGTTGTAGCGCAGCTTGATGTTCGCTGGCTCTTCGTCGCCGCCGTAGAGGACAGCTGGGACCCAACCATCGCGGCGGACCGCGCGGCTACCGCCTGTGCCTGAACGTTTACGGAGATCACAATCAAAAACTGTGGCGTTATCGGCCATGGCTCATCATCCTTTCATTCACCCCGCAGACTGGATCTCCAGCCCTCGGAAGAAGAGGCACCGCCGCCGAGCAAGCGGTTGGGCACCCCGGTTCACCTGAAGCGCTGGCCGCTAGAGCAAAGCCCGTCGGAAAGCAAGGAGGCCCTGAAAAGGGCATAGTTATCCGGAGGCGCCAGCCTTTTTTGTTCTCGCTCGGCCGGGTGTCTTTCGTCGCTGGTTCTTGGCGGGAGACTTTCCTTCAGTCTGCGCAGGCTTGGATTTGGCGGGGCGCTTTGCGTGCTTGGCTTGTCCAGTTTTTGCGTTGCCCGATGACGTGTTGGATCGTCTTCGGTTTGGAGTGCGGCGGCGCTCAGCGGTGGCCGCCTTGGCTTCAGCGATTTCTTCGTCCGTGTGCACCACGGAACCTTCTGCTACGGGAACAGTCAGTTTCGTGACTTTCTCGATTTGGCGAAGAAGGTGGCGTTCGCCGGCGCTGCAAAGAGCGATGGCAATGCCGGAAGCCTCGGCGCGGGCGGTTCGGCCAATCCGGTGCACATAGGTCTCTGGCACTTCGGGGAGATCATATTGGATCACATGGGTAATCCCTTTGATATCGATACCCCGCGCGGCAATGTCGGTGGCGATCAGAACACGGATCTCACCATCGGCAAAGCGGGTGAGAGCGCGCTGGCGAGCGTTCTGTGATTTGTTGCCATGAATGGCTGCAGCCTCGATACCCCTGGAGGCGAGGTTTTTCACGATCTTGTCCGAGCCATGCTTGGTCCGAGCAAAGACCAAAGCGCGTTCCACATCCTGGCCTTTGAGGATGTCCGCGAGGGCTGAGGGCTTTCCGGTCGGCGTCACAAAGAGCACGGACTGTTCGACCTTATCGGCCGTTTTTGAGACTGGCGTGACTTCGACCCGGACCGGATCGACCAGCATTTCATCAACAAACCGCTCGATGGGTTTTGGCATGGTTGCGGAGAAGAGAAGCGACTGGATCGTCTCTGGCAAACACGACCGAAGGTGCCGGATCGCATGGATAAAACCCATGTCGAGCATCTGATCAGCTTCGTCGAGCACAAGGAATTCTGTGTCTGACAGATCGCACCATCCGCGTTTGACGATATCGCCAAGCCGTCCTGGCGTCGCCACGGTGATGTCGACGCCGCGTGAGAGGGCGAGGCGCTGCTGGTTCAGGTTGGCTCCGCCAATGATCAGGGCCCGAGACACCTTCGTGCCTTGGCTATAAGCCGCTGCGCGCTCAAAAATCTGAACCGCAAGCTCTCTCGTCGGTGTCAGGATCAATGCCCGCGTTCCAAGTTCTGCGGGCCGCTGCCTCTTTTCTGTGATGGCGTTGAGAAGGGGAAGAAGGAAAGCCGCGGTCTTCCCAGTGCCGGTTTGGGCGATGCCGAGGATGTCCCGTCCTTCAAGCGCCGGCGGAATAGCGGCGGCTTGAATCGGGGTGGGGCGATCGTGGCTTTCCTTGGCGAGGGCGCGTTTAAGGGGCATCGCCAGGGCGAGGTCGTCAAAACTTGTCATGGGTCTGTGTGTGTCCAGAGCGAAGTAGGCAGAGCGTCTCAGAGATCCACGGGGTTGGATCCTGCGGCGCACGACAAAAAAAGCCAGCTGTCTTGGGAGGACCACCAACCAGCAAGCCCACGCCGAGTGGCTTGCTTCGAACGCGGTGCTCTGGACCAGCGGAGGGGGAGTGGCAAGCCCTAGATCTTTTCAGACACCTTGATGGCTGCGTGGCAACCGGCGGTGATCACCGATTTGAGGAACTTATAGCCCGGAGCTTGCTCTGCGCCCTCCGCAATGGCGGTGTCATGG
This sequence comes from uncultured Parvularcula sp., assembly GCA_963922235.1. Classification (GTDB taxonomy): domain Bacteria; phylum Pseudomonadota; class Alphaproteobacteria; order Caulobacterales; family Parvularculaceae; genus Parvularcula. The sequence continues at coordinate 9,948 of CAWUIJ010000042.1, read as the reverse complement.
TGCTCGAGCTCTTCTTCGCGGAATTCAGCGAAGGTCTCGCGAAGTGAGTCTTCGCCCTGGCCTTCAAGCTCGTCGACCTGGTCTTGGTAGTGGCCTTCGATGACACTTTCGACAGCGGAGGTGCAGGCCATGGCCGCCTTCTCACCGAGAAGGGCTGTGCCCGCCCCAAGCGCAAAACCGGCCGCATTCCACAAAGGCGCGAGAAGTGTCGGCCGCACTCTCCGTTCAGTCAGCATGCGGTCGAATGTCTCAAGATGCTTTTCTTCACCTTTTTCCATCTCGCGAAGAAGGGCGGTCATCCGCGCTTTGCGCGGGAGCTTTTCGAAAACCGCGCGCTGGCCACGATAGATCTGGACGGCGCCATACTCCCCCGCATGATCCACACGCAGCATTTCCGCGGTGCGCTGCAAGAGGTGGGAAGGGCGTGGAGGGGTCATGCTGCTTGTCCTGATCAGTGCACGAAGTGCGGTGCGCCGATCTTATTGTTCCGGATTGTTTTTGCGACGCCCATACATGCCAAAAGCGCAACGCCGGCGAGCCCTGCAGAGATCAAGCTGTTGTACCCGGCCATCGAAATGCCCGCCATTCGCCACGCCGCATCATTGCAAGCGACACCGTCAGCAGGCTCGGAGAGCGACGCGAGGAGATCGGCGCTGCTCGCAAGGCTTGATGGGCCTGCACTGCTGCAGGTCGCAGGGCCTGGCCAAAAGCCCCACTCGACGCCTGCGTGATAGCCAGCGAGGCCAGCACTGAAGATGTAGAGGAGGGTCAACGCGCCTAGGGCCGATGCCAGCGTCCGCTGGCCTGTGCCCACGCGCGCGAGAATGAGGGTGAGTCCTCCTGCTGCCGCGGCCGCCCAGTGGGCTTCGCGCTGGTCCAGGCACAGCTCGCATGGCGGTAAGCCGCCGACATGCTCAAACAGGTGCGCGCCCGCCAAAAGGCCCACGCTACCTGCTACGCACAGACCAATGGTCTGGAGCGGGCGGCTAAGAATCCCAAAATCCATGCTCATCCGAAGAGTATGACTCAATTACGTTGAAGAGTAGACGGGCCGCTCGGTCGCAGTGTCAGCAGGTCGCTTAGCCCTCGGAACCCCGCAAGGTGTCGATGATCAGCGACGTGAACTCGCTTCCCAGGAAAATCAGGCCACCTACCCAGAAAAGACCAAGCAGCAAGCCTGCTAGGATCAGCAGACCATCGCGCTCCAAAAGGCCCACAGAGGCAATGGCGACACCGATGCCCGGCACGGTGTTGGTCCCGGGAAGCGGCACCAATATCGACGCCGTCGGGATCAGCATCAGCGCGCCGACAACCCGTGCGCCGATGCCTGCAGAGAGGAACTCAAGCCGCGCGCTGGCAAACTGTTCGACAAAACCGAGATAGCTATGCGTTCGGTTCACCACATCTTGGAGGCCAGCCACGGGCATCTCGCGAGAGGCCAGTGATTGCGGCAGCCAGGGCTCAAGGCGACCAGCCGCCAGCTGCGCAGCCAATGCGAGCATCGGAAGCGCTACGATCTGCGGAATGCCCCAGAGAAAAGGGATGCAGCAAGGCAGGGCCAAAATCAGAATCCCAAGGCCAAAGGCGCGCTCCTCCAGGATCGTGATAAGACGGGAGAGGGTGATCGTCTCCTGGGCCTTATCCTCACTGGATCCGTCGAGGCTCACCCGCTCGAGGACATTTGAGAGCAGGGCAGTGACGCGTGGAATCTCGGCGCTTTCTGGGGATGTCATGTTTGGTCCTGTTGGCGACGTTATGCCGTTATACGTCGGGGCCGCCGAAACCAAGCCTTCGATCGCGAAGATGGTTGATGAAAGCAGCACGCGGAAGTGCGTGACGCTATGAGTGGACAATCATAGGGGGCTTCGCTTATGGGCGTTAGCCTCGGCGGGTGTGGCGGAATTGGTAGACGCGCCGGATTCAAAATCCGGTTCTGGAGACAGAGTGTCGGTTCGAGCCCGACCACCCGTACCAATCCAATCAGATAGGTCCCGCAGCAAACTGCCTGCGAAATATACTGGGGGTCACTCCCACAAGCCGTTCAAATGAACGTGTGAAGACGTCTGGCGATTGGAACCCTGTGTCGTGAGCAATTTGAGCGATTGTCCGGCCGCCATGGGTGAGCCAGTCTTTAGCGACATCAATCCTTAAGTGCTCCACCAAAGCTGCGGGAGTTTGTCCGTGTTCTTCGAGAAACACACGACGGAAGTGCCGCTCACTGAGATTGACCCTTTCTGCCAAAGCCTCCGTCGATAAATCCCCACAGAGGTTGTCGGCCATCCAGACGATAAGATCCGAAAACCGAGAATCGACGTTCGCTTGATGGGCAAGGAAGGACGAAAACTGCTTCTGCCCACCAGTCCGGCGAAGATAGACGATCAGCTCTTTCGCGACCTCAACAGCGATCTGCGCACCCATGTCCTCTTCAATCAGGCTTAAGGCCATATCGATCCCTGCGGTCACGCCAGCGGCAGTGATGATCGCCCCCTCACGGATGAAGATGGCATCCTCTTCGATGGTCAGTTCAGGGAAGGCCTCGCGTGCTTCATCCGCATTGTGCCAGTGCGTGGTGGCCCTGAGGCCGTTCAGAAGGCCCGTGCGTGCAAGGATGAAGAGCCCTGTACAGACGCTGCCGACACGGACGGCTGTTGCGGCTTGTTCTTTGACCCAGGTGATCACCTCTTGGCTGATCCGGTGCGGTCGCGATCCGATCCCGCCGGGGATGATGAGCGTGTGCAGCGGCGGGCAATCTTCGAGGCTGCACTGCGCAGAAATTTCTATACCGCTCTGTGTACAAACGGGCTTGCCATCATGGCTGACGAGGATGGTCTCATACGAAAAAGAGAGATCTGCGCCGACCATATTGGCTTCTGCAAAGACCTCCTGCGGACCAAAAAGGTCGAGCGCTTGGATGTCGTCAAAGATCAGAAAGCCGATCCGTTTTGTGCGTTTGATGTCCATGGGAGGGGTCTAAGGCCCGCTTGATGCGTCCGTAAGGGCGAATGATCGACGAATTCGGACAAGGCTGCGGCGCTGCATGTCCCGCGCTACCAAAAGCTCATCGCACCTAAGCTCTATCGCCACTTGGCATTTTACCTCTCAAGGGCCACATCTTGAAGGCTTCGTGATGGAGGACAGGATGACCGATCAGCCCACAGCTTTGGACGAAAACGCACTTCGCCGTTTGATCGAAGCCACTGTGTCCGCGGCCGGGGAAACTGACCCAAGCGACCTTCCCCATGCCATTCGGCGAAAGCTTGCTGGCCAGGCCACGGGTGCTGTCGATCTTGATCAGACCATCGCTGAGGTTCTCAAGACCCTGAAAAAGGGTGCCCCAGGCGCGTCTTAACTTTCCTGGCGCATAGTCCTTGAGCGTGCGCGGCAGGCGCACCAAAACCCGGGCAACCATGCGTATTGCGTACCTCATCGCTCTGCTGGCGCTCTTCGCGCCGTCTGCTCAAGCCGTTCAGGCTGGCGGCGTGAGGACTGCTGCGTCCGATGTTGTCGATATTCGCGAGCTTTGGGTTGGCCCCGAAGCGATGCCTGCCGACAGCCTGTTCGAGGCCCATCTCGCCTATCAAGAGGCGCTAGCCTTCACGATCGAGCCCGCCCTTCCAGGCGAAGCGCTCCCGGAACTCTTGCGGCGTGTCCGATTGGTGCCCGAGGATGCTGATCTGGTGGCATCGATCTTTTTTGAGGAGGCGGGTGTCGAGGCTCTGCCTGATCAGACCTCTGTCAGGCTCAAATTCTATGAGCTCAATGTCACCACCGAACAGTTGGCTTCGGGTGGATATTTCCAAGGTCTCCAGGAGATGGAAATCCTCGTCCCGCCCAATCGGGTGGTGGCTATTCGCAGGAGCCCTTCCGGGTTTGAAGCGAGCACGCGGCTCGTTGACATCGAGCGCCGCTTTGTTGCCGCGGCAGGCGAGATCAATGTGAGCCTTTTTGCGTCGGCGATCGGCGCGGGCGTGCCGCGGGATCTGATGATCCGCTTTGCCGACATTTTTGCCTTTGACGTCGACTTCTCCCGCGACATCCATCGCGGTGACCGTTTCGAGATCGTCTATGAGATGCGATTTGACCAGGAGGGCAGGGAAGTTGCTCCAGGCGATATCCTCTTTGCAGCCATGTCCTGGCAGAGCGGCTCGAAGCAGCGCCGCTATTACCTCTTCGCTCCCGAAGGTGAAGACGGTCGCTACTTTGATGACACCGGCCGGAACCCGCGGACCCAACTCATGAAAGCCCCGATCAACGGCGCGCGAGTCACGTCAGGTTTTGGGCGCAGGACCCATCCAATCCTTGGCTACCGGAAAGACCACCGAGGGGTCGATTTTGCAGCGCCCCGCGGCACCCCGATCATGGCCACAGGGGATGGCGAAGTCGCGTTGGCAGGACCGCGCGGCAGCTTGGGAAACTACATCCGGCTTCGCCATACTGGCGGTTATGAGACGGCTTATGCGCATCTTGATCGTATAGCGTCGTCGGTGACACCTGGCGCTCAAGTCCGCCAAGGCCAGGTGATCGGCTATGTGGGTTCCACTGGCCGCTCTACCGGTCCTCACCTTCACTACGAGGTTCTTTTCGAGGGTCAGCAACAAAATCCGCAGACCGTCAAAGTTGCGGTCGGAGAAACCTTGATCGGACCCCAGAAATCACGCTTCATCGTCAATCGTGATAAGGCGGACCGCTTGCGGGTGGTGCCCTTCGCGGTGACGGATAACGCAGCCCCCTGAGGAGGCGCGCGGTCTTCCTCTGTCATCAACGCAAATAACTGAGGTGGTGCTCCCCGTGTCCAACGAACAAGACGTTCAATTTGCATCTTTGCTGTCATCGCGCCTTTGCCATGATCTGGTGAACCCGGCGGGCGCGCTCAGCACTGCGCTTGATGTTCTCGCGAATGAGAGCGATCCCGATATGCTCAGCCATGCCAAGTCACTGATGAACGAGAGTTCCGCTCGCCTCTTGTCCGTTATTGAGTTCTCGCGGCTTGCCTATGGCGCCTCTGGCGGTGATGGTCATCTTGATACGGAATCTCTGCGTACCGTCAGCGAAAAGCTCTTCGCGTTTTTGAAGCCAGAGCTTGTGTGGAACCTGGCCCCCGGTTCTTTTGAGAAAGCTGATGCGCGCGTCCTTCTCAATCTTCTCTTGAACTGTGAACGGATTGCTCCCCGCGCGGGCTCTGTCGTCACCGTGGATCCTGCCGGTGCACTGTTCATGATCACGGCAGCGGGCAAACGTGCGGCCGTGCCGGACGATATGGCGGCTGTCCTCCAAGGCGATGGCGAAACCCAGGAACCCAAATTGATGCCAGCTCAGCTGGCCCAGCGCTTAGCTGCGTCGTCAGGCAAACGCATCGTTATGGAAAATGGTGAGGAACAGGCCCGGCTTCTTTTGGTGTAAAACTGAGGGATATTCTTAAAAAACGACCTTTCGAGTTAACATCCGATGGTGTGAACAGTCTCTACGATAACCCCGGCAGAGTTGTGACGGGAGCTGGGATTTGAAGCGATGCGTCGTGATCGAACAAAAAGAACTTGTTGGGGATGTGCTTTGTGCGTTTCTCGCCGAACTTGGGCTTGAGGCCGTCCGTGCGGAGAATGTGACGAGCGCTCTCCAGCTGATCCAGACGGAGCCTACCGCCCTGGTGGTCTTGGATTGGGATTTGCCTGAGCACGGAGCGCTTGATGTTCTGGCGGGCCTTGCGTTGATCGTCAGAGATAAGCGTCCACGTGTGCTGATGGTGACGTCCCAGTGTGATCCGAAACAGCTGGCCTTGGCGAAAGAGGCTGGTGTCACGGATCATCTGACCAAGCCGCTTGATCACGATGCCGTGCGCGAAATTGCTAGCGAAATCAGCGGCTATTCGGCAAAGAGGGTGGCCTAGCGCTTAGGGCGCTCCAAACGTGCTGATACCTTGACTGAGCAGGCGAAGAGCTGTGCGGGCCGCGAGCGTCCGAACAAGGTCGCGTGATGTGTCGGGAAAGAGCCTCCGCTCTGCTCGAACACCAAACGGACCACCCAGGGCAAACCACACAAGCCCCACGGGCTTTTGCGCCGTGCCGCCACCGGGTCCTGCGACGCCAGTGATGGCAACAGAGAGGTCCGCACCCGAACGGTTGAGCGCGCCAATGGCCATGGCTTCAGCCACCTGTTGGCTGACCGCGCCGTGGCCAGCGATGATGTCTGCCGGAACGCCGAGAAGGTCTTCCTTGGCTTCGTTCGCATAGGTCACAAAGCCGTAGGTGAAGGCAGCCGACGATCCAGGGATGCTCGTGAGTGCTGCTGAGACAAGGCCGCCTGTGCAGGACTCGGCTGTGACGGCTGTCAGGCCTTCGGATGCTGCCCTTGTGATAACGCCCTCTGCCAGGCGTTGGCTGACAGGATCCATCATGGTGCTGCGGGGAGGCCAACGGTGGCAACAGCTTGCGCAGCGATGCCTTCGCCGCGACCGGTGAAACCGAGTTGCTCCGTGGTCGTGGCTTTTACAGCCACGCGGCCGATGTCGATCTCCATCAGCTCAGCGAGGACTTTGCGCATTGTTTCGCGATGGGGTCCCACTTTGGGCGCCTCGCAGATGATGGTGACATCGCAGTGGAGAATTTTGCCGCCGCGCTCTCGCACACGCTTGGCGGCGTGGCGGAGGAAGACTTCTGAGGCTGCGCCTTTCCACTGCGGATCAGAAGGAGGGAAGTGCGCGCCAATATCGCCTTCAGCGATCGCGCCATAAATCGCGTCTGTGAGCGTGTGCATCGCCACGTCAGCATCCGAATGGCCTTTAAGAGAGGCCGTGTGCGGAATGTTGACGCCGCAAAGCGTGACGTGATCGCCGTCTTCAAAAGCGTGGACGTCAAAACCGGAGCCCACACGGGTTTCAAGCTGGGTATCAAGCATGCGTTCTGCCAAGGCGAAATCCTCCGGCCTGGTGATTTTCATATTGGTGCCGAGATCTTCGACCAGCCCAACAGAACGACCTGCTGCTTCCATCAGGGAAGCGTCATCGGTCATGTCTTGCCGATCGGAAAACTCTCGGTGGACGGACAGGATTGTCTCAAATCGGAAGCCTTGGGGTGTCTGCGCTCGCCAGAGGCCTTGCCGCGGCACGGTCTCGGCGATGGCTGTTTCGCCTGTATCGCGTTTCAAGGTGTCGCTCACGGGCAGGGCAGCGATCGCTCCGTCGGCATCCGCAAGGCTCGCGATCACCTGCTCGATGGTTTCAGCCGTCACGAACGGGCGCGCAGCATCGTGGATAAGAACGGTCTCGGGAGCGTGGTGCGCTAGGGCTTCAAGTCCTTTGAGCACAGAACCCTGGCGTTCTGCGTCGCCGATCACGGGCGGCAACACTTTGGTGAAGCCTTCGGATGCCTCGGCGAAGCGATCCTCCTGACCTTCGGCGATCACGACTTGAATTCGGTCAATGAGCGGGTGGTCGTCAAAAGCTCGCAGGGTTCGTTTGAGCACGGGTTCCCCGGCGAGAAGCTGGTATTGCTTGGGAACAGTTCCGCCGGCCCGGACACCTTTGCCAGCGGCGACAATAATCACGGCATGAGACATGAGGGCCCTTTGGCAAGCTGCGCGGGTGCCTGCAATTGCTACTTACGCCAAGGCAGATTGGTGCCGGTCTTTGCACCGCAACAGCCTTGACTCGCCACAAAGGTAAATTATCGCTAAAGTCCTTCTGGGAACTTTAGAAAACAGTGTCATGAGATTGATTGGGAGCATCGTCAGAGGGCTCATTTGGGCCGTTCTGATCACAGCTGTTGCAGCACTGGTGGGTGCCGTTGCTGCGGTCTTTGGTTGCGAGGGCGGTGGCTGCGAAGCCTTTGTTCCTGCTTCTGAATTGATGCTGGAACCAGCGCCAGGTCTTGACGGGGTGTTGCCGACAGCGGCCGTTCTGGGCGGTATTCTGTTCCTCGGACTCTTCATCGTTTTGACGCCGAGGGACCCGCTTTCGATCCTGGCTTTTATCTTTGCCGTGCTGATTGGATTTTTGGGTTTTCTTTTGGGTCTTCCGCGCTCAGCGCTGATCGAGCCGACGCTTGACCCGATTGTCGAGCCAGAACCCATCCCTGAAGAGATCGCGCCGCCAGTTGTCGACGCTATTCCTGAGCTGCCCGCCGAACCCGTTTGCGAAGCGGGTGAGTTCTACGACGGCGTGAGCTGCACACCTTGTGAAAAGACGACCCTCGAACAGGCCAAAGCCGCCATTTCCTTTGAAGCGATCGAGACGCGCGCGTACTGGACCTATGCCCGTGCAGGCATGGTCAATGTGGATGGGCAAAACATCTCCACCAAGGGCTTTGTTGCCGAATTGGCTGTGTCCGAAGACCTTTGTGAAGCCCCAGCGATCTTGGTCCTGGGTTCGGCATCGTCGGACGGCGAGCGGGAACGCAATGAAAAACGGGCCCGTGATCGTGCCGATAACTTGGCGGACGCTGTGCGTGCAGCTTGCGGTGACGATGCGAACGTGATGGCGATGAGCCTTGGTCAATCAGAGGCCGAGGTGGACGCTGCGGTCGACCGTTCTGTCACGATCGTCAAATTGAACCCGTTGGGCGGTAAAACGCTGACACCTGAGCTTCTCTACAGCGAGCTCGGTCACGCTCTTGCTGCGGGCGAGCCTTCAAGCCCACTCATTGAGCGCCGGCCAGTGTTCACCAAGCCTTGGATCGGCGCTAAGGGCGAAGCACTGTCGATTGAAGTCAAAAACCGTCCCTTGGTTCGCCAGACCTCCTTGGTCGCGGGCGCTCCTTCCTCGTGCCAGGTCGGGGATCTCACAGAACTTGAGATCTCTGAGGGGCTTGACCAATCCTCCACCATTCCCCAATAGGCGGGCTTCGCGCAGGGAACTGCGCCACGTCGAAGACCATAGGCACCCCATAAGCCCTATGCAGACGGGACAATTGGCCCTCTGGGCGCCGCGCTAGGCTAGGCCGCGCTGCGCTAATCTTCCTCATGGTGGCATTCCTCGCGTCATAGAATTTTTGACGGAGAGCCTCGATGCCCCTCACTCGGGAACAGAAAAGCGACCAGGTCGTTTGGTTTGAAAGTGTCCTCAACGACAATGAAGTCGTTGTGGTGATGAAGAATGCTGGCCTCACGGTGGCGGAGGTCTCTGATCTCCGTGCGCAGATGCGAGAAGCTGGCGGCGGCGTGAAGGTGGTCAAGAACCGCCTCGCTAAGATCGCTATCGGTGACCGTCCGGGTTCGGAAGTGAAGGAGCTCTTCACTGGTCCCACCGTTGTTGCGTACTCGGAAGACCCTGTCACTGCGCCGAAAGTGATCGTCAAATGGGCGAAGGATAACGATAGTCTCGAGATCCTCGGTGCCTTGATGGGCGACACGGCCCTCGACGCAGCTGGCGTCGACAATCTCTCGAAAATGCCGTCGCGCGAGGAAATCATAGCCTCGATCGTCGGTCAGATCATGGCCCCTGGTGCAAACATCGCAGCAGCGATTACTGCTCCGGCCACGAACCTTGCCTCTATCACCAAAACCCTGGCCGAGCGCGAAGACGCGTAACGCCCACCACTTTTCTCAGATCGATCGAAAGGAACTCACACCATGGCAGACATCAAAGCTCTTGCTGAACAACTCGTTGGCCTCACACTTCTCGAAGCCAACGAACTCAAAAACCTTCTCAAAGACGAGTACGGCATCGAGCCTGCTGCAGGCGGCGCTGTGATGATGGCTGGTCCAGCTGGCGGCGGCGACGCTGGCGGTGCAGCTGAAGAGAAGACAGAATTCGACGTCATCCTGACTTCAGCGGGCGACAAGAAAATCAACGTCATCAAAGAGGTTCGCGGCATCACAGGTCTTGGCCTCAAAGAAGCCAAAGAGCTCGTCGAAGGTGCTCCGAAGCCTATCAAAGAAGCTGTTTCGAAAGAAGAAGCCGAAGAGCTCAAAACCAAGCTCGAAGCTGCTGGCGCTGGCGTCGAAGTCAAGTAAGCC
>CAWUIJ010000041.1:0-20967 GCA_963922235.1 uncultured Parvularcula sp. | reverse complement strand
AGCCGCAAGCCAGTGATTGGGTCGACATCCTAGCAGCTAGCGACTGGGTCGACATTCTCTAGTGAATTCTGAGATCATCGGTAAAATTGATGAGGGGTAGTCTTTTAGACTTGCCCCTTTCTTTTTGTCTTGAGATGACTGGAATCAAACGATATTTCCTTGCAAACTGCCCTGGTGGTATTCGCATCTTGAAGGGGTGCCTTTTGATCAGCCCACCCTCAAATCGGTAAGATCGGAACCCAAGTGCCAAGGCGGGTCAGAGGCATAAAGCCTAAGTTTCTTCAGAGCAATTTCACCGTTTTTCAACGCATCGCGGCGCAATATAATGAGGAATCGGAGCGACGTATCCATGTCTTGGCGAGCCGGGATCATCAACAGCGCCGTTGTGGCCGTCCTGATCTCGATGTGCGGGTTTGCGTTCGCATTCGAAACTTCAAGCACACTCACTCCCCAAGAAAACCTCGAACAAGCACACCGCTCCATGGCGCACATGCCCGCAGACGCGCTTGAATTCGCCAAAAGCGCTGAAACCCAAGCCATATTGGGTGCAGCCGAAAGCCTTGGTGGCCGAACCAGTAAGGACATCTTGGTCACTTCGCTTTGGCTCCAAGTTGAAGCTCTGAATCGCTTGGACTTGCCTCTCGATGCTGTCCCGGTCTTGGATCGGGCCTTTGAGATCATTGGCGATGAGGAAAGCCATCTGAGGGGCCTGCTTCTCATTTCCCGAGGCCGGGTCGCCCGATCGCTGGGTGACAGCGAAACATCGCTTCAAGCCTTCCAAGGCGCTTATGAGGTGTTTTCTCAACTCGACGACGCGCGCTACAGGGCCGTCAGTTTGGAGAGCCTCGGCACGCTCTATTCAAATGCGCAGCAGCAGAAAAAAGCGCTCGCGTATTTTGAACGCGCGGCATCAATCTACCCCGAAGATCCCGTCTTCAATCTCTATTCGCGGCGGAATCGCGCAAAGATTCTTCTCGACTTGAATGAGTTTGCTGCCGCTCGAAGACACCTGGTTGCAGCGCTTGAAGGCGCTAAAGCACTGAACAATGACCTCTTTGCGTTTCGGGTTCTGACCATTTTGGCTGAGGTCGAACTCGCATCAGGCAATCATGAAAGAGCTGCAGTCTATATCGAAGAGGGTCTGCGGGCGGCCAACGAAAATGTGGCCGATGTTTGGATGTCCATCATGTTGGGACAGGCAGCTGACCTTGCCCTTCAAAACCAAGAGCTTGATAGCGCTGTCGCCTCGATTGACACCGCTTTTAACGAGATCGAACTGGCCACAACCAGCGGCAGCTTTAAGAACACCCACGACGTGGCCTACCGCGTCTACAGCGCCGCAGGGCAGTCCGAGAAGGCCCTTGCCCATTTGGAAGCCTATAAGCGTCTCGACGATGCGGACCGCGACGTCGCGGCATCTGCCAACCTTGCCATCGTGAATGCAGAGTTTGAGCTGTCTCTCCTTCGAAGCGAACGGCTCGAAGCTGACGTCGCATTGATCCGTGCCCGTCGCCAGCAGGAGCGTATTCTTTATGCCGGCGCCGTCGCTGCCGCATTAGCGGTCATTGGGTTCCTTGCCTGGTGGACTCTCCAGTCTCGCAATGTCCGGAAAATGACCGAGGCCATGAACCGCAAACTGGAGAGCGTGAACCACAAACTGCGCCGCTCGAATGTCGAGCTTGAGAAAGCCAACCTGGCGAAGACGGAGTTTTTGGCAACGACCAGTCACGAGGTCAGGACACCTCTCAACGCTGTGATCAACCTGACGGAAATCGTTCTTCACGATACGCCAGAGAACACAGATGCGTATGAGAAGCTGTCGACAGCTCTTCGCTCAGCGCAACATCTGCATGCGATCGTTTCCGACGTTCTTGACGTCGCGCGTTTCGAAGGCAACCGCGTAAGCGCTCACTACGCTGCGATGGATATCGAAGATGCGTTGGTTGATGTCGCGCAGCTTTGGCGTCCGAAGGCTGAAGAAAAGGGCCTCCAATTCTCGGTCGATGTGGCTGTGGATTCTGCACCGTTTATCACGGACGAGAAGTTGCTGCGCCAGGTTCTCTCAAATCTGCTGTCCAACGCCATCAAGTTCACGGACAAAGGCCACATTCGGATGACCGCAACGGGCGGCGGAGACAAAGCCGTGACAATCGCGGTCGAAGACTCCGGCATCGGCATCCCTCAAGACAAGCAGGGCATTATTTTCGAGAGCTTCCGCCAAATAGATACAGGCGGCACACGGAGTTTTGGCGGCACCGGCCTGGGCCTTGCTATCTGCCGCCGTATTTCAGAACTTCTCGGCGGCACGATTACCATCGACAGCACAGTAGGCACCGGGACCACCTTCAAAGTGGTCATCCCCGCTGCACAGGTTGGCGTGAGTGCTCCCCTGAAGCCCGTCGACACCCCAGCCACAACGTCCGCCGATGTTGATGGTGCGCTCAGTTCACTGCGGATTCTTGCAGCAGAGGACAACGCCGTGAATGCGATGGTCATTCAGGCGATCCTCAAAGCGAAAATCGATAGCCTGACAATCGTCGAAAACGGCCGAGAAGCTGTTGATGCTGTCTCGACCGGTGATTTCGATGTGGTGCTCATGGACAAGCAGATGCCGATCATGGATGGCGTTGAAGCGACGAAACGCATCCGCGCCCTCGACCGCCCGGCGGCTTCAATCCCCATCATCGCTGTCACTGCGGATGCTTTTGCCGCCGCTCAAGAAGAGTTGATCGCAGCGGGCGCTGACCGTTACCTTGCCAAGCCGATCAAACCTGAAGATCTTAAGCAGACAATCGCAGACGTCGTCAGCCGGTCTGATGATGAATCCTCGGACGAACTCGTCAACTCTTAAACATCGCGCTACGGGGCTGAATGCCTAGACACTTCGTCACCGCTGATCGCGTGTTCACACCAAACGGTTGGGCACAGGACCACGGAGTGTTGATTGACCAGAGCCGGATACAGACCGTTTGTGCTCAGCGTGATGGGCTCGAGCCGTCCATGCACTTCCAAGGTGCCCTGATTGTCCCAGGCTTCATTGATGTCCAGGTCAATGGCGGCGGAGGCGTCTTGTTCAATGATGACGTCAGCGCTGATGCGATCAGTCAGATTGGCGCGGCTCATGCCCGGTTTGGCACCACGAGCTTCCTACCCACGCTGATATCGGACAATGCCGCGGCCTTCTCCGGTGCTCTTGATGCGGCGACCGAAGCGATTGGCCGAGCTGTCCCGGGCGCTCTTGGCCTGCACCTCGAGGGGCCCTTCCTAAACGAAGCGAAGAAAGGCATCCACGACGCTACACATTTTCGCCAGCTCGATGATCACACGATGTCGATGCTGACGGCGTGGCAGCATGGTCCTTTGATGCTGACACTGGCTCCGGAAATCGTCGGCACTGAGAGCATCAAAAGCCTGTCCGATGCCGGCGTTCTCGTGTCTGCAGGTCACACCAATGCAACCTATGAGCAGACACGGCAAGCCTTGGAGCATGGGCTCAAGGGCTTCACCCATTTGTACAATGCGATGCCGCCCCTCCACAGCCGGAACCCTGGGCCGATCGCAGCGGCGCTTGAAAGCGATGCTTGGTGCGGAGTGATTGCGGATGGCCATCACGTCTCACCCAGTATGCTGAACCTTGCCATCAGAGCTAAAGCTGACGGCCGCATCATGTTGGTGAGTGATGCGATGGCTGTCGCTGCGAGTGATCTGGAGACCTTTGATCTCAACGGTACAAAGATTAATGTGCAAGATGGTCGCTGCGTTGACAAAGATGGCACGCTCGCGGGTTCGTCGATCACCATGGTGGACGCCGTGCGCTACTTAGTGAACGAGATGAACCAACCGCTGGAGCAAGCCTTGAGAATGGCCTCAAGCGAGCCCGCTGCTTTTCTTGGATTGGGCCATGTCCTCGGCAAACTGGCGCCTGGATATCGCGCCAATTTTGCCGTTCTTTCGCCTGATCTGGAAGTTATCGCTTCGTTTATAGATGGCCAGCAAGTGTATCTAAAAGGCTAGATATCGGCCTGCAGATGCCGTCATGTCAAAGGGCGTATCTGCGGCCTTGAGAACAACAACAGCTAGGGACGCGACCACGGATTAGACGATATGACCTCTCCGATCTCTGCTGTTTTCGGCTGCTCCACGGGAGAGTTGTCCGATTGGGAACGCGGTTTCTTCCGCGAAGTGAAGCCGTGGGGTTATATCGTTTTTGGCCGGAATATTGACAGTGCCAACCAGCTTCGGCGTTTGACAGATGCGCTGCGCAAAGCATCAGATGATCCAACTGCGCTCGTTTTCGTGGACCAAGAAGGCGGAAGCGTAGCGCGGCTGAAGCGTCCAGAATTTCGGCATCCCCCTGCGCCGCGTGCGTTTGCCGATCTTTTCAGCACCGACCCCGAGACGGCTGCGGAAGCCACATGGTTGAACGCTCGGTTGATGGCAGACGAGCTTAAAGATGTTGGGATCAACGCCAATTGTGCGCCTATGCTCGATGTCGTCACCCCGAGCACGCACCAGTTCCTTCAAAGCCGCGCCCTCGGACTGACCGCCGAGGCCGCCAGCACGTTAGGGCAGGCCGCGGCGCTCGGCTTAAGAGATGGCGGGGTGGTACCAGTGATCAAACACGCCCCCGGTCATGGCCGGGCCACAGCGGATAGCCATCACGACCTACCAACCGTCGATGCTTCGCTTACTGATCTCAGCGAACGCGACTTCATTCCCTTCAAAGATTTGATCCGTGAGCCTATGATGATGGTCGCTCACATCGTCTATAAAGCACTCGACAAGGACCTGCCAGCGACGACATCACGGGCCGTGATCCAAGACCTCCTTCGAAAAGAATGGGGTTATGAGGGTCTTCTGATATCGGACGATCTGAATATGAAAGCCCTTGGCGGCACGATGGAAGAGCGCTGCCGGGCTGCGCTGACAGCAGGTATGGAGATCCTCTGTCACTGCAACGGCGAGAAAAAAGACATGGAGGCGGTTGCCCGAGCCGCCATTCCGCTCACCGGTGAAACGTTCGCACGTGCCGAACGCGCGCGCGCATTTGGCAGCAATGCCCCTAAACTCTTTGAGCGTGATGCGGCGGTTGAGAGGCTCAACAGCCTTTCCCTCTACGAAACCCCCTCTTCATGAGCCGTACCGGGATCAAAGACCTCGCAGCGATCGCTGACAAGGACGAACGACTGATCCTTGGGTTGATGAGTGGTACGTCCCTTGACGGCTTGGACATCGCTCTCTGTCGGATCCATGGATCAGGGCTGGGAACTGAGGTCACTCTCAAGTCTTTCCTCACATCTCCCTATACCGAGGACTTTAAGGAGAGCATCCGGGCGGTATTTGCGAAAAGAACCATCGACCTGCAGGCCCTCACTCTTCTCAACACAATGATTGCGGAAACCCATGCGCGTCTTATCCAGGATGCTCTGTCCGCATGGAACGTTTCCCACCAAGACGTCGACCTGGTCGCTAGCCACGGCCAGACCATCTATCACGCTCCGCTCTCACTCCACGGACTTGCCGACCAACCGAACGCCACGCTCCAGCTTGGTGATGGTGACCACATCGCACGGCGCACTGGGATCATCACGTGCTCTGATTTTCGGCAGAAGCACGTCGCGGCGGGAGGAGAAGGTGCCCCCCTCGCGGCCTATGGCGACCTTTTGCTTTTCTCTGACGAAAACAAAGACCGTGTGCTTCTCAATATTGGTGGAATCAGCAACCTGACCTTCCTCCCAAATGCGGCGTCGAAAGCAAGAGCCTTCAGCTCGGATATCGGACCAGGCAACACGATCATGGATGCTTTGGCGCAACGTGATTTCGGCCAAGCCTATGATGACGGCGCCGTTATTGCCCGACAGGGGAAGGTGAACACTGCGCTTCTCAAGGCCATGCTCAGTGAGCCATTCCTCAATCTGCCCATTCCAAAAACAACGGGTCCTGAGCTTTTTTCCTTGCCATGGGCCGAAAGCTTCCTTCCAGACGAAGCGCCATCATCCTTGGACCTCATGGCGACGCTCAACCAGCTCACGGCCGAAACGATAGCCAACGCCATCCGTGCGCTGCCCGCAAAAGATCCAGAGGTCTTTGTGAGTGGTGGTGGAGCGCACAATCCTTTGCTCCGGGAACGGCTGGACCAATGGCTTCCAGGCATCAGCATCCAAACCACCGATGCCCTCGGGATTGATCCGGATGCGAAAGAAGCTATACTCTTTGCGCTTGTCGCTAACGAGCTGGTCGCCGGAGAGGCGGAAACCTTTAAGGACCGCCTCCATGGCGGCCCCGCGGTGACCATGGGAAAGATCAGCTTACCGGATTAAGTGCGGGGCCATGGCAGCCGCCACATCGTCGAGACGATCTTCCGGTAGGCCCGCAACATTGATGCGGCCAGAACCCGGCAAATAGATAGCGTTTTCTTCGCGAAGCTGCAGGATACCGTCTTTGCTCATCGGCAGGATCGAGAACATCCCCTTTTCCTCAGCAAGCACACCAAACCGATCGTCGTTTGCTGCGCGCACCAACGCACCCGCAAAACCTTCACGCAGCATGTTGAGCCGCTGCCGCATGCCGTCGAGCTCTTCATGCCACTGACGTTTAAGCGTATCATCGCTCAAGATGTTGGCCACGATAGCGGGACCATTCGAAGGCGGCATCGAGTAGACTGTCCGGATGATGGCCGCGAGATGGCTCGAGGCACGCTCTACTGCTGCTGGTGACGCACCCTGAACGATCAACGCCCCCGTCCGCTCACGGTAGAGACCAAAGTTTTTAGAACAGGAATAGGTGATCAGCGCTTCTGGCACTTTCGCGAGAAAGGCCCGCAATGGCGTCACATCCTCCTCAAGCCCATGGGCAAAGCCTTGATAGGCCATGTCGATGAGCGGGATGGCGCCGACCGCTGAAATCTTGTCGGCAAGCGCAGCCCATTGATCCGCGCTAAAATCTGTACCCGTTGGGTTATGGCAAGGTCCCTGGAGCAGAATGGCATCACCGGCCTTGAGATCCGCGAGACCGGAAAGAACCTGATCGAAATCCGGGAAGCCGTCACCCTTGGGCACATAGGGATAATCAACGACCGGCATCTCGATCGAACGCGCAATACCCAAATGGTTCGGCCAGCAAGGCTGGCTGATGAAGATCCGTCCTTGCGGTGAAAGACGCTTCAAAAAGCGCATCGCAACGAAAAGCGCGCCGCTTCCGCCCGGAGTCGCGAACACGGAGTGACGGTCATGGCCCTCGCCTAGGACCAGCCGGCCTATCTCTTGCCCGAAGACTGGATTGCCGTGAGCGCTTTCATAAGCCTTGGTCGTTTCGCTAGCGATATGCTTCTGCTGGGCCGCGCGCACCGACGCCAGCACAGGCGTCTGCCCGGCAGCATCTTTGTAAATACCCACACCAAGATCCACCTTGCCCTCGCGCGTATCAGCGCGAACGGCGGCCAAAAGACCGAGCAGCGGATCCGCCTCAACCGGCGGAAGATCGTTCATCCCCGTGGACATGGGGTCTCCTCTTCAATGGTGTGCAACTGCGCACGCCCTTTGATCAGCAGTGGCCTTTCGGGTCCAGCTCTTTCCGAAGGAAGCGCACGTTATGTTTTGGCTTGATCGAGACCGCGCCGCAAATCCGCAAGGAGATCCTCGCCGTCTTCTAAACCCACAGACAGTCGAAGAAGACCTGGCGTGATACCAGCCTCTCTCCGAGCCTCCTCTTCCATGCCCGCGTGGGTCATGGAGTCGGGTATACAGATCAAGGTTTCAAACCCGCCGAGCGATTCGGCGAGGGTCACGATCTCGAGCCCGCTGAGAAACGCTCGAACATCAAGCCCATCGGCGAGCTCGGCGCTCAGCATACTGCCCGGCCCTGCTTGCTGCTCCATCGCCAGGTCATGGCCCGGATGCGTGTCGAGACCGGGATAATAGACCTTCGCAATCCGATCGTCCGCGGAAAGCGCCTCGGCAAGACGCGTTGCTGTGGCCTGCTGCTGCTTGATCCGTACCTCAAGCGTTCGGAGGCCGCGCATTGTCAGCCAACTGTCAAAAGCTGGGCCTGCCACGCCTGTACAGTTCGCCCACCAGGCCAAATCCTCAGCCAGGGATTGTTCCGCTGCCAAAACGGCGCCGCCAATAATGTCGCTATGGCCACTGATGAATTTGGTCGTAGAGTGCATGACCATATCACAGCCGAGCGCCAATGGGCTCTGCAAGATCGGCGAGAGGAAGGTGTTGTCAGCCACGGTCAACGCCCCTGCCCGCTTACCAAGCTCAGCGCAGGCACGAAGATCAGTGATCCGCATCAAGGGGTTCGACGGGGTCTCAAGAAAGACGAGCTTCGGCCCCCAACCAAATGCTGCATCGCGCGCGACGGGGTTTGAGAAGTCCACGAACTCCACATTGAAAAGACTGCGTCGCGACTTGGCCGTCAACAAACGGTGCGTCCCGCCATAACAATCGTGGGGGGCGAGGACGAGATCGCCCGGGTTGACGAAGTTGAGGCAAAGATCGATGGCGCCCATCCCGCTCGCCGCCACCGTACCGCCGGCGGCGCCCTCCAGTTCTGAGAGTGCAGAGATCAGCTGATCGCGGTTGGGATTGGACCGGCGCGCATAGTCAAAGACAGGCTTCTCAGCCGGATCGTCCCAAACAAAGGTGGTGGCGAGGTGAATGGGCGGCGCCACAGCGCCAAAGGCTTTGTCCTTTGCCACGCCTACGGTTGCAAGCGTGGTGGCCTTCTTCTTGGTCATAGCGACACGAACTTCCGGATCAGAGGGTCGAGAATCTCCGTCTCTTTCAAGAACGAGTCGTGGCCGTAAACCGACTGAATTTCTTCAAAGCCCAAACAGTTGGGGAGACGCTCCGCCAACTCACGGCAGAGGCTTGCAGGCACCAGCCGATCCGTGTCGGCACCAACAACGAAGGTCGGCACAGTGATATCCTCAGGACGCTCTTCATGCGCATTGATGGCGCTTGAGAGGGTTTGATAGCGGCCCGACGGCATGGTCCGCGCATACTTCGCACCCTGATGGCCAAGATAACTCGCCAGGTCATCACCGGAGCCTTCATTGAAGCGGGAGTCGAACTCTTCTGGCGCACGATAGGTGGTGATGGCGAGTTGCCGTGCAATCGCAACGCCGCGCTCTGGATCGCCAGCATCACGGGCCAGCTCAAGGATCTGCCGCTGGATCAGCCGCCAGGCACTCGCCATGGGCGAAGCGCGGTGTGCTGCGCAAAGAAGTGCAAGACGGCCGACGGCTTCAGGATAAAGCCGTGCATAGGCTAGGCCGATCATGCCGCCAAAGGACATGCCGATCAGGGCATCAACGCGCTCGATCCCAACGCCTCGTAACGCCTGGTGCACAAGGCGCGCGAAATCCTCCGTACAAAGTTCAACTGGCTGATCCGCCTGCAATGGAGGATAGTCCACACCAATAATGAGGCACTCTTCAGTGTTAAGCGCGCGGGATTGTCCAGCAAGCTCTTTCCACCAACCCTTAGAGCCGCAAATTTCACGGCCCGCAGAGATGCCGCCGAGAACGAGGATCTTGCGACCGCGAGGATTGCCAGCGATCCGTAGACGGATCGTTTCGCCCAGCAGCCCTACCCCACTTTTCGCTCGCCACGTTTCCGACACCGCCATCTCTGTATCGAGACCAATGGCAGGCTCAACCGCATCGTTTTGGGGCGTGGCAAAAGCAAGACTCATCATTCACTCCATCAGGAGCGCGTCTTCGGCCTTCAGCTTGCGGGGAAAGCGACTGTGGGCGGAAGTGATCTTCCAACTCACCCCTCGCTTTAGCGACATTTGTAAAGCGCCCCGCAAGCTAAGAGGTCAAATCAGCGCTGTTGGCGATGATGCGCTTTCGCTTGTGCGAAGTCAACCTGAAACGCAGCCTCCACGGTTGACCGCTTGAGACTTCACCTGAAGGGTGAAGAGCAAACGGGAGAGAGTGATGGGTTGGCGTTTTATCTTAGGACTGCCTTTGGCGGCGATCACAGCTTTTTTAATCTTTTTGGGCATGAGCAAGCTGATCGAGCCTGGCGATATTGAGATCGTTGAGCCGGAAGAGCGGCCTGTGATCGAACTTGGCTTCGAACGCGAACCTGTTGATCCGCCGCCACCGCCTGATCCCATAATTATCGATCCACCTGAGCCACCAGAGATCAGTCCGCCGGAGGGCATTGACCCGCCCACGATCACCGAGGGAGGCCCGCGGCCACCAACAAAAGAGGGCCCGGCGATTGAAATACCTAGCTATGATCGGGAGCCGCAACCGCTCGTTCGGACCGAGCCTCAGAATTGGGAGAACTGCCTTTCCAATCGAACCGGCGAAGATCACTCGGTGCGGCTGGTCTTTGATGTGACGCCGACAGGCGAGACGTCGAGTGTTGAGGTTGTCGACAGCACCCTTGCCTGCCTTGACCGGTCCGCCATTAGGGCAGCAGAGCGCTGGCGCTACGCCCCTAAAATCTCTGAAGGTGAGGCCGTCTGGCAATACGGCGTCACGACGACGATCTTATACAGGCTAGAAGAATAGTCGTTACGGGTTCGAATGGGCTTGCTCAATCGATAACGATAGGGGCCTAGGTGCTTGCTCATCAGCGAGCGCCTGCCCCTGCCATTGTTGCCGTTCGAGGTTCCAGAAAGATGCCGACCTCTCGAACTTCGAGAAACCAACCTATTGAAGCGATGCCTTGCATTCCGCCGAAATTAGTCTGTCATTGCAACACATTCCCATCTTTTTTGACCTCTCACCTGAATTACACACTGACACAACTGAAAAGTTTTTTTATAGCTTCGCTTACGCTTCGTTAACTGTTGGGCGCGGTTGTGAGTCAGAAAGTCATCCAGGACCTGCTCGTTGCGCTCGGCGTCGTCGGCCTGTCCGTCACGCTGAGCTCGCTTGACCTGTTTGGAATGGGTGAAGCGGCGAAACGTCAAAGCGATCACAACTACCAAGCCATCAACGATGCGGTCCTCCCGTTCACAGGAGAAGACAACAGGAAAGCAGCAGACGAGATTCTCATCGTCGAATATCCCGTCGACGATTACGATGAGATCACCGACGAAAGCGGCAATCGCGAACAAGTTCTCGTGCGCCAAACCTTTGCGACGAGCGGCTGGCCCATGCCGATCGATCATTTCACCGCGATCACAGAGAAAGCCCGAGATGGCGACGCCGCCTCTTTGTTCTTCGATGTGATCCTAGGTGTTTCGCGTGCCCATGAAGAAGCCGCCTTTTGCGCCTTCGCGCACACACTGGCCGAGGCATCGAAGATCGACATCGAATTCGACGATTTCCTCCAACAAACCCTCTATCGTGGGATCAACGGCAACTCCTCACTTCCGTATAATGAGCGGTGCTTGTCACTGGCTCTCAGCCTTGAAGAGGGCTTAGAACCGTACATCATCAGTGTCGACAGTCGGCAGGATTTCGCCCGGGCACGCATCGACGAAGTGAGGGACCAAGACGGACTTCCCGTTTTTATCGGCGCGTCGAACGCCTATCTTACACTGGGTCACGAGACGAGCCATCTGGCTGATGAGGGCGGTTGGTCGTCGGGTTTGCTTGATTGCCGAGACGGACAAGATTCGTGCACGCTGCGAGCGAAAGAGAACACGCTCTTTTCACGATCTCGGATGGAGTCGATTGCGCAGCAGTTGATGCTGGACAGTGTCGCGATCCTCGTGTCCGTGGACACCTACCAGCCCGCGAAGAATGGCTACCTGCTGTTTCCGCAAAGTGCCTATTTAGGCGCCGCCCTTGCCATTGCTTACTCTGTTCCGTGTTCTGAGTCAGAGAGCGTGCATTGCACGGCGAAACAGATCTTGGACAAGCCCGATGCCAACAGCACGGAGTCGCCGCTCTATCTCGATTGGACAGGCTCGGCCACCAAGGCCTTAGGAAAGGGCGATTGTCTGCCTCGCAATTTTCGCGTTCACAAGATGCTCTCGGTCATGATGTACGGTATCGCGTCGGGTACAGAGGCCAGCCGCTTGGTGCAGAAGACGACGTGCCGCGGCTTTGAGACAATCCTCCTACCGACTTTCCTTAAAACATCTGACAGCTCAAGTCGGCCCAACCTTCACGAACGGCACATATTGTTCGGCACAGCGGTCAATGTCTTAGGTGATGCCGTCACCGTACCCATCCGCGGATATGTCCCTGGGGTTGATGTCCATGCCACGGCTCTCCGGGATCTGCTTGTGACATCGCGACAACCGAGCCGTCTTATCGATGATGTGACCCAGGCTCTTCTGCTGCTGATCTCAGCTGGCGCGGTGCTGGTGATTACCTTTTGGTTGAGGCGGTTGCGAACGAGTTCCGAGCGCGGCTCAAGCTCGAGCAAGCAGTCGAACTTCGCAGTTCAGCTTTATGAACCGCTGCCGCATATTACAGCGTCAAAGGCCTCTGTTCTTTTTGGTACGTACTGTTTGGCCTTGGGGTTAGGAGTGGTGACAGCTCCGATCGTCAACAGCCCATCAAATGACATAGGGCACCATTTGCTAAGCGTGGCCCCTGAACTGCTTGGCGGCATCTTTCTTTTGGGTCTGGCTTTTCTTTTTTTTCGCGCGTCTCTTGTGTCTCTATCGAAAGCCAAGGCCACCGATGATACAATACCCACACAGAACGTCCGTGGACGAGTGCCGAAGCTCTTGCTAGAAGCAGCGATTGTGATCGCCGGCGCCATTTGCCTCCTCATTCCGATCATTCAGGTGGTGTTTCAAGTAAAGAGCAACCCCCTTCTCCCCCTCATTTATTCTTTCACGATAGGGTCGCTGGTCGGGGTGGGCTTTTTCCTTCTGCTTGTTTGGCAGGAACTGAGGGACAAAATCACCATTTCAGCAAGGGAACAATTGCCGAAGACAAAGGCGCATCAACAGGATGAGACCAAGAAATTTGGTAAATTCCTGTCGCACCTCGCCAACAACATCGCCCGCCGAACACAGAATAGCGGCATTCACGTCCTCTTGCTCAGCATAGCTCTTATCATCATCTTTCTGATCTCCCTGCTCTTATCAGAGATGACGACGGCACCGCCAGCCAACATCTTTGCGATTGGGTTCGGTGTGTTGACCGCTTATTGGATTACGTTCCGCAACCGGATCGAACCTGATCTTCGGGTTGGCGCCAATCCGCCAAGCACCCGCCATGAAACTCCGCGCGCAAACACATGCCAATGCGTTGACTTTTCTCGCTATGATCTGCGCCCCGTCAGCAAAGGCCAGCCCTAGAACCGGCGCCACCCTTCCCAGAAAACCGGAGATCGATAGATGATTTCAACAATCCTAGCCATGGCACCAGCGCTGCTACTACAAACATCGGGCACGGAGTATATGGTGAACTTCACCGACCGAGAAGCCAGCCTGCAATGCCGTGCGGCCGCCGGCAGCAGCGCACCTCCAAGCATGATTCCGCGAATTGAAGATAAGACACCGACGGACGGTAGGTACAATCGCAATCAGTTGCGTGAGATTTGCGAGGGCGAGTGCCGAACCGCAGCCAAGCGCGAACGGAAACCTTTTTTCTTCTTAGTCGAAGATCATGCCACTGACAAAAATAGCCAAAGCTTTGCGATGGTCCGCCTTGATGGCCAAGCCTGCTGGCTCAACCAAAGCGATATTGTCATTGCCCGGGTCAACGAAGGCCTCAAGGGCAAAGAAGTTGCCTGCGCCACAGGCGAAAGCACCGTGAGTTATGGCAGCCACAACTGTAAGGGTGAGTAATATGCTCAGAAGACCGAAAATAAAGCCCTTAGCAATTGCCATCTTGGCATTCGGCACCATGGCATCAGCTTCCGCTCAAACGGAGACGCCGCAGACTTGTCCTTTGGACAATGTCCAGACGATCAGCTCAACAATCTCTCGGCAGGGTGCCCGCATTGTTCGCGTGGGACGCCGCGCGAGAGGCGCTGTATCGTCCGACCAACGAACGATTGATACGGTCCCAGCGACGATGCAGTCTCAGCAAAGCAGGGACCGTATCTATGCCCCGCAAGCGATCGCGACGCTTGAACGCATTCGCGACCGGATTCTTAACGCGGCGGGAGATCAAGCTCCCGCGACGCCGCCGACAATCTCAGTCACGGCAAGTCCAGTATACGGCGCGACGGCGTATTTCGACAACGGTATTCTGTTTAGCCACCAGGTCTTTAGCATGGCCGACGGTGACGATGAAATTGCCTTCCTGATGGCCCATGAGCTTGCGCATGTTATCAATGGCGATACCAGCAATGGCGCATCGATGACCCGGTCTCTAGAGCGGGTTCAGGCGATGCAGCGTGGAATTGAATTCGCAGCAGACTTGGCTGACATGACTGTGGATGCGACTGAAAGCTCCGGACATCAATATACGGAAGAACTTAATATTGAAGAGCACAATCAAAAGCTCGAAGAGCTCACGGAGGATTTTCTTGTTGTCTCTGAATCCGTCGTGCGTCCCGTCTGGGTTGGAAAGCAAGAAGATGCAGCTGATCTTCTCGGTTTCCAGCTCCTCTTGAAGGCTGGGTACTCCGCAGCTGGAGTCGACCTGGCAATGGAGCATATGAACGAAAGCAAGATGCAGGTTTGCGCCTCGCTCGATGCTTTCCGCAACAGCGTCAACGACTATGTGTCTGTGGCTCAAAACCTTCCCTACGAACAAATATTGGCTTCCGGCGAGCTAATCTCTTTTCAATCAGCATTTGGAGCGATCAATAAAAAGACGGAAGAAGCCTTTCGTGACGCCTTGATCGCCTCCGCGCTTCCAGAAACCCATCGGCCGTATGATGAGCGACTAAAAATCTTGAACACCTGGCTTGAGAAGGACGAGAACAAAGAATACTTATACATGGCCGAGGACAACAACCGCTCAACCAAAAGCCTGGTGTCCTATAGAAAGACTTCCGGCTACCGAGCTGTTCATTCCTCTATTGAAACCGCACTTGCTGTTGACCAAGCTCTAGATGCGGGGGACACCGGTATAGCTTCATCGAAGATCGGCAGTGTCAGCATGAAGTCGTCTTATGGACGCATGCTCAAACGACGTCTTCGCCAGCAACAGAACAGGCCTGGTGATGCGTCCGAAAATGCCCGCCTCGCTTTTACCAGCACAGCCGTCGCGCCCTCGCTTGAGGCCTATCGCATCCACGCAGTCGATCTCCTGGCAAGTGGTTCGTTTGACCAGCTTCAAGCACTGACGGACAGAGGTCGCACACAGTTTAACGATCCAATTTATTTCCTCCCTGAACAAATCAATGCAGCCGCAAAACAAGGAGAGGAAGAAAGAGTCGACCAGTTTATTAAGACATGCGAAGCAGCGCAGCGAACCGACATTCGCAAAATGTGTTACGCGGCGACCGTTTCGGATAGAGAAGACTTTAGGTCGTCAACGGACGAACTCTATCAACTCGCAGGATGCGGAGGAAACGCGTGCACTGGTAAGCGTATGAAGAATTGGATCCAAAAGGGCGTCAAAGGCGTCGGCGGTGCGGTGCTCGACCAAGTCGGACAATAACCCTTT
The DNA here is from genome assembly GCA_963922235.1 of uncultured Parvularcula sp. Lineage (GTDB taxonomy): Bacteria > Pseudomonadota > Alphaproteobacteria > Caulobacterales > Parvularculaceae > Parvularcula. The sequence continues at coordinate 5,471 of CAWUIJ010000041.1, read as the reverse complement.
AGCACCCAAAGATCCGATCGACAGAACAGCCAAAGGGCCTTTCGGCAAACAGCCGGAGTGCCCTTTCGCTTTCATGGCAGCAAGCCCCCTAGCGTTGACATGCGCACGCCGCACGTGGATCACACAGCCCTCGTTTAGCGTGATAGTGACAATATTTCGGACAACGGAGACCAACGATGGCCAAGGGGCGGTGTTTGTGCGGGGCGGTGAGTTACGAGGCTGAAGGCCGGATCGACGCCGCGCAGATTTGTCATTGTACAGATTGTCAACGCTGGAGCGGTGGCCCCTTCATTGGCATTGAGGTCGACAATGTCGTCATCAACGGTGACGTGACCTGGTTCCAAAGCTCTGAATGGGCGGAACGCGGCTTTTGTGGCAAGTGCGGATCCACCCTCTTTTGGCGCCTTCGAAACGGTGGCCACCTCACATTGACCGCAGGAACGCTCGAAGACCAAAAGGCGGTGAAAACGATCAAAGAGCACATCTTTGTCGATCACCAACCCTGTTACTATGACTTCAAAGGCGATGCACCGCGCAAAACGGGCACTGAAGCCATTGCAGAAGCCATGGCGAACCTCGCCGAAGGCCACTGAGCTCAGCGCATTTTCTCGTAAGCCCTAAGCACAGCCGCGACCACGTCATCAGGATCCGGCTGATGCTGAAGGTCAACGTCGATTTTGAGCGTTTGCCCCTCAATCCTCGCGGTCACGAAGGTCGTGCGACCGAGCGTCTCCCCCTCGGAGGGCTTAGGCGCCTTTGGCTTCCGCTCCTTCTTAGGACCAGCGGACCCCTTGAGGAGTTTGAAGACTTCTGAACCTGGCATCAAAAGCGTGCTGCCGAGTTCCCTCGCCTGCTCCTGGCCTTTGGCGATTTCCTTGGCCCGCTCGAGCACCCTCTCCCGGGTCTCACCTTTCAGCAGCGGGCTCAATTGCTGCCCATGCCGGACAGCGATTTCGCGCGGATCGCCATAAGCATCCAGCACCTCACGCGGTAGCTTTGCGATAGCAACGTAGCTGGACAGAAGCGCTTTGGAGACCTCCATCCGCATGGCCATCCGGGTCATGTTGCCCCCGTAGTAGTCTGCCAGCGCCTTCATATACTCCCGGCCCCGCTCATAGTCCGAGATGTCCTGCCGGCCCCTGTTCTCGAGATCGGCAAAGCGGAAGGCCTCTTCGTCTTCGAGATCTTTGACCTCGACGAGGTAGAAGAGCTCCTTCCGGTTCTCCTCCTCCCGCAGGTAGCTGACGGCGAAGTGACGACGTGCGCCGGAAATCACCTCGTATTCGAACCCTTCGGGATCATCCTTGAGGCGCCGAACCACGGCCGGGATCTCCTGCTTCCCTTGCGCGCGAATGGATCCGATGAGGTCGGCGCAGTTCTCGGCATTCAGGAGGTCGTAGATCCGATTGTGCTTGTCCCACATGCGGCAGGTCTTGGGATCAACCATGCGAAGACGAACGTCACGCACCCTGCCCTGAGCGATGTCTGACAAGGCCCCTTCCCGCTGCGCAAGCGGGTTCAGCTTCGGAACGGCCTTCGTTTCCTTCGGTTTATCAGCAGCATCACGGGCTGCAGTCACAGCGTGAGCCAGGATCTTCTTACGCGCCATGACGGCCTCCTTCGCGTGTGTTCAACGCGTTGAACATGGTTGATTGGAACCACTGATGACGTTTACGGTTCCTTTGAGGCGAACGGTTCGTGTTCAACGCGTTGAACATCATGCGACCCCTTCCCTACGCAGCTGGGATCCATGGCTCGGCCACGTCGCCCTCACCGCAAGCTCAAGGTCGCCCATGACTCTGTCGAGATTCGCTCGGCACCGCCGGTATGTCCGGTTCGAAGCGCCGTCATATTCGTAGACCGTGCGCATCTCGATCGATGCATTGTCGAACTCCGAGCTATCAAGCAGCGCGGTCATCAGGATATCACCGGCGAACATCTCGCGCATCGCGTCCCGCATTTCCTGATGGGCCGACTTGTTCTCATCGACCTTGGTCGCGAGCAGCTGGACAAACTGATAGTCCATGGCGTTGCCGTGCTCTTCCATGGTCTCAAGCACCGATGTCAGCATCCTCAGGAACGAAACTGTCGATGCATAATCAATCGAACTCGGCGGCGTGGGGATAAGAAGCGCGTTGGCCGCCCGCAGCGCATTAAGCGAAATCATCCCAAGAGCTGGCGGCGGATCCAAAACGACAATGTCATAAGCCTCAGCAGCTTCGCGCAAACCAGCGCGAAGACGCTCAAACCGATCGGTCCCAGCACCGGTCGATGCAAGATGATACTCAGCATTATAAAGCCCCAGGCAAGCAGGGATCAGATCGAGGCCCGACCAATAGGTCGGACGAATGGCATAGGAGAGGTTATCGCGGCCACCAGGTTCGAGGTAAGAGAGCAGGGTGTCTTCTTCGGCGATATCGGTCTCTGGATTGTAGCCGAAGAGCCCGGTGGAGCTCGCTTGCGGATCAGCATCCACCAGTAGAACCCGGTAGCCCTGAAGGGCGAAATACTGGGCCGCATGGACGGCAATGGTCGATTTACCGACGCCGCCTTTGAAGTTCTGAACGCCTAAGATCAGCGGCGCATCGCTCTCAGCGCGGCCAGGGCGGGTGCCAAAGACGTCCCGCATATTGTTGATCTCATCCAAGGTGAAACCAAGCCGGTGGCCGCTTTCCCGTTTTTCCGGTGAGGGCAGGGTGCCGGCCTCTTCAGCCCGGCGGATCGTCATGTCCGATTTGCCCACCATCTTCGCCGCTTGGCGAATGCTGAAGCGCAAGGGCAGGGCCTTCTCGTCGCTTTCGCCCATCAGCTGGGCCCGCATCGCATCGAGCAGCCCAACGGAGCGCTCCTGAAGCCGCGCCACCCGGCGCGTTGCTGCACTTAAACTCGCCATCCTGGTCTCCTTAAGAGCCGGTTATCGTGCTTCGTGGTGCTCGTGGAAGGGTTAACCTTCCGTTTACCTCAAATGTTGCTATTTCGGGCTGCACTCTTCGAAAAGTGCAACATTTGCGTCCTCGTGCCATCGCATTTGCGGGCTCACGAGAATCGACGCCATGAAGGAGGGCTTCGCGGGATCCACCGGGAGGCTCAAGGCCAGGGCAGGGCGATCTGCTCCACGAACAAGAGGAAGAGAAACAAAGAAGGCAAAGAAAAACCCGGCCAAAGGCCGGGCTCTCCGAGCGGACTCTCGAGGAGCCTCGCGTAAGCTTGACACCTAACGCGTATCCTTCTCCGCCCATCTGAGCAAGACAAAAGCGCGATTCGCGCCACACTTGATTTTTGCCTTCGCGTTCAAGGAGATGCGCGCGATGACAGGAGAGCTGTGCGCCGCTGGCTTTGCCAGACGCAGCAATGACTACGACCAGGAACTCGCTAAGTGCCGTTCCGAAGCCGTTCCCGATCACCTTAACCGGCTGATGGTGGATAAAGCTTTGGCGTTAGGAACTGCAGATGTCTTAACGCCCCAAGAGCGATGCCTCATGGCTGCTCTTTTGGCCCATTTGGATATCAGCAAAACGGCCACCGATGACACGTCGGTTTGGCCGAGCAGCGAACGGCTGTGCCGGCTCTTGGCCATTGCGCCGAGCTCTCTCCGGAGGCTGAAATCGAGCCTTGAAGAGAAAGGCTTCCTTCTGCGCCGGTATGACCAACGGAACCGGCCCCTGAAGGACGGCGCGATTGATCTCAAGCCTTTCCTCCTCAAGGTTTCGGCGCTTTGCGACGAGCTCGGCCATACCGAGAAAACCATCCGGGATGACCGGCAATTCCGGCACCAGGAACGCAATGATCAGCGCGCAGAATTGATCGCCCACCCGCTCACCCATGAGCGCCCTAATAGAAACCCTCCACAACAAACCTTCGTAAGTTCCGACACGGATCTTTTGGAGGACAGGGGAGTTTGCTCGCTGACGAAAGCTCTGCTTCCAGATGTCTTCGGTCCCGCCATTAACGTTAATGACGAGCTTGCTCACCTTCGCGCTCAATCGGTTACCTTGCTCGGCGATGAGCGTGCGCCGCGTCTTCTGTCCTGGGCTGAACGCCGCCACGGGACGAGGGCAGCACTTGCTCTTGCCATTGCTGCGACGAGCCCAAAGATCCGCGACCGTGCCGCTTGGCTTGGCTGGTTCGCCACCACGACCAATCCCGTGGACCTCGAGGGGGCCGCAGAGGCCATTCTCAAGGCTCGACCCAAGACCATTCCTGCCGCCGTTTGCGAGCCGGGATCCCTCACCGACAACGTACTCACAGCTTTCAAAGAGGCCGCTGGAGAGGAGGCAACGGCGTCCTATCTGAGCCAAGCGTCGTTCGCCTTGGAGGGTGTAACTCTTGTCGTTACGGTTCCAACACGATTGGCTCAAAACCGGCTTGATGGAGACTATCAGTCAGCATTGATGAGAGCCGCTGAGGCTGTGGGCGCGAGCACGATCGAGGTCAGGCGAGCGCCCCAGCGTTGCTAATCAGCGCTCCGTGATGCCCCGTTTGGTGGTGAGGTACGTTGCGAAACTGCCAAGCCAATGGCTGCCTGAATAGTGCTCGTCCGAAACCGCTGCGATCCCGACCTCTTGGTGGAGCGCGGCGCTCGCTAAGAGAGCAGGCCGCCGCGGATCATCGTCGGGAAGACCACTGGCGATGCCTTCGAGGGCCCATGCGCGGGAAAGATTGACCCCGTCGAGATGGACCAGTTTGCCATCGGAGGCATCAAGGACAACGCCAGGCTCGAGCCAATCGGTTTGCTCATTCTCAGGGAGAGTGGGCAGGAAGGCGGTAAGCCAGGCCGCAAATGCCTCTTTGGTCATCACCCGGCGCATGAGGTCAGCTTCCATCAGGCAAGGCGAGAGGAAATCCTCCCCTGACGGTTCATAGGCCAGTGGGCAGTTCGTATCGTCTGCGTGAAATGCGAGGATCTTATCCGCGAGCATCTGCTCGACATTCTCATTTCCTACGGTCCGGGCGTAATCAAGCATCAAGCCAAACGCGAACGCCGTTTGGTTATGCGTGCCCAGACGAATGGGATAGGCGAGCCGAGGGAGCCAGCCTTCGATCTGGCGGACGATCTCCTCCTCAAGGGGTGCAAGCGTTGCGCGCCATTCTTGGAGCAGCGGCTCATCGCTCTCATGAAGCTCCGCCACAAGCTGAAGATACCAAGCAATGCCATAAGGACGCTCAAACGACCCGCGTCCACCGGCGGAGTAATAAGCCAGCTCTCCTGCGATGTTTTCGGGTGTGAAACTTTTCGAGAGTGCCGCCTCAATGGAGGGGCGCATCGGTGTCTGAGGATCGGTTTTTAAGATCCTTGTCAGCAGCCAGTGACCGTGCACGGAAGAATGCCAGTCATAGCAGCCATAAAATGCTGGAAACATCGCACGCGGCGTCAGAGCATCCTCATCGCTCTGCATCACGTGTGAGATCTTGTTCGGATACTCCTGATGCACGCAGGTCAAAGCGAGAAGCGCGAAGCGATCTTCCACCAC
>CAWUIJ010000040.1:0-21222 GCA_963922235.1 uncultured Parvularcula sp. | reverse complement strand
TTCCACCACATCGCGACCTCAACCGTGATGCCGTCCTTCTCCGCCGACATGGTGATCGGGTCGCTGACCAAAGCCTGCTTGGAAGCATCAAGGTGACGAACGAACTCGGTTAAGCCGCCCTCGTAATGCAGCTCAAGCTCCTGCACCTCGGCCCGGCGCCGGTCGCAAAGAATGATCTTCAGACCTGAGTTCAGGAACGCCAACTCCCGCAGGCGACGCTCAAGCGTTCCGTAGTCGAATTCTGTCTGGGTGAAGGTTTGCGTTGACGGCAGGAACGTCACTTGTGTTCCGTTTTTGTCCGTATCACCCGTGACCACGAGATCTTTTTCAGCCTCGCCGTGCACAAACCGCATCTCATGAATGTGCCCGCTGCGCCAGATCTTGAGATCCAGCCGCTCCGACAGCGCATTCACCACTGAGACGCCCACACCGTGGAGGCCGCCTGACACCTTGTAGCTGTTTTGGTCGAACTTCCCGCCAGCATGAAGCTGGGTCATGATCACCTGAGCCGCCGACATGCCCTCGCCCGGATGCATTTCCGTCGGTATGCCGCGACCATTATCCCGAACGGTAACCGAGCCATCATCGTTCAAAATGACGTGTACGGTATCGCAATAGCCCGCGAGCGCCTCATCAATGGCATTATCGACGACCTCATAGACCATATGGTGCAGGCCCGAACCGTCATCGGTGTCACCGATATACATGCCAGGACGCTTCCGAACGGCGTCCAAGCCTTTCAAAACTTTGATCGATTGCGCGCCGTAATCAGCTGCGTCGGGGCCCGGATTCGTCTCCGGAGCTGCCTCTGAGGCCATGGATGTTCTGCTTTTCAAATAATTCGCGATTCGACGATTTATATAGAACTTTTGGCGTTATTTCCCAACCCCTGAGACAGCAAAATCGCTGCAAAAATCCCTTACAATTGAATTGCTTATTGGCACTCAGAGGAGCGCGGGTTGGAGGTGGTCCATATGCTCCAAAAAGGGCTCAAAAGCGTCCTGATCCGTGCCGGTGAGGAAGGCCTGGAGACCCAGATCCTGAAGCGTCTGGGCGAGCGCTTCACGGCGCGTTTCATCGAGATGGGCAACAATCTCGTCGAGCAACAAAACGAGAGCCGCTTCGCTATGCGCCTTCGCTGCCGAAGCGCGCGCCAGGATGAGGCCGATCAGCAGCGCCTTTTGCTCACCCGTTGAGCAATGCTTCGCTGGCATCTGTTTTCCAAGATGCGTGACGATAAGATCCGAGCGATGGGGACCCGCCAATGTGCGGCGCGCATCACGATCGACCCGGCGGTTCCGCGCGAGCCTCTCTGCAAATGTCGCAGCAGCGGCCTCGCGGCCGTTCTGGGCGAGGTCGGTTTCGAGATCACCTTCGATGAAAAGATGCGCCTGCGGAAAAGCGGCTTGGCGCAACGTCTCATAGCCCGCCGCGAGACTTTCAGCCGTCTCCAGTCGGCACTCCGTGACCGCAAGACCGGCTTCGACCATCTCTTGCTCGAATGCCGAGAGGAGCGAGGGATCGCCGCCGGTATCAAGAAGAGCCATGCGCTGCTTCATCGCCTTCTCGTAGCGGGCAGCGTTTTGGGCGTGCTCGGAGGAACCTGCAGCCGCGATCCGGTCCAAAAACTTACGCCGCTCGGCCGGCGCATCAGCAAAGAGCCGGTCCATCGCTGGGATGAGCCAGAGAAAACGGATGACACCCGCGAGTGCCGACGCGCTCTTCACCGGCTCGCCATCGATCTTCACCTCGCGGCGATCGAAACGTGGCGGCGGAATAGAAACGACAAGACGAAGGGGATCCTCGCCCTCCTCGCTCAAACTGAGAGCGGCACCCGGAGCACCGCCAGCCCCTTGCCTGACGACGTCGGACAGTTTCGCGCCGCGTAGACCTCGTCCGGCTGCAAACAAAGTCAGCGTCTCAAGAAGATTGGTTTTTCCCGCCCCATTCAGGCCTGTGATCACCACAGACCTGCCGGTGAGCTTCGCGTCAAACGCTTCGTAGGAGCGAATGTCGCGCAGAGTGAGCGAGGTGATGCGACGCATGCGCGGGGGGGATCAGACCCGCAGCGGCATCAAAACGTAGAGCGCTCGCGGATCTTGTTCGTCCGTGATCACCGTCGGCGATGCGGTATCACCAAAGGCAAACGTGACCGTCTCGCCATCGATCTGCGCGGTGATATCGAGGAGATACTTCGCGTTGAAACCGATCTCGATCGTGTCACCTGGATAGTCGACGGCCATATCTTCCGTGGCCGTCCCGGTCTCAGGGCTGTTCACGTTCAGCTGCAGACGATCGCCCTCGATAGCGAGTTTCACTGAGCGGGTTTTATCGGCTGAAACGGTGGAGACGCGGTCGACAGATTTCGCAAATTCTGCAGGACTGACGCGCATGATCTTGTCATTCCCCTCAGGAATAACGCGCGCATAGTCCGGGAACGTTCCATCGATCAGCTTGGTCGTCAGGGCGATATCGTCAAACTTGAATCGCATGCGGCCGGCGGAGACCAACACATCAACCGTCTCGCCCGCATCATCGAGCAAACGGCGGAGCTCAAGCACCGCTTTACGCGGTACGATAACACCGGCCATGCCCTCAGCCCCAGGAGGAATATCCACATCAAGGCGCGCAAGCCGGTGACCATCGGTCGACACCGCGCGAAGACTGCTTTGCCCGCCCTCTTCCGAAGCGTGCAGGTAAATGCCGTTGAGATAGTAGCGCGTCTCTTCCTGGCTCATCGCAAAGCGTGCTTTATCGATCAAGCGCGCGAGATCAGCCGCGGGCATGGTGAAAGCTTGCCCATCATCCGCCTGCGGCAAGGAGGGGAAATCTTCCTCGGGCAAAATAGCGAGGCTGAACTCGGACTGGCCAGCGGACAAGCGCAACCGGCCACCGGACGTTTTTTCCAGTTCGACCTGGCTACCGTCAGGCAGTTTTTTGACAATGTCGAAGAGCGTAACGGCCGCAGCGGTAGCCGCGCCAGGTTGATCCGCGTCGGCGGGCACCTGTTCGACGATCTCAATATCCAAGTCTGTCGCGGTCAAGGCGAGGGTTCCGCCCTCCGCGCGCAGCAAGACATTGGAGAGAATAGGAATTGTGTTGCGGCGCTCGACCACCGACTGGACGTGAGACAGCGCCTTGAGGAGCGTTCCTCGTTCGATGGTGACCTTCACGGACCGGATCTCCTTCTGATCAGCGAGCCGCTAGACCGACTCGCTCGGGGGCGGAGACAACAGCATACCCGCTCGCCGAGCGCTAGGTTCGAATGCCGAAGCGCCCTCAAGAATTGTGGTCGAACTCATCGAAGATCTGCGTGATCCGCGCACCAAAGGTGGCGTCGGACTCAGCGAGGATTTCGGCTGTCTTGATCGAATGCATCACCGTGGTGTGGTCACGGCCAATCATAGAACCAATCGCAGTGAGCGGTGTGTCGGTCAGCTTACGCACAGCCAAACAGAAGGCGTGACGACCACGAACGATGGGCTGCTTCCGAGAACGGCCGAGAAGGTCATTCTTCGACAGACCAAAGACCTCGGTCGTGTAGTCAAAGATCGCTTCTGGTGTCAGTGACGGACGCCGATTGTTGAGATGATCAGACAGGAGCTGGCGCAAACGATCGTCGCTCAATTCTTTATTGATCTCAGCCTCTGCTTCGGTCGCCACTTGAACGAGGCTCATCACCCCTTCTAGCTCGCGTACTGAATCTTCGCAGCGACGTGCAATGAACTCGATATGACGCCTAAGGATCGAGACATCTGATGCCTTGGACGCTTCCTCCGCAAGCTGAAAGGCGATCTTCATACGCAGATCAAGATCGGGCTTGCTCACCTGGACACAAAGACCACCGCCAAGGCGCCCAGCAAGCCGAGCGGAAATCCCAGTCTCCGCGAGCTTAGTTGGTGGCAACGCACCAGCAACAAGGACGCGCTTACCGGCACCGCGGAGCTTATCGATCAAGCAGTCAAGCTCTTCTTGTGTGCGTTTCCGACCACGGAGGAGTTGGATATCATCAATCAGAAGAACGTCTGTGTTTTGAAGAAACGTTCGAAGTTCCTTCACGCTCTTTGAAATGAAGGCCTCTGACACGTCGGTCATCAGGGAATCATATGTCAGGTAAAGAACGTTATCGCCTGGATTGCGGCGCAGCCATTCTTGCCCAACGGCGTTCAGCAAGTGGGTCTTTCCACGACCAGCCGCACCGTGGATCATGGTGACACCTTGGCCCGCCTCATCGAGGATCTTTGCAGCAGCTCGATGCGCAAGTCGATTGGTATCGTTCGTGCAAAAACGATCAAGCGTCATGCCCTGCGCAAAAATACCTGTGGCAGCGCTGTCGAATGTCGACGCCTTGGCTTCTTCTTTTTGCGGACGGGGTTGGCTGGCGGGTTCCATGGGCTTTGCTGGTTGTGGAGCTTCTAACGCAACTGATTGATCGGTGGACCCCGTAAAATCCTGGGCACCCTTCACACGCAAGTCTTGAACTGGACCATAAAGCTCAGACCACATCTGCCGCATACGGCCAGCAAAACGCTGTGATATGAGAGTCGCCGAAAAACGCGACGGCGCACAGAACGTTACACCGCCCTCGCCAGCCTCGGCAAGGCTCAAACCGTCGAAATAACTATCGTAGATGGCTTCACCGAACTGCTCTCGGAGAAGTGATTTGAAATCAGTGAACTGCTGGTTCGGATTGTATTCGTGCGTACTGTGAGCGTTCTGCATCTTGCGCCTTTGCAAAGCAAAAGTGTTCGGCCGTTTATCAGGCCGCCATAAATTTTTGATTGTGGAATGTCGTGCTGTCCCTAGACGAGCTACTTATCCGTAAGGGAAAGGATTTGTCCACCAGGTTTCACCCAGCAGAGAGAGCGAATTTGCTCATCGGCGCATGCTGAATAATTCGAAAAATTCAAGAGTTGAATTCCACGCTGGGGGTTTTTTTTCATCCTTTTTAGCCTCCCTCAAGCAGCGGCGCGCCCGAATGCCCGCTGTTCCTCCAAGCTACCTATTACTTCCTTAATGACAAGCTTGTGACGAAGCGGAATGCAGACGATTTCGTCGCGGTCACATGGCCCAAATTCGTGAACCATCGAAACTTCCAAACGAATCACAGCTCATCGTTTCACAATAACGTGAGTGAAAATTTTCCACAGCGGGAAGAAAAGTCGATAACTGAGGAAAATGTCGCGCGAAGCTCAAGAAAAAAGCCGCACACAGAATAGGTGCGGCTTGCAACAAGCTCAGCTTAATGAAGGTCCGCCTTCAGACCGTTATATTAGGAAGCTAGAGCTTTTACGCGTTTAGCCAAGCGAGAAACTTTACGAGATGCAGTGTTTTTATGCATCACGCCTTTTGACACCGCCCGCATGATCTCTGACTCGGCAGAGCGCAGCGCCGACTGGGCCGTCGCAGCATCACCCTCCTCAACGGCAACGTCGAGTTTTTTGATGAACGTCCGAACACGGCTCCGACGAGATTTATTGACCGCCGTACGACGCTCAATCTTCCGAACCATCTTCTGTGCCGACGTTGTGTTGGCCATGCTGGGGATTACCCTCTTTCTAAACGAGCGAAGCCCATAGACGAATAAAAAGACCGGGGTCAACGCCCTTCTGCGAAGTTTTTGCCCTACCTCTGACAGGAGCTGCAGAAGAAGGTCGAACGCCCCGATTGGACTATCTTTTTAATCGGGGCGGAGCAGAGCAAGCAAGGCTCTCCTTCGCGTCCATAGGCAAAAAAGCGCTGTTGGAAGCCGCCCTGCTGACCATCGGCGCCAGCATAGTCACGCAAGGTGGAGCCGCCCGCATCGATGGCTTCGGCCAAAACAGACTTAATCGCTGCGACCAGCCGCTCGGCGCGGCCGATGCCAACCGTGCGGGCCAAGCGCCTGGGGCTGATGCCTGAGCGCAAAAGCGCCTCGCAGACATAGATATTGCCCAGCCCGGCCACGACTTTTTGGTCAAGAAGGGCCGCCTTGATGGGCGTTGCCTTTCCTTTGAGCCGCCGGACCAGATCGTCGGGCGTGAAATCTTCGCTCAAGGGCTCAGGTCCGATCTCAGCCAATCGCCCCGCCTCCAGGGCCGCATTGTCCATCAGCTCGATAAAGCCGAAACGGCGCGGATCAGAGAACGTCACCTCGACCTCGCCATGGGTGGGACTTGTGAGGCCGATGACCAAGTGCTCGTGCCCATTGGGCGGATCGGGGGCATAGAATGCGCCAGGTTCCAACGTCTTCTCCCCTGACTGAAGAGAGAAACGTCCGGTCATTCCCAGATGGGCCGTCATTGTCTCTTGGGTGCTCAACGGAAAAAGTAAGAACTTGGCCCGGCGCTCGACTGAATGAACGGTTGCACCCACCAAGCGCTGAGCGAAATTGTCAGGGAACGGAAAGCGCAAGTCAGGGCGACGTTGATCAACGTGGGTGACAACCGCGCCGGTCATCGCAGGTGCGAGACCGCGCCGAACGGTTTCCACTTCAGGAAGTTCAGGCATGCACTCTTAGAGCCACCGGCGAACGCGCTGGCGATAGTCATCAAAGTCGCGGCCAAAGACCGCTTCCAGGTGGCGCTCCTCTGGCGCAGCAGCCAGGCGATCAATCAAAAAGAACACAGACGCTATTGCGGGCAACGCCCAAATATTGCGGGTCGCCATCCCTATCCCCAGCAAGAGCGCCAAGTTCGCCACATAAATGGGATTACGGCTCACCGCAAAAGGGCCGGTGGTGACCAGCGCACTGGCAGCCTTGTCAGGACGGATCGTCGTTTTGTGCGCACGAAAGATCAGCAGCACCCAAAAATCGACCGCAAGAGCCAAAACAATCAGGATGACACCGACGGGCTGCAAGAACCGCGGGCTCGGCTCAACGGGAGCGACCCGGTTCAGCGCAACCATAAAGACAATGCCCGCGAGGGTCAGAACCGGCGGCCATGGAAAGCGGCTGGGACGATCACTTTGGCTCATACGGGATAGCAGCGACTAACGCGGCAAAGCGCCAACCAGCGCCTGCTTCTCCGCAGCGTCGAGAAGGTCAAGCGATTGGATAAACGCCTCAGTCTCTTCCCAGCTGGCGCCGCGATCGGCGGTCAGCGGCAGCACAGCCTCTTCAGCCAAATCTTCTTGCGCCTCTTCGAGCTCAGAAATGAGAGCTCCTGCGGCGAGACCTTTCACAATCTCCGCCCCCTGCTCCGTCACTTCGAGCGCTGCGGCTTGGCCACCACGCTTTTGAAAGGCGATCACCGAACGGCCCGGAAACCGAGCAGTGGTGATCTCGTAATCACCGTCGCCGTCCAGCAGCTCGCTGGCGTCAACGCGATGGTTGCGACGTCTGAGGATGCTCTTGATCACAATTTGCCTCCTTCGCACGAAAGGCCCGGAAGCCTTTTCGACGCCGGACGCTACACATATGCGCGACGGGAACGAAAGAGAAAAAAAGAAAAACTGAGATTAAGGGGTGAAACCGGCGTATTTCCTGGAGTTCGCAACGCGAGACTCAGAAACATAAGTATAGGGGAGACCACTTAGTCCTTAGAGAAAACACGCCCTCTATTACAAATTCACACTTGAATATCCCGTCACGAAGGATGTCATCTGTTTTGCACATCAACTCCCTTCGCAGGCGCAGCAAAATTGGCAAAACCACGTCTTCGCAACCGGCTCGGTGCTTGTGGGCGCGACCAGTCTCTAGCGTACGAGATCCATCCCCCGCCGCAAAAGAAAAGGCGACCCGAGGGCCGCCTTTTCAAAAGCCAAACGTGGCTGGGCTGAGATCACATTCCCAATGGGAGCGTCTTATATCATGCCGCCGCGTGATATCGGCACTGGCCGATATCACCATCCTTGATGATGGGCGTGCTTAATGATGGAAGACGATCCCTGATGGGAGCGTCTTACATCATGCCGCCCATGCCGCCCATGTCAGGCATTGCTGGAGCCGCAGCACCTTCCTTCTTCGGCGCGTCAGCGATCATTGCTTCCGTCGTGATCAGAAGACCAGAAACCGAAGCTGCATCCTGAAGAGCTGTGCGGACGACTTTGGCTGGGTCAACGATACCCATGGCTGTCAGGTCGCCGTACTCGCCTGTTTGCGCGTTGTAGCCGAACTTGGTGTCCGACTGCTCGAGGAGCTTACCGACAACGATCGAACCTTCTTCGCCAGCGTTCTCAACGATCTGACGGATCGGTGCTTGAAGGGCACGGCGAACGATCGCGATGCCAGCGTTTTGGTCATCGTTCTCACCTGCAACACCGTCGAGCACTTTCGAGGCGTAGAGAAGAGCCGAACCGCCGCCAGGGACGATGCCCTCTTCGACAGCAGCGCGTGTGGCGTTGAGCGCGTCATCGACGCGGTCTTTGCGCTCTTTCACTTCGACTTCTGTCGCGCCGCCGACTTTGATCACAGCAACACCGCCAGCGAGTTTCGCCAGACGCTCTTGCAGTTTCTCACGGTCGTAGTCCGAAGATGTTTCTTCGATCTGTGCACGGATCTGAGCCGTACGACCTTCGATGTCGCCTTTGTCGCCAGCACCATCAACGATTGTGGAATCGTCTTTGTTGATGACAACGCGCTTGGCTGTGCCGAGCATGTCAATGCCGACATTCTCGAGCTTGATGCCGAGGTCTTCGGACACAACTTGGCCGCCGGTGAGGATCGCGATGTCTTCGAGCATGGCTTTCCGGCGATCGCCGAAGCCAGGAGCCTTGACAGCAGCAACCTTCAGACCACCACGCAGTTTGTTGACGACGAGCGTTGCAAGAGCTTCGCCTTCGACGTCTTCAGCGATGATGAGGAGCGGACGGCTGGACTGAACAACGCTCTCAAGGAGTGGGAGCATCGACTGAAGATTCGAGAGTTTTTTCTCGTGCAGGAGGATGAATGGGTCCTCGAGCTCCACCGACATTTTCTCCGCGTTCGTCACGAAGTATGGCGAGAGGTAACCGCGGTCGAACTGCATACCTTCGACGACGTCGAGTTCGGTTTCAGCTGTCTTGCTTTCCTCGACAGTGATCACGCCTTCGTTGCCGACTTTTTCCATCGCTGTTGCAATGTCTTGGCCGATAGCAGCTTCGCCGTTGGCTGAGATGGTGCCGACTTGCTCGATGCCTTGGCTGCCTTCGACTGGTGTCGAGTTGGCTTTGATGGCGTCGAGAACTTTGGACGTTGCGAGGTCGATGCCGCGCTTGAGGTCCATGGGGTTCATGCCAGCAGCAACAGACTTTGCGCCTTCACGGACGATCGCTTGAGCGAGAACAGTCGCTGTCGTGGTGCCGTCACCAGCAACATCGTTGGTTTTCGAAGCAACTTCTTTGATGAGCTGAGCGCCCATATTTTCGAACTTGTCTTCGAGTTCGACCTCTTTAGCGACCGAGACACCGTCCTTGGTCACGCGTGGTGCGCCGAAGGATTTGTCGATGACGACGTTGCGGCCTTTCGGGCCAAGGGTCACTTTAACAGCGTTGGCGAGGGTATCGACGCCTTTGAGCATCCGCTCACGGGCATCGGCTTCGAAGCGAACTTCTTTTGCAGCCATGATAGTCTCCTAAAATTCGTTTGATAACGGATGAAAAGCGAGGGCGCTTACGCGAGGATGCCCAGGATGTCGCTTTCCTTCATGATCAGAAGGTCTTCGCCATCCAGCTTGACCTCAGTGCCCGACCATTTGCCGAACAGGATCTTGTCGCCTGCGCTGACGTCGAGTGGGGTCACGTCGCCGTTTTCCGACTTGGTGCCTGAACCGACAGCGACGACTTCGCCCTGCTGTGGTTTCTCTTTTGCGGAATCAGGAATGATGATGCCGCCAGCTGTTTTTTCGTCTTCTTCGACGCGGCGAACGAGGACGCGGTCGTGAAGTGGTCTGAAAGCCATGGTGCTCTCCAGATAGAGGTTGGTGATAAGGGACAGCCGCTTTTAGCACTCAAGGCCGACGGCTGCTAACGCGCTATCTAAGCGATGATTGCTGGGCGTCAATAAGTTCGTTGCGATCGAAATCAATTGATAGCGAAAGCAAGCCGTTGCAGGCCGTCCCTGTTCGAGACAAAATAACGGCATGACCCATTTCACGCGCCTCTCGCTCCTTCTCACGCTTCTGATCTTGGGGGCTTGTGTCAGCACGGACACCGGCGACGGCGGCAAGAGCAGCGCCGACGCAGGCGGCATGGCCCAAGGGTTTGCACCAGAAAGCGAGCTGCTGCTTTGTCCCCGAATGACTGTGAGCAATGCGCCGCGCGCTGATTCGGAGGGCCGAATCACGGGCTATGCGCCCTATGCTCTGGTGGATGGCGTTCGGCTCCTGTTGAACCCCGCGCCCGAGTCCTGCTTGTCGTCGAACTTTGGTGATCGTCGCGGCAAGCTGCATAAGGGCATCGATCTGCAAAGCCGTCCTGCAGGCCCAGTGGTCGCCGCAGGCGCAGGCACTGTCGTTGAAGCGGGCTATCGGGATGACTACGGCCAATATGTGCTGATCAAGCACTCGGACACCGTCTTGACCCGCTACGCTCATCTGCAAAACCGGACAGCGGCTGCGCAGGAAGGCAAATCCGTGCAGACTGGGACAGAGCTGGGAACCATGGGCAACACGGCGAGCTATTCGATCCCGATCCACCTCCATTACGAAGTGCTGACCGGTGACTACGACACACCGAAGGGCGCGTTTGGCCTCACGCCCATCAACATTCTGACCAAAGCTGAACGCTGACGGTGACTGACCAAGACACCGAATGGATGCGGTTGGCCTTGGCGCTTGCTGCCCAAGCGGCAGAGCAAGGCGAAGTCCCCGTGGGTGCGCTGGTGATTGGGCCTGAGGGCGAGGTGATCGCTGAGGCGCACAACGCGCCGATTTCTGAGCACGACCCCACAGCCCATGCCGAGATGCGCGCCCTCCGATTGGCCGCCCGCGCAGTGGACAATTACCGCCTCACGGGCTGCACCCTTGTGGTCACGCTGGAGCCTTGCGCCATGTGCGCTGGCGCGATCAGTCACGCCCGGATCGCCCGGCTCGTTTATGGCGCCAGCGATCCCAAGGGCGGCGCCGTGGACCACGGACCAAAACTCTTCCAGCAGCCCACGATCCACCACCGGCCAGAGGTGACCGGCGGTGTGTTGGCGGAGGAAGCAGCGAGCCTCTTACGCGGCTTCTTCGCCGCCCGCCGGCGCTGAGCGCGTCACGAGGAACGCGACAGGGACACCTACCGCTGTCGCAAGGACGCCGATCACACCGCCCTGCATCACCATCTGCATGCCCGTTGCTGAGGCTGCGATGTTCACAGCCAGCGCCGCCAAACCAATCAGTCCCGCAATCAGCGCCAAGACCTTCGACAGCGCGTTTCCGTCCTTGAAGAGATCAAAGGCGAGGCCCGCGACCCCGGCTGCCGTCAGCGCTTTCCCAGCAAAGAAGAAGAAGAACGAGCTGTTGACGATGGCGAAGGCCAGCTGCGCAGTCTCTTCGCCCGCGGTGCCAAAGCCCTTGAAGAGGCTGATGCCCATGGCCGTCGAGACGAACCCGCCGATGCTGCCAAAGGCGATCGCGTTCCACGCCGCCCGGCCTTTGCTGCTGCTCTGGGCAAGCCCAAAGGCTGCCAAGGCACAGAGGATAAAGCCGACACACTCCGTGGTCCAAACCGTGACAATGTCAGACCAGCGCGCGGTGACATAAGCTTCAAAGCCCGCGTAGCCGGGACCGTATCCGGCCGCTTCGGGCCCGCCGAGCGTGGCCATATAGAAAAGTGTTGTGGCGACGGGGATCGCGAGCCCAAGGCTCGCCATCAGGCCGGCGCGCTGTCTGTAAGAGGTATCCATTGCATTGTTCTCCCTGCATTTATGGGGTCGTTGGGTTCCTGATAGCTCTCTTCGAAGGCCCGCGGCAAAAGTCACAACAAAACGGCTTTGACCGAATGGCAGCCACCGTGCTCAGTTTGGGCAAAATCGTCTCGCTGAATTCGAAAAGAGGAAACTGCCATGCATTTTGACCACACAGACAAGGTCAAGGATCTCATCCGCAAGGTCGAGGACTTCATGGCCGAGCATATCGTGCCGGGCTACGAAGTCTATAAACAGCAGCATGCGGAGTTCCGCGCGCAAGGGAACCCGTGGCAGATCCCGCCAGTGATCGAGGAACTCAAAGACAAAGCCAAAGAGGCAGGTCTTTGGAACATGTTCCTGCCTGACCCAGAGCTCGGCGCTGGCCTCACCAACCTGGAATATGCTCCGATTGCTGAGATTACAGGCAAATGCCATATTGCGCCTGAGGTCTTTAACTGCGCAGCGCCCGACACCGGCAACATGGAAGTGCTCTACAAATACGGCACGCCAGAACAGAAAGAGCAGTGGCTCATGCCGCTGCTCGACGGCAAAATTCGTTCAGCATTCCTCATGACGGAGCCAGCCGTCGCATCATCGGATGCCACCAACATCGAGACTCGCATCGAGCGTGATGGCGACGAATATGTCATCAACGGCACCAAGTGGTGGTCATCAGGTGCAGGCGACCCGCGCTGCGCCATCTATATCGTCATGGGTAAGAACGATCCGACTGCGGCTCGTCACCAGCAGCAGTCACAAATCCTCGTGCCTGCCAACACCCCTGGCGTGACCGTCAAGCGTCACCTGCCCGTGTTCGGCTATGACGACGCACCGCACGGCCATATGGAAGTCGAACTGAAGGACGTCCGTGTACCGGCTTCCAACATGATCCTCGGCGAGGGCCGCGGATTTGAGATCGCCCAAGGCCGGCTTGGGCCAGGCCGCATCCACCACTGCATGCGGACCATTGGCGTCGCAGAAAAAGCGATCGAAGCCATGGTCAAGCGCCTCGCCAGCCGCGAAGCGTTCGGCAAACAGATCATCAAGCACTCGATCTGGGAGCAGCGCATCGGTGAAGGTCGCCTCAACATCGAGATGACCCGTCTTCTCTGCCTCAAGGCCGCCTACATGATGGACACCGCAGGCAACAAAGCCGCCCAAGGTGAGATCGCGATGATCAAGGTGGCAGCACCGAACATGGCGCTCAAAATCATCGACGATGCGATCCAAGCCCATGGCGGCGGCGGTGTCTCCGCGGACTTCGACGTGGCTGAGATGTACGCCCATATGCGCACACTCCGTCTCGCTGACGGTCCAGACGAAGTGCACAACCGTGCGATATCTCGGATCGAAGCACGTCGTTTGATGAACGACTAATCAGGGCGTCTCCGGAACGAAGGGAACACGACAATGGTGAGAGCCTTCCTCATTCTCAACGCGGTCCTGTTCCTCGGTTTCGGGGTCCTGACCTTTTTCAATCCTGCTGAGCTTTTCATCGCTGAAGGGCTCAGCATCGACGATATCTCCAGCAGCCTGATGTATGAGCTGCGGAGCAATTATGGCGGTGTGAATATCGGCATTGGTCTCGCCTGCGCCGCCGCCGTTTTCCGGCCCTCACTGCATAGGCCCGCGCTCTATTTGCTGCTTGGTTTCACCGGCGGTTATGCCCTGGGGCGAATCCTCTCCTTGCCTTTTGACGGTATCCCGTCGCTCACGCTGCTTGGTTACGCAGGCTATGAGATTGTCACGGCGACGATCGCTTTTCTTCTTCTCAGGGCGACAAAAGCCGAAGGCTAAGCCTGACCGATTTCGAAAATCGACGAGCGAACTGCGTTCCGCACACCCTATTCTCACCTGATCGCGGTAGGAATCGGTGCGTCATGGATCTTCAAGACTGGCATATCCTTCTTTGTGGCATTGTGGCGGGAGCGATCAGCGTCGCAGCCGCCAACATCCTTCGCAGCCAAGCCTCGCTAGCGATCAAGATCACCGGCGTGGGCTTTTGCGCTGGGGTCGTGGGCTATGCTGTCGAGAGCTTTGCATCCGGCAACTTTGCCATCTTCATGATCTCATGCATGACACTGGGTTTTCTCTGGCCCTTTGTCGCCCTCATCTTCGGTATCTCGGTCAGCCGCTGGCTCTTGGTTCTGCCGGGTGCGCTGATGATGGGGAGTTTCTTGCTGCGCTATTTTGCACCGAGCGACGCGCAGCTCGTCTGTTCGTTTGTGCAGAACATCATTGAGGCAGGGATCGGGTGCTTGGTCCTCTACGCGGTATGGCGCAGCGAGGACGATGATCTTGATAGTGAGCGCCGGCGGATCCGGCGTCCCTTCATGGCGATCATTGGGGTCTATGTCATCGCCCTCGCCTTGTTCGACTTTGTCGCCGACGAAGGATCAAGGTGGATCCCCGTCCTTATCTCTGACGAGGTGCTAACGACGGCCTTGGCGGTCATTGGCGCACTGATATTCACGCTTCCCCGCTCCAGCCTTCTCACGGCACCCAGCAAACCCTTGGCTTCCGTTGAAGCAGCACCCGACGAGCAGCTATTAACGCGCCTCGACCATGAAATGGTCACCAACCAAGCATGGCGTGAAGAAGGGCTGACGGTCGGGGGCCTTGCCGATCGGCTGGACGTGCCTGAACACCGCCTGCGCCCCGTGATCAATCAGCGGCTCGGCTATCGGAATTTTGCCGCCTTCATCAATTCGCACCGCCTCGAAGAGGTGAAGCGCCGGTTGGTCGATCCTGAACACGCCAAGGAAACGATCGCTTCGATTGCCTATGAATGCGGCTTTGGATCCCTCGGCCCCTTTGGCCGCGCCTTTAAAGCCGAGACGGGCATGACCCCCACAGCCTTCCGGAACCAAGCCAAGCGATCACAAAATGAAACCGCACCGATTTTGAAATTGGCATCCAACCACGAAGAACAGGCGAGACATGCCAACTGACCCCAGGGTCTGATGGGGCCACCAAGCCCTGCGAAAAGGAGACAGTCTGATGGGTGAGATTTTCCTCGATACCCTGCGCGAGATTCCCGAATGGATGCTGACCGACCTTCAGCGCTACGCCGTCCTGGCGGTGGGGGTATGGTTGCTTCTGTGGGTTGGGCTCGCCGGTGTCCTCCGCCATCGGAAAATTCGCAAGGAATGGCCGCCGCGCGAGCAATTGATCATCGAGTTTCTCCACTCCCTCCGGTCCATCGCTATCTTTTCCGTGCTCAGCGTCAGCACCTATTTCATGTGGCGGGCTGGTTTCTTGCCGTGGGCGGAGGTCAACGCGCAGATGACGGGACCTTTTTGGTTTTGGGGTTCGGTCGCGCTCATGCTGCTGGCGCATGATGCTTACTTCTACTGGATCCATCGCTGGATCCATGAGCCCAAGCGGTTCCGGCTTTATCACCGGCGCCACCACCGCTCGATGAACCCATCCCCGTTCACCGCCTATAGCTTTGATCTGAGAGAAGCCGGTCTCATGGTGCTCTTTGTGATCCTTTGGGAGATCGCCGTGCCGAACCCGAGCGGGGCTACGGGGATGTTTGTGATCATCTCACTGATCAAGAACACGCTTGCGCATTCAGGTTTTGAGTTGATGCCGGCGACCAAGGACAAGCGCCCTCTGCTCGATTGGTTCACGACCACCGTGCACCACGACCTCCACCATGCACGAGCAGGCTACAATTTTGGCCTCTATTTCACCTGGTGGGACAAATGGATGGGGACGGAGGATCCCACCTACTACGATGCCTTCAAGCGTGTGGTCGAACAGCACGAACGCGCCCGGGAAGAGGCCTCTGAGCCCAAGACCCAACCCGCGACGGCATAACCGCCTCGATCAGCGGTCCAGGAGCTAGGGGTGCAGGCCGACACAGCCTTGTGCCCCTCCATTCCCGAGGCGCGGTTCTCCTGGCCGCAAAAAGGGCCTCGCACTCTGCGCTCAGCTGGGTATATCCCCCCGATGACTGAGACATTGACCGATACCGCCCTGTTCGAGAACGCGAAAGCTTGGCCCTTTCAGGAGGCCAAGGCTCTGATCAAGCGTCTGGACAAGATGGGCAAGAAGGACGGCGTCGTGACCTTTGAGACGGGCTATGGCCCCTCAGGTCCGCCGCATATCGGTACCTTTGGCGAGGTCGCACGGACCTCGATGGTTCGGCATGCCTTTGAAAAGCTCACCGGCCGGGAAAGCCGGATTGTCTGCGTCTCGGACGATATGGACGGTATGCGGAAAGTTCCGCCTGTTCCGAATGCAGAGATCCTTGAGCCCTATTTGCAGCAGCCCCTCTCACGCGTGCCAGACCCGGCGGGCGAATACCCGAGCTTTGCCGCCCATAACAACGCGCGGCTCCGCGCGTTCCTTGATCGCTTTGGTTTTGACTATCAGTTCGTCTCGGCAACAGAGGCCTATGAGACCGGACAACTTGATAGCGCATTGATCCGTATGCTTGAGGTCTATGACGAGGTGATGGACATCATCTTGCCGACCTTGGGCGAAGAGCGTCGGCAGACTTACTCGCCGATCCTGCCGATTAGTCCTGAGAGCGGCCGCGTGCTTTACGTTCCGCTTCTCGAGCGCGACGCGGCGAGCGGCATGATCGTCTACGAAGACGAAGACGGCACGCGCCGTGAGCAATCCGTGAAAGGCGGCGCTTGTAAGCTGCAATGGAAAGCCGACTGGGCGGGCCGTTGGTATGCGCTGGGCGTGGACTATGAGATGGCCGGCGAAGATCTGACGGAATCCACACGCCTCTCGTCCAGGATCGTCCGTGCACTGGGCGCTGAAGCACCGGCCGGTTTCAACTATCAGCTCTTCCTCGATGAAGAGGGCAAAAAGATCTCCAAGACCAAAGGCAATGGTCTCACGATCGACGAGTGGCTGCGCTACGCGAGCCCCGAAAGCCTGCAGCTCTTCAACTTCGCGGCACCGAAAAAAGCGAAGAAGCTCTATTTCGACATCATCCCGAAAACGGCTGATGAGTACTGGACGCATGTCGCGAAGTACAAGGATCAAGAGCCGGAAAAGAGAGCGGAGAACCCGGCCTGGCACATCCACACAGGCTCGGTGCCAGCGGTCACACCGCCGGTGAGCTTTGGCTTGCTTCTGAACATCGTCGATGCATCCGGCACGTCGGATCCCGAGATCCTGCGCGGGTTCGTGGCGAAGTATCGCCCGGACGCGAGCGAGGATGAGATGGCAGCTCTTGAGCCACTTCTTCCCTATGCGGTGAATTACTTCCAGGACTTCGTGAAGCCTAAGAAAGTCTACCGCACACCGACGGATCAAGAGCGCGCGGCGCTCGAGGTCTTTGCGACTCGCCTTCGCGAGCTCGGTGATGGCGAGGAGGAAGACGCCTACCAAACCGCCGTGTTCGATGCGGGCAAGTCGCAAAGCTACGAGAACATCCGCGAATGGTTCAAAGGCCTCTACGAAGTCGTCTTCGGCCAAGCCGAAGGCCCGCGCATGGGCCCCTTCGTCAAGATCTACGGCGCGGCTGAAACCGCAGAGCTGATCGAGACGGCGCTTCAGAACTCTTGAGATAAGGAGTTCGTACTCTGATGGAAACTTACTCGTCCTTCCAGCTCTACAGATTGAGTGACGGTCTTACCTACCGGTTTGACCGACAGGAAAGATTGGCAGGGTTCTTCGCTTACAAACGCAGAGATCAAGATCTTTGGATCACATATCAAGGACGTCTTGGATGGGTTGCGTTTGATGACGACACCAAAGCTATCCATGGTCGCCCCTGGGACTGCCCGCCGGAAGAGCAAAACTCATCGCATCCTCCGGAGGGGACGTGGGTGAGTCGGAAGGGTCCTAAGTCATACGTTTACGAATTGACGTACTTACCTCAGAGCGAGGCCTTGAAGCGAGGCTAAATCCCAAAGAAAGCAGCGGGGGCTGAGCGTCTGAAACCGTAATAGACGTTCAGCCACCACGCCTCGGGATAGTCGAAGAGATTGTCCCAATAAGGCGCACCCTGAGCACCGAGTTCTTTTCGGCGAACCATGGTGCGAAGATTGTTGATCAAGAGCGCATCGCCGCGGCTAAGAACAACGCTTTCAGCATCGTCATCGGCCATCTCAATCGCCTTCAACAATGCCGCAAAAGCCCGGCGGATGGCGCCGTCTGTTCCGACAAACTGGGACCAGTCGATCCGGTTGGGATCCCATCGCAGAACCCAGTAAGGGTCCTCGCGATCGCCGTTCAGATCCTTCAGGACAGGCTCGGGGATCAGCGCGACCTCTGACCGCTGGCGCAAGGTCTTCTCATCCCATTTGCCGAACATCGTGATGTCCGTCCCGGTCAGAAGATCGAGGATCGCCTCCACTTCGAAATCCATCTCCGTCTCAGAGAGGTCTTCGTCTTCATAGAGCCAACGAGCAGCGTCGCGCAGCTTGCCCATCACCTGGTCGACCGTGATCACCCATAGGGGAATGTTCACCGGGTTTTCGACGCCCATATAGAGGATCCAAGGCGCCGTTTCGCCTTGGCTGCTTTCCCGGCGGTCATCTGGCCAGCGATAATGCGGCGCGCCCGTTCGGTAGCGAAGGGTGACATCCGCATTGTCGCGGATCGTAGTGATCTGATGGTGCTCGTCCGTGAACCGGGTGCGGCGCCAGTTGTCGCCCGTCGCAATCTCATCGCGCAGCTCAGCATCGAGGGTATCAAAGACAAGGCTCGCGCGAATGCCATTCCTCGCAGCACGCGATTGGATGAAATAGCGATTGGTGTAGGCGGACAGCTCCCGCGGGGACATCAAGCGTTGCCGTAGATAATCGACCTTGTACTTTCGCTCAAAAAGCTCGCGGATCACCAGGGCCGATTCGTTTCCCTCTTTCATTTCGGTGAGTTCGCGCCGGAGACGTTTGGGTAGGATCGAAACCGTGTCCCGGGTCTCGTAAAGATACTCGACCGCCTCAAAGGTCATTTCAGGTTGTCTTTGAAGCCATTGAAGCGCCGCGGTCGTCATCTGCATACGGCGCTTCGGATTCGTAAACTTCTGTTCAAAGACGAAGACTTCGGAAACCTGCTGGTAAAGCGGGAACTTGGCCAAGGCGCTGCTGAGGGTCGAGAAAAAGAGATAGGTGACGAAACCGCCCGCGCCGCCCAAGACGACCGGCGCAATTGGCGAGGCGAAGAAAGCAATGCCCGTCTCCTCCGCCAAATCTGCACCATAAACGAAGGTCGCAGCAGCCCCCAAAGCGAGCCCCATACCAATCAGCAGCAGGGTTGAGATGCTGACAGTGTTATTCTCGAAGCCATTGATAATCGGCTGGAATTTCGAAGATCGGGCAATCAGGCGTGCATAGATGGCCTCCGCCACCTCATGCAGGCTGCTGCGTTCCACCACATTGAGCCGCAAACTGCGCACCAAGGCCCCCAAGCCATTCCCTTCTTTGAGCTTAACCAAGAGTTGCGGGGCCGTCGAGCCATGCGCGATTTCGTCGCCGACGGACGCGCGCACCTAAGAAAACCGCCAATCCATCTAAAATGTCAGAATACGGCCCTTGCCGGGATGGGGGAGAAGGGAAACATTTATGCTCCGAGCTGGGGGATTCTTCGAAGGAATCGTGCTTCGATCTTATCGCCAAGAGCGCATCATGATCGTACTATCTTTACCAGTCGCGTTCATGATGGATGGTCAGGGTCCTAGCTCGTTCAGGATGGGGCCTTGCCGCATCATGTAAGTTGGTTCGGCAAGGTGGTGGTGGCCTTGATGAGCCTAGTGGCCCGAGAAACGGGCAGAAACGGGTGGCGGTAGTGAGCATGACAATGGACAGTGATTTGGACGTCTTCGATGCATTTGCCGAAGGCTATGAGCGCACGAAGCATGAAGAGATGTCGCTTCGCGATTACCTCCTCGGGTGCCGCGATGATGTGATGTTCTACGCATCACCGGCGGAGCGCATGGTCAAAGCGATCGGCGAGCCGGAATTTATCGATACATCGAAGGATCCGCGCCTCAGCCGGATTTTCTTCAACCGCACCATCAAACGCTACAAAGCCTTCGAAGGCTTCTACGGCATGGAAGACACGATCGAACGGATCGTTGGCTACTTCCGCCACGCCGCCCAAGGCCTCGAAGAGAAGCGTCAGGTGGTCTACCTCCTCGGTCCCGTTGGGGGCGGTAAATCATCGCTTGCTGAGCGTCTGAAAGACCTGATGGAAGAGTACCCCATCTACGTCCTGAAAGCTGGCGACGAGCTCTCTCCTGTTTATGAAAGCCCGCTGGGTCTGTTCCAGACCGAACAGCTGAAGTCCCTGCTGGAAGAGAAGTACGGCATTGAACGCCGTCGCCTCACCGGCATCATGAGCCCATGGGCCGTCAAACGCCTCGATGAGTATGGCGGCGACATCTCCAAATTTTCCGTGGTGAAGCTCTACCCATCGAAACTCCGCCAGGTCGGCATCACCAAGACCGAGCCGGGTGACGAGAACAACCAGGACATCTCTGCTCTCGTCGGCAAGGTCGACATTCGGAAGCTGGAGCACTTCAGCCAAGATGACACCGATGCCTATTCCTACTCAGGCGGTCTGTGCCACGCGAACCAGGGCCTCCTTGAGTTCGTCGAGATGTTCAAAGCACCGATCAAAGTGCTGCACCCTCTCCTGACGGCCACCCAAGAAGGCAACTATGTCGGCACCGAGAGCCTCGGCCCGATCCCGTTCCAGGGTGTGATCCTCGCCCACTCGAACGAGAGCGAATGGCAAGCCTTCCGGAACAACAAGAACAACGAAGCCTTCCTTGACCGGATCAGCGTCGTCAAAGTGCCTTACGCGCTGCGTCCGACCGAAGAGACCGCGATTTATGAGAAGCTTCTGAAGTCCTCAGAGCTTTCTGATGCTCCGTGCGCACCGGAAACCCTGCCCATGCTGGCGCGGTTCTCGGTTCTCACGCGCCTCAAAGAGCATGAGAACTCGAACCTCTACTCCAAAATGCGCGTCTATGACGGTGAGAAGCTGAAGGACACTGATCCGAAGGCCAAGTCGCACCAAGAGTATCGCGATGCCGCTGGTGTCGATGAAGGTATGGACGGGATCTCGACGCGCTTTGCGTTCAAGGTGCTCTCTGAGACTTTCAACTTTGACACCGAAGAGGTCTCCGCCGATCCTGTGCACCTGATGTATGTGCTGGAAAACGCGATCAAGCGTGAGCAGTTCCCTGATGAAACAGAGAAGTCCTATCTCGAGTTCATCAAGGCCGAGCTCGCGCCGCGCTATGCTGACTTCATCGGCAAAGAGATTCAGAAAGCGTATCTCGAAAGCTACGGCGAATACGGACAAAATCTCTTTGACCGTTACATCTCCTACGCCGATGCGTGGATCGAAGATCAGGACTTTAAAGACCCTGACACAGGGCAGCTCCTCGATCGCGCGACCCTCGACACGGAGCTTTCGAAGATTGAGAAGCCTGCGGGCATCGCCAATCC
>CAWUIJ010000039.1:0-21337 GCA_963922235.1 uncultured Parvularcula sp. | reverse complement strand
CAAACACCTACACCGCTCTCAATTGCGACGGCCAAGCGATCGGCGAGGCCATTGACTGTATGATGGAGAGCGGCAACGCCCCAGCAGCAAGAACAACGTGCCTCGCGGAAAGCTAAGTTTCTGAAAGGCACGATTGGTCCGTGGGCCGCACAATGTGCCGTGTTGCTCGATGCCGGGCGCATCGCAAAGGGTCCTTCTTCGAAACGAACGTTTGTCGGAGAAGGCTCGGGGCTGAGCCCAAACACCCCAGAAGTGGTCAAAAGCACTCCTAGAACTGTTACCTGAAACAACCCTCCGAAAAGCGTTACTGTTCTGAGGGTTTTCGGAGTGGCGCGTCGCTATGGTTTTCCCAAAAGAGATAACTTCTTCGAACTCAGCCCACGAACGCCAAGCAGCAAGCGAATCTGGGCACGTGCAGACCTCGAGGCGTTGCGATCAGATCTCGGCGAAGGGCCAATCCCAGTGTATCGAAGTCGATGTCGAACGTCCTCTCCTCGCCCAAGGCAGCCGCTCTTCATTCGTCTCATAATGTCGCCGTCCGACAATTTCCGGTCGCTCTGATCCCATGTGGACTTCAATTGCGAGTGCTTCTCATAAACACTCGCAACAACACAACCAAGAATTGAGCACTCTCTTTACCTTAAAGGGCCAAGTGAGATCTTGTGATTCCGCGCGCTCTTGCCGCTTTGCGTCAAGATAAGGCAGAGGGTATCGCAAAGCTTGGAGCGACTGATGTCTGACACCCTTCCCCAGCGCGCAGGTCCTAATGCGCCGCTCTCACCGCACCTTCAGGTCTGGCGGTTCACCGTCACCATGGCCGCGTCGATCACCCAACGCATTTTCGGCGTTGGTAATGCGATCGGCCTTCTTCTTTTCACCGTTTGGGTTGCCTCAGCTGCAATATCGGACGCAGCTTTTGCGGCCGTGAGCGGCTTCCTGGCTTCGCCCTTTGGTCTTTTCTTGCTGTTTGGCTTCACGCTCTCCTTTAGCTTCCACATGCTGAACGGCATTCGATACCTCTTCTGGGATGCGGGCCGCGGATTTGATAAAGAGTTCGCGTCGACCACAGCTTGGGCTGCCTATGTTGGCGCCGTTGTGATGACCGGCCTCATCTTCTTTGTCGGCTTTTCCCTTCACGGAGGTGCGTAATGGCGAGCTCATCCACTAAGCATTTCATCCGTCAGCGGACCACGGCCATGATCCAGGTGCCGCTCTCGATTTGGCTCATTGTCTCGATCTTGAGCCACGCTGGCGACACGCGCACAGAGATGCTGACCTTTGTCAGCACGTGGTACAATGCCGCGCTGCTCGTTCTCTTTTTCTTGTCTGTTCCCCTCCACATGTCGATCGGCATTGGCGAGGTGATTGACGATTATCTCCACGGCAAGGGCCTGAAGTCCCTCAGCCACATGCTCAATTCGGTCTACGCCCTCGTCATTGGTACGGTGGGGATCGTGTCCGTTATCGCTGTTACACTCATCGCCTGAGGAAGAGGTCACCCATGTCTGCGACCATGCCCACGAGTTCCTACGAGATCATCGACCACGTGTACGACGTTGTGGTTGTCGGTGCCGGCGGCGCTGGCCTCCGGGCAACGCTTGGTGCTGCGGAAGCGGGCCTGAAAACCGCGTGCGTGACCAAGGTCTTCCCGACCCGTTCGCATACGGTCGCTGCGCAAGGCGGTATCTCTGCGTCCTTGGGCAATATGGGCCAAGATGACTGGCGTTGGCACATGTATGACACGGTCAAAGGCTCAGACTGGCTGGGTGACCAAGACTCGATTGAGTATCTCTGCAAGCACGCCCCTGCGGCCGTTTACGAACTGGAGCACTGGGGTGTTCCCTTCTCGCGAACAGAAGAAGGCAAGATCTATCAGCGTGCCTTCGGCGGCATGACCAAAAACTACGGCGAAGGCCCGGTCCAACGGACCTGCGCCGCGGCTGACCGGACCGGCCACGCGATCCTTCACACGCTCTATGGCCAAGCCGTCCGTCAGAATGCTGAGTTCTTCATCGAGTACTTCGCCCTCGACCTGATCATGGAAGATGGCGAGTGCCGCGGCGTGATGACTTGGAACCTCGCCGACGGAACCATCCACCGCTTCCGCGCGAAGATGGTGATCCTCGCCACGGGCGGCTACGGCCGGGCTTATTTCTCAGCCACATCAGCGCACACCTGCACAGGTGATGGCAACGCTATGGTCCTTCGCGCGGGTCTGCCGCTGCAGGACATGGAATTCGTTCAGTTCCACCCATCAGGCATCTACGGCGCCGGTGTTCTGATCACCGAGGGCGCGCGCGGTGAAGGCGGCTACCTGACCAACTCCGAAGGCGAGCGCTTCATGGAGCGCTATGCCCCCTCGGCAAAAGACCTTGCGTCTCGGGACGTTGTTTCCCGCTCCATGACGATGGAAATCCGCGACGGTCGCGGCGTTGGTCCGAACAAGGACCACATCTTCCTGCACCTCAACCATATTCCGGCTGAGACACTGGCCCAGCGCCTGCCGGGCATCTCGGAATCGGCAAAAATCTTCGCTGGCGTCGATGTCACCAAAGAGCCGATCCCTGTCATCCCGACCGTTCACTACAACATGGGCGGTATCCCGACGAACTATCACGGTGAGGTCCTGACCAAAGACGGTACGGACAATGACAAAGTCGTGCCAGGCCTGATGGCGATCGGCGAGGCCGCCTGCGTCTCCGTCCACGGCGCCAACCGCCTCGGCTCCAACTCGCTGATCGACCTCGTGGTCTTTGGCCGCGCCGCAGGGCTTCGTTGCGCTGAGATCCTCGATCCGTCCGAGCCGGTGCCAGAGTTCAAGAACAAAGCCGGCGAACAAGCGCTCGATCGCCTCAACAAATTCCGTTACGCGGATGGCAGCACCGGCACTGCAGAGCTTCGCCTCGAAATGCAGCGAACCATGCAGAACAACGCGGCCGTCTTCCGGACCGGCGACGTTCTCAAAGAAGGCCAAGAGCTCATCCGCAAAGCCCAGCGCGGCGCAGACGACCTGTCTGTCAGTGACCGGACCATGGTCTGGAACACCGACCTCGTCGAAGCGCTCGAGTACGACAACCTCATCGCTCAAGCCATGGTCACGATGGACTCAGCGGCCAACCGCGAAGAAAGCCGCGGCGCCCATGCCCGCGAGGACTTCCCAGAGCGTGATGACGACAACTGGATGAAGCACACGATCGCCTGGTACGAGAATGGCGACACCGACATTGACTACCGTCCTGTGCACACATGGACGATGTCAAACGACATCAGCTACATCGAGCCGAAAAAACGCGTCTACTGATTACTCAGGACGATCGCCGAAAGAATGAGCCCCGCTTTGGCGGGGCTTTTTTCTCTTTGGTGAGGGTGACTGGGCAAACGGATCTATTCCTGCTGAAACAGCGGCTTGGACGACCAGGACCTTGACCATGCTTTCTCTTCTGTTGGCCGCGACGCTCTCCTTCCAAGAACCGGCGGAGGACACGAGCGTCCTCGACTGCATCACCATTTCCCGGAGCAAGACCAGGCTGCGCTGCTATGACGAGGCCCTTCGGCGAGACGAACTGCTGGCAGCGGCAGAAAGCGAAGCCGCAACCATTGCAGCAGAAGCCGAAGCCGCTGAGCTCTTGGCGGCCGAGCAGGCGAGGATCGCAGCGCTTGAAGCCGAACTGGCCGCTGCGCAAGAACGGGCTGAGGAAGCCGAACGTCGGGCTTCTCGTTCCGACACTCTGGCGAAGGAAGCGAAGAAAGGCTTTGAAACCTTCACTGCCGAGGTCTTGGAGACCAGCTTCTCTCGCTATGGCAGGCTGACGGTGAAGCTCAGCAATGGCGAGACATGGCGACAACTCGAAAGCGACAGCGCCACAATCAGGCAACAGCGCGCCGACCGCATTCAAACCGTCGAAATCCGCGCAGCTGCTTTGGGCAGCCGCCGCATGCGCATCGAACCCTTAGGCAAAACCATTCGCGTCAGACGGGTGGACGACGAATAGCAAACCGTTTCGTAAGGCGCTGAATGCTAGAAAGCGCGCGGATTCGCCCTTTGCACGAGGGGCGTGATCGGCGTATTGCTCACGGCGAGCCTATCGAGAACGGGTACAAGACGACCATGGTTGAACTGACGCTTCCGCGAAACTCCAAGATCACGGGTGAAGGCCGTTCGTACAAGGCCGAAGGCGGCGGTGAACTGCGCACCGTCAACATTTATCGCTACGATCCAGAAGATGGCGAGAACCCGCGCGTGGACACCTATGAAGTCGACGCTACCGGTATCTCCATGGTCCTTGATCTTCTGATCAAAGTGAAATCAGAGCTCGACCCGACGATCTCGTTCCGCCGCTCATGCCGCGAAGGCGTCTGCGGATCGTGCGCGTTCAATATCAACGGCAAGAACGGTCTTGCCTGCACCACGGGTCTTGATGAGCTCGGCAAAGGTCCGATCACGGTCTATCCGCTGCCGCACCAGCCAGTGGTCAAAGACCTCGTGACAGACCTTTCGAAATTCTACGCGCAGCACGCAGCCATCCAGCCGTTCCTTCAGTCAGAGAACGTTCCTGAGAAAGAGCACCTGCAGACCCAAGAGGAC
Source organism: uncultured Parvularcula sp. (assembly GCA_963922235.1). GTDB lineage: Bacteria > Pseudomonadota > Alphaproteobacteria > Caulobacterales > Parvularculaceae > Parvularcula. Next base: position 16,752 of record CAWUIJ010000039.1, on the reverse strand, counting down.
CGTGAAGACCTTGATGGCCTTTACGAGTGCATCCTCTGCGCCAGCTGCTCGACCAGCTGCCCGTCCTATTGGTGGAACGGCAGCAAGGACGACAGTGAAGACGAGTATCTCGGCCCAGCAGCGCTTCTGCAGGCCAGCCGTTGGATCAAAGACAGCCGCGACGACCAAACCGAGGAGCGCCTTGCGGCCCTCGACGATACGTTCAAACTCTATCGCTGCCACACGATCATGAACTGCGTGCAGGTCTGCCCGAAAGGCCTCAACCCCGCCAAAGCCATCGCGGAAATCAAAGCGATGCTGGTCGAACGCGCAGGCCGCAAAGCCAGCTAATCGCGTGCGTGGCTGAGAAGCCATAGCGCCCGCATCAGCCTTGCGTTATCGGGGCTGATGCCTTCGCCCTATATCATTGTTGTGGTCGCCATCGCGCTTGGCGTCGCGATCGACACGATCATCAAAGCGCTCGCCATGGACATCTCCGTCCTAACGATCACGATGTGGCGGTTCATATTCGGGTCGATATTCGCCCTCACACTCTTTGCCATCCGTGGACGCCCCTTTCCGACGATGGAGGCATTCCGGTTCCATGCCTTTCGCGGGTTGGTTCAGGTCTGCACCGCGCTCTCCTTCTTTTGGGCCCTGACACAGATCGCCCTCGCCGAAGCAACAGTTCTCGGTTTCATGGCTGCACTGATGGTGCCCGGCATGGGACGGCTTATCTTGCATGAGAAGATCTCGCCGATCGCAGCCGCTGCCGCCGTTGCGGGATTTTTTGGCGCCGCCTTTGCTCTGTCGGCGCAAGGGTCCGGCGCACCAGATGGCAACAGAGTTCTCGGAGCTTTGTCTGCTTTCACGGCAGCTGTCGGCTACGCCCTCACACTCGTGCTCATCAGGCTCCGTACACGGCTTGAAGACACCGACACGATCGCGATGTTCGGGAACGTCATGCCGGCCATCTATATGATCGCTGTCATGGCCCTTCTTCAGACGACCCTTGATAGCCCACCTGCTCTGGTGCCCCCGCTCTCGGCAATGGGGCCCATTTTCATGCTTGGCGGGATCGCTTTCACCGTGTGGTGGCTGATGTCCGAAGCGTATGGACGCGCAGAGGCCCAGCGCCTCGCGCCATTCGAGTATCTGGCTTTGCCGGTCAGCGTGGCCGCTGGGTATATGGTGTTCGGCGAGACACCAAGCTGGCGCCTTTATGTCGGCGCGTCTGTGATCATCATGGGCTGTTTGGCGATCGCGTTCGAAGACCGCCTGCCCTTCAAGCGTCTTAGAACGGGTTAAGCGTCCTCTCGCGGGTGAATTTGATATACTCAATCGCTACGCCGCTGCGCGCGCCGACGCCGGTACGGATCGGCACGACCGTGGTCTGACCATTGGTCATCGCTTCAGCACCGACGCCGCCGACGAAAAAGAGGTTCGCGCCGCCTCCTGGGTACCGGCGATAGATGTTTTCCGTCTCACCCAAGTCGTAGACCAGCACGAAGACTTTCGAGGCATCTCCGCCGAGATCGAAGCCAACGCTGGGCCCCTGCCAGTAGACCTCTACCGGCTCAGCATTCGGACGATAGAGAAAGCCGCGACCGTAAGAAAGGCCGACGCCAAAAGCGCCGCTTCCCTCTTCGCCAGCAATATAGGCTTGCGGCCGGCCTTCAGCGTCAAAAACCTTGTCGATCACCTCAGCGATCTCAGCCGAGGCTTGGCCAAAGGCGTTCTCTGCCTCGTCCACCAGCGTCTTTTGCTCGTAGGTCGGGTAGTCGAGATCACGCTCAACCACGCGGCTTTCAATCGAGGAATTGGCTGTCGCGGGTCCTGGGTCGTTGCCAATGCTATCGATCGTTTCGCACGCAGCGAGGGCAAAGACGGCTGTCGGCAGGGCCAAGAGCTGGCGGCGCAGGGTCATGCGGTTCTCCGATGATCAGCGAGAGCAAGTCGCAGCTGATATGTCGTTCGCCGGGGATACTCTGCAAGGCTCAACGGGCGAGCGCGCGCGACAAAATGGTAAGGTCCGCGTTGCCCCCAGACAGCGTCACAGCTGTTCGTTTGCCCTTCGTATCGACTTTCCCTGACAAAACAGCAGCCAAGGCCACAGCCCCGCCCGGCTCCAGTGTCACCTTCAATTCCTTCATAGCGAATGCGATGGCATCGAGGGCCTCCTCATCGCTCACCACCGCACCGATAGCGCCTGCGCGTTGGAGGATCGGAAAGGTCAGCTCTCCCGGAGTGGGGGTCAGCACCGCATCACAGATCGAGCCGGTAAGTCGCTCATTCGCAACCCGCTCACCAAGAACGAGCGACCGGCCGAAATCGTCAAAATCTTCGGGCTCAGCCACCACGATTTGAGCATCGGGATAAGACGCATGCACGGCAAGCGTGATCCCCGCTGCGAGGCCCCCGCCGCCGCAGCAGATCACGACTTGATCCACTGGCCCCGGCATATCCTCAGCGATCTCGATACCTGCTGTCGCCTGTCCTGCCATGGTGACGACGTGATCGTAGGGCGGGATCAGCTTAGCGTCGCGATCCTTCGCTAAAGCGGCCCCAATCTCTTCGCGGCTTTCCTTCTCCCGGTCATAGAGGATGACCTCAGCACCATCGCGCGCCGTTCTGACCCGTTTCGCCTCGGGCGCATCTGAGGGCATAACGATGGCAGCATGCACGCCGACAATCTTGGCTGCCCGCGCCACGCCCTGGGCATGGTTCCCCGACGAGTACGCCACGACACCGCGCTTTTTCTCATCCTCTGACAGCGAGAGCATGTGGTTCAGCGCACCCCGGAGCTTGAAAGACCCCGTGCCCTGAAGGCACTCGGCTTTGCAGAAGACTGAGCCGCCTACCGCCTCATCAAGAACATCAGCTCGCAAAAGCGGTGTGCGGACGATATGAGGACCTATCCGCTCATGCGCGGCACGGATCTCAGCGATGGTCGGTGAAACATTGTCAGACATGCCGGGCTTCCCTAGCTCATCGTGCGATGACGCAGACGTATAAGAGTTATGAGAGCCTTGTCACCCAAGGCGAGCTTGAGGCGGACCCTGCCCAAGCCCAGGCCGCGGAGGCTCTTGGTCAGCTGGAAGCCCGTTTGCTGACCAGCAGCCGCAGCCTTCCGTGGCAAAAACCACGGGAGCCCGGTGGTCTTTATCTCTGGGGCGGCGTGGGTGCAGGCAAAACCCTGCTCATGGATCTCTTCGCAGAGGCCGCACCTGATCTTCCGACCCGCCGCGTCCACTATCATGTCTTTATGGAAGAGATGCACGCCTTTATCGGCCAGTGGCGAATGATGAGCGATAGCGATCGCCGGAAGCATCCCGCCCGCGCCCGCCGTGCAAAACTCGACGATCCGATCCCCCACGCAGCTAAGTCTGCTTTTCTGCAGGCGGAGCTTTTGTGCCTTGATGAGATGCAAGTCACCGACATTGCCGACGCGATGCTGCTGGGCCGGCTCTTCGAGGCCCTTTTTGAGCGCGGCGGTACGCTTGTGGTCACGTCCAACAGGCCACCCAGTGATCTTTATAAAGATGGTATCAACCGCGGCCTGTTCCTCCCCTTCATCAAGCTGATTGAAGAGACCTTGACCGTTCACCCGATCGAAGCCGGTCAGGACTACCGTCTTCGGGGTCTACAAAAGCACGGGCTTTACATGACCCCTCTGGGACCTGATGCCGACAGTGCCATGGATCAAGCTTTCCGAGAACTGACAAAGGGCACCAAGGTCGCTCCCTGTCAGCTCGAAGTGGCGGGACGGATCACGACCATCAAAGAGGCAAGCGCGGCCGCCGCACGCCTGTCCTTTGCTGAGCTTTGCGAGCAGCCCTTAGGCGCCGCGGACTACCTCGCGCTAGCGCGACGCTTTCCCACGGTTTTGATTGATCGCATTCCGCTGATGGGGCCTGAGAATGCCGACGCAGCCTCGCGCTTCCGGACACTGATCGATGCTCTTTATGACCACCGGACAAAGCTTGTCTGCTCCGCCGAAGCCGAGCCCGATGCTCTTTATGCGTCAGGTAAGCTAGCGTTCGAGTTTGAGCGGACAGCGAGCCGCCTCTTCGAGATGCGCAGCGAAGACTATCTCTGCGATGAGCATCTCAGCAGCGAAGAAGGCTCCGCTTAAAACGGCGAGCGGAAGATTTCGGGCAAGTCACCGCCGCCCATCACCAACCGCGCTAGCCATAGGACCACGGCCGCGTAAGCAAGAGCGACAAGCCGCGAGAGATTGACGCTCAACACTTTGGGCAAAAACAGAGAAGGCAGGAGCATGATCGCTGGTACGACATGCAATGCATGCGTTCCGAGGAAATGCGCGGCCCTCAGGTCCCCCCCGTCCATGCGCCAACCAAAAATCCCGTCATTGTAGCCGCTCTTCGAGCCGCCCAAATCGGCAAAGGGCGAGGTCAGCGGGCTCGCACTGATAATGGTCAGAACAAATGTGAGGACGAGCCCCCAGCCAATGGCCTCAGCAAGACCTTCATTGTTCGCTTCCTTCCGTGCACGCAGCACCGAAATACCCATCACGAGAGCCGCCAGAACAAGAACGATCGCAAACAAACCCGAGATCGGATAGAGGATGGTGTAAAGACCGCCATCGTCGTTGAAGTGCGAGCGAATACCTTGAGCACTGGCCGAAAGAAGCCAAATCGTCTCGAAGATCATCGCCATAGCAAACAAAAAGACGACGGACCTTTGGATGAAGCTGTTGCGCCCCTTCTCCGACATCCACGCAGAGAAAAACGCCAAGGTCAGCGAATAGGTGCCGAGCGATATGTGGAACTTCAGCGGCTTCAGCCACACGTTTTGACCATCGGTCATGCGGCCATCGATCTGCATCAAAGCAAAGATGAACGGCACGAACGCCAAAATCGTAAGCCCGATGATGGTGTAGGTTCTATGCCGCCGGTAGAGTGCCCCGAAAATGCCCATTGTACGCTCCCTGCTTACCCTGTGACAAAGTCTAATCGACTACCGCTGTAAGCGCTAGCACGAAGGGCCGCCTCTCGCAGTTTTGAAGGACTGTGCGAACAAAGGTGAACACCATTATGCGTAAGCAAAGGGAAGAAGCCGTCGCCTTTCGGCTTTGACTGTCAGTGGGCGTCTCGGTTTGGCGGGTTCGACTTGTCAAACTTATCGTCCCAAAACTGGACAAGCGCGTTCCTCGCCCTTAGCCTCTCGCATTTGACCGAAACGGCTAAGGAGCGCCGACATTCATGAATCTTGAACAGCTTATTGGCGCCGCGAACGGGTTTGTTTGGAGCGCCTGGTTCCTCCTGCCGCTTCTTCTTCTGACGGGTCTTTATTTGACCGTTGGCCTTCGCTTCATGTCGGTCTTGAAGATCCCCTATGCCTTTGGCGAAATGCTGCGCAAGCGGGACCCCGATGAAACCAAAGAGGGTGAAGTCACGCCGTTTCAGGCCCTGATGACCGCTCTCTCATCGACCATCGGGACCGGTAACATTGCCGGCGTGGCCGCTGCCATCGCGATTGGTGGTCCGGGTGCGATCTTTTGGATGTGGATCACGGCTCTTGTCGGTACAGCGACGAAATATTCTGAGGGCGTCTTAGCGCTCAAGTTTCGGGAAACTGATGCCAACGGAAATTATGTTGGCGGCCCGATGTATTACATCAAAAACGGCCTGGGAAAGCGCTTCACGTGGCTCGCTGTGACGTTCGCAAGCTTTGGCATCATGGCTGCTTGGGGTACGGGCGCGCTCATTCAATCACAGTCCATCTCTGACGCTGTCCGCGCCACCTATGGCGGACCTGCCGACGGCGCTCTTTTCGGCATGATGCCGATCATCATTGCCGTGCTCTTGGCTGCAGGCGCAGCGGCCGTGATCCTCGGCGGCGTGAAACGGATCGCTGGCGTCGCCTCTCGCCTCGTCCCGATCATGGCTTTCGCTTATATGGGAGCAGGGCTGATCGTGATCATCCTCAACATCTCTGAAGTGCCAGCAGCGTTCTCATTGATCTTCAGCCGTGCGTTTGGTGCCGATGCGGCGGGCACGGGTATCTCCATCGGCCTTCTGATGCTGGCGATGCAAAAGGGTGTGGCGAGAGGGATTTTCTCCAACGAAGCTGGACAGGGTTCTGCTCCGATCGCCCACGCGGCGGCTCAGAACAACGATCCCGTGAACCAGGGGACGGTTGCGATGCTCGGTACAGTGATCGACACCCTGATCGTCTGTACCTTCACAGCGCTCATTATCCTGACATCAGGTGTCGTCGGTGATGGCTGCCTGCCATCGACGGTCAATCTCGAAACCTTCTTGGCCGATGAACAGCCGATGGGTTGTGACACCGGCGCCCCTCTCACGATCGCTGCTTTTGATGCGACACTGACCGGCATCGGCAAGCACATCGTGACTCTCGGCCTGGTGGTCTTTGGCTTCACCACGATCCTGGGCTGGAGCTATTACGGCGAGCGGTGCTGCGCGTTCCTCTTCTCTGAGAAGAGCATCGTGCCTTACCGGATCTCGTGGATCATCGTGGTGTTCATCGGTGCCCTGTCGATTGTGTTCGAAGGCAACGTTGCAAACATCGTAAACATCTTCTGGCTTCTCGCCGATACGCTCACGGGCCTGATGGCCGCGCCGAACCTCGTCGGCCTCATCTTCCTCAGCCCCGTGGTCTTCGCCCTCACTCGCGAATACTACGCCAAACGCTAGATAGCGCCCGCGCCACGGTTTACGCGGCGCGGGACCTCCAATGTATTCACGTTCGGACTTCACCTAAACAATTCAAAAACAGAGGCGATTCCAGTATTTGGAATCAAGTTGACGGCACGCTCAGGTTACGCTGGCATCGCTTTCGCATGCGTTGGTGACAGTATATCATCTACCCTAAAATCTTGGGCTGTGCTCAACGGAGAAATGAGATGTTGACCAATATTCGCAGCAACTTGTCCGCACTCGCTGCGCTCGCTTTAGGTATCGTGTTGGCGGCCTGTTCAAGCGAGAGCAGCATCGAGAATGTGGAACTTGTGGGAACGGGTCCGATTGACCCCGTTGCGCCTGAGGTCGAAGTCTTGGCCTTCACCACCGGGGATGAAGGAGAGGAACTTTTCTTCACAGCCCTTCTGAACAACGAAGATGAAGCAGGCGATGTCACCTATGAGTGGGCCCAAATTGCGGGGCCTACAGTCTTTCTCGAGGACGATGACGAAGAGATCTCATCAGCAACAATGCCCCTGGTGGCAGCAGACACCGAACTCACCTTTGAGTTGACGGCAACAGGCCCCACGGACCTCAAAAGCACAGCGACGCACACGGTTCTTGTCTCCCCAGCCCCCCTCGGAACCCTGGTTGAGATCCAAACGGAGGTCGATAACGAGCGGCGGATTTACACCGTGTACACCCCGGAGAGCGTGACCGCGCCAGCGCCGATGGTCTATGCCCTTCACGGAGCCAGCGGCAACATGCGGGACTTCATCGCCGAAGGCGAAACACCGCGTCGCTGGCTAGACCTGGCTGATGCCAACGGCTTCATTGTCGTCGTTCCCAACGGTTTTAGCATTGTCGGCAACAATGGCCTCGGCAACAATCAAGGTTGGAACAGCACCACGCCCTTCACGGACGCGGACGATGTCGAATTCCTGTTGACCACCATCGAAGAGATCGCTGCCGCTCGTACAGTGGATACGGATCAAGTCTTCTTTACAGGGGCTTCCAATGGCGGCGACATGGCCATGCGCATGGCCATCGAGAGGCCAAACGACGTCAAAGCGATCGCAAGTTATGTCAGCAATCTGAGCAATGATCCCGTTCCGGTTCCGCGGGGCATGCCGCTTCCTCCAACGTTCCTCTTTATGGGCACCGAGGACCCTATCAGCAATTTCGATGGAACAGGGTTCACATTTTCGGCCCGTGAAACGGTGGACTACTTCGCAGAATTCACGATGAGCGTCCTGACGCCTGAGCCGCCATTCTCCGCACTGCCGGACTTCGATCCCAACGATGGTTGCCAGATTTTTGGCCAAGCCTACGAGAACGCGGCAGGCGATCCGACGGTCTTTTATTATGAAGGCGTCGGTAGCGGACACAATATCCCCGACTCCGACCCGAACGTGAACGAGCCAAGCTCCCTCTCTGGCACGCTCTGCCGTGATGCCAACGGCATCGACCTTGCGTGGGACTTTTTCCAATCAGTGGACTAACAGAGATACATCGGTCCTTATGCTGATCGGCTGGGCGGCGGGCAGACCAGCCTCGACTCTGTTCCCAATGTGGCGGAACCCTATGCCGAGACGCCAACGGCATCGATCTGGCTTGGGCGTTTTTCCAGTTGCTTGATTAGTGGTTCGACACCACCACTATTGCTGATAGAGCGTCCGAACAACACCGTGATCTGACGAATTGAAGTTTGCACAACCGGACGTCAAGACGACAATGTCTGATTCCAAACTCTTTGCAGTCAAGATCGTGGAAAGGATTGTATCGTGCACAGACGTGTCGACCCCTTGACCGCTGTCAGCATCCCGCTCGATCAGCACATAGGCGGATGACCCCGTACAGCCGAAATCCACAGTGTTATCGAGCAACTGGACACGGGTATAGTTTCTGTCCGTACGAACAGCGATCTGCCCCACCCGTGTCGGATCGGACTCAGCGGCCCGGGCAACCGCGATCACAGAAACAGCAGCACCAAGCACCATCGCATAGCGATTCATAATCGACCCCCGACATCCTCGGGCACATTGCGCGATGCGAGAGCTGAGATCAAACAGTCAATCTCGATACCAATGTGCTGGTTGAACGGAAAAACTGGTGTCCTTCTTAAGTCGCCGAACAAAAACAAGACGTCGCTCGCCCTTGCCTGAATGACGTTCGATGATCTGTCTCACGGCTTGGAAAAGCGCGAGCGGCGCTTCCTTCATCTGGACGTTGCAGCGCAACCGCGCTGCGGCTAGGGCGCGGCGTCACATTTTGAAACAGAGATCCCAAGGAGACCCCCATGGCGCGTAACAAGATCGCTCTCATTGGTTCGGGCATGATAGGCGGCACCCTCGCCCACATCGCTGCACAAAAAGAGTTGGGCGACGTCGTCCTGTTCGACATCGCTGAAGGCATTCCAGAAGGCAAAGGCCTCGATATCGCCCAGTCAGCGCCGGTGGATGGCTATGACAGCCGCCTCAAAGGCACCCAGGACTACGCCGATATCGCAGGCGCTGACGTTTGCATCGTCACCGCCGGTGTTCCACGCAAGCCAGGCATGAGCCGCGACGATCTGGTTGAGATCAACCTCAAGGTGATGAAGGCTGTCGGCGAAGGCATCGCCAAGCATGCGCCTGACGCCTTTGTGATCTGCATCACCAACCCGCTCGACGCGATGGTTTGGGCTCTTCAGAAGTTCTCTGGCCTTCCTAAGAACAAAGTCGTCGGCATGGCCGGCATCCTCGATAGCGCACGCTTCCGCCATTTCTTGGCTGAAGAATTCAATGTCAGTGTCGAGAGCGTCACAGCCTTCGTTCTTGGCGGCCACGGCGACACCATGGTGCCTTCGACCCGTTATTCGACAGTCGCTGGTGTGGGCCTGCCCGACATGGTCAAGCTCGGCTGGACCACCCAAGAGAAGATCGACGCCATCGTCGACCGCACCCGCAAAGGCGGCGGTGAGATCGTCGGCCTTCTGAAAACAGGATCGGCTTACTACGCGCCAGCGGCGTCAGCGATCCAAATGGCTGAGAGCTACCTCAAGGACAAAAAGGTCGTCGTTCCGTGTGCCGCTTACCTCAATGGTGAGTTTGGCGTGACCGATCGTTATGTCGGTGTGCCGATCGTCATCGGTGAGAACGGCGCTGAGCGGATCCTCGAAATCGAGTTCACCCCAGAAGAAAAAGAGATGTTCGACCACTCGGTCGCAGCAGTTGAAGAGCTCGTTGAAGCCTGCATCCGCCTCGAACCAAGCCTTGGCTAAGGAATGTTGGTCCGGCGGCAGCCATGCCCCGGACCACCCTCCCAGCGAAAGACCGCCCTCAAGCTCTGCTAAAGGTTGCAACACCTCACGGTTGTCGTTAACGCAAACACGCCTTCTATTGGAGTTAGACCTTTGTTTGCACGTGTTACCTTAGGATACGCTGCGGTTCTTGCTTTGTCAGCTTGCGCCACACCCTACCCCTATGGATCCCTTTACACCGGGGTCTCCATGCCTGTCGCTGCAAGTGAAGCAGAAGGCGGTACCAAAGTCGGGCGGGCCTGTAGCATGTCTATTCTCAGCCTCGTCGCAACGGGGGACGCTTCAATTGAAACGGCTAAAGCTAAAGGCGGTATCAGGTCGGTGACCTCGGTCGATATCGAAGTCGAAAACATTCTGGGCGTGGTCGGCCAATACTGCACTGTTGTCCGCGGCAACTAGGCGTCTTTGATTTCACGACATCAAACGAAGGGGCCTCACTGAGGCCCCTTTTTTGTCGCAAGTTTCTTTGTACTGAGCAAATACGTCAACCGACGCGGCGCTTGACGACCTCCTTTGAACTCTGGCCAACTCCCGAAAACAAAAGGTCGGGAGGCCCGTTCGTGAAGTTTCCATTTCCCCTTACAGCGGTTGCAGCCGCGTTTGTATTGACTGCCTGTTCAGGTCCTCAGCTCCTCAATGTCGCCACCCCTTCCCTTCGCGGCGAGTGGGAGCGAGAAAAAGATATCGCCTATGGCGAGCTCGAGCGGCAGAAGCTTGATATCTACAAACCCACCACCGATGGCCCGCACCCGGTTTTGATCTTCGTCCATGGCGGCTCTTGGTATTATGGCAGCAAGGACGACTATCCTTGGCTCGGCCGCCGCTTCGCCTCGGAAGGCTATGTGACGGCCGTCATCAATTACCGGCTAGCGCCGGAGTTTGGCTATGACGAGTTCGTCGCCGACACCGCCAAAGCCGTCGCTTTCGTCCACGACGAAGCGGCAAAGTGGGGCGGTGATCCCGATCAACTCTTCCTCGCAGGCCATTCTGCTGGCGCTTACAACGTGGTGCAGGTCGCCCTCGCGCCGGAATTTCTAGAGGCCGAGGGCAAGAGCACGGACATCATCGATGCGGTGGCCGGGCTGGCAGGACCTTACAGCTTCCTGCCCCTCGATAGCGACGTCACGCGCGATGCCTTTGGCAAGGCGGAGGATCTCGAAGCCACCCAGCCGGTCAATCGCCTCTCCGCTGACGCGCCCGATATGATCTTTCTGCACGGGACTGACGACGATGTCGTCTTGCCTGAAAACTCAACAGAGATGGCGCGCATGCTCACAGAGCTGGGCGTGCGTTCAAAAAGCACCCTCTACCCTGACGTCGATCACATCGAGATCATCGTCACTGTGGGCCTTGTCAGCCGGGGCAGCACGGTGGCGGATATGACCACCTTTTTTGAGAACACACCCACAGACTGACTTGACGTGAAGCGGCAGTGCGCGAAGCTGAGTGTTATGAAACGCTTAGCCACAACCGCTGTTATTTTTTCACTCTTTTCCTCTGCCGTCGCGCAAGGAATCCCCGGCGAGGTCAAAGAGACCGCTGACATGCTGATGCGCCGGGGTCTTGAGGACCGCGTGGGTTATCAGGTGATCGAAGACCTCACCACGGAGGTCGGTCAGCGCTTGGCAGGATCAGAAGCGGAGGCCCGCGCCCGGGTTTGGTCAGAGGCGAAGCTCACCGAGCTTGGCTTTGAGAATGTCCGGACAGAGACGTTCACGCTCCCCTACTGGGAACGCACCTACGAATACGCCGCGATCGAGAGCCCCTTCCCCCAGCGGCTGTCGATCACAGCGCTTGGCGGCACCGTTGGGACAAAGACCGGCGGCATCACCGGCGAAGTCGTCCGGTTTGAGACCCTGAGTGACCTGCGCGAAGCACCACTCGACTTGGACCTCAGTGGGAAGATCGTTTTCGTCGACGAGTTTATGACCCGGACACAGGACGGTTCAGGTTACGGCGTTGCTGTTCAGAAGCGTTCAGGCGCGGCGATAGAAGCGGGCCGCCGGGGCGCCGCTGCTGCCCTCATCCGCTCAGTGGGAACAGACCTCCACCGTTTCCCGCATACGGGCCAAATGCGCTACGATGAGAGTGTCCCGAAAGTTCCCACCGCGGCGCTCAGCTATCCTGATGCGGAGCAACTCAAGCGCGCAATGGACCGCGGTACGGTCACCGTGGCTCTCGACCTCGGTGTGAAAACTCAGGACGAGTCGGAGTCAGGCAACGTCATTGCCGAAATCCCTGGGCAGACGGATGAAATCGTCGTGATCGGCGGTCACCTCGACAGCTGGGACCTTGGCACAGGTGCGGTGGATGACGGCGCAGGAATTGGTATCGTCACGGGCGCTGCAAAGCTGATCCTCGACTATATAAAGGAGAGCGGCGAGACGCCGCTGCGCACCATCCGCGTGATCTATTACGGCTCAGAGGAGGTCGGCCTCGTTGGTGCTGAGGCCTACGCGCAAGCCCACGAAGACGAACTCCATCTTCACGCCATGGCTGCCGAGAGTGATTTCGGTGCACGGAAGATCTGGCGCCTTGATGCCGGCGTGGGTGAGGGCAAGGAAGGCCTCGTCGACGAGATGGCCCGGGTGCTGCAGCCCCTTGGTGTCGCTCGCGGCAACAACACCTCGCGCGGCGGGCCGGATGTCTCGCGCCTCAGTGCCCGCGGCGTCCCGGTGGTTTCGTTGGCACAGAATGGCTGGGATTACTTCGACCTTCACCACACGTCCGATGACACCCTGGACAAGATTGATCCTGAGGAAGTGGCGCAAAACGTGGCGGCCTATGCGGCCTTCACATGGATGGCCGCCAACACGCCCGGCAGCTTCCGCGCCGATGACGACCCGGTGATGAGCGAATAAAAAGCGACACAATTGGCAGGTAGGTAGGCGCCATGCGCTTGATCCTTCCCGCCCTCACCGCCGCCCTTGCTGCTTGCGAGACGGTCCCTGCACCGAACGAGCTGCCAACGGTGGCCAGCGTCAATGTGCAGGAGCCCGCTGAAGGCGCAGTCCTCACGCGCGTTCTCTTTGGGAGCTGCCTCAAGCAAGAGGATCCGATGCCGATCCTCAGCACCATGATCGAGCGGCAACCCGACCTCACCGTGCTCCTCGGCGATAATGTCTATGGCGATGTCGATGATCCTGCTGACCCGGATGCACCAGAACTCACGGGCGCCTATCAAGCCCTCGCCAAGCGGGCCGAGTTCCAGCGCCTCGTCGCCTCCACGCCGATCCTGACGACGTGGGATGACCATGACTTCGGGCTGAATGATGCGGGCGGCGACCTTCCTATCAAGGCGTCGACGGAGCACGTTTTCGAAGAGTTTTGGAACGTGAGCCCCGATGACGAGCGCCGCACGCGGCCGGGCATCTATACGGCCAAGACCTATGGTCCGGCGGGTCAGCGGGTGCAGATCATTTTGCTCGACACCCGCTTTTTCCGCTCATCGCTGACACGCAAAGATGCGAGCGACAGCACGCCCGGCAAGTACCAACCCAGTACAGACATGAACCAAACAATCTTGGGCCCTGAACAAGAAACATGGCTGGCGGAGGCTCTGGCCGAACCGGCTGATCTCAGGATCCTCGTGAGCTCGATCCAAGTCATCGCCGAGGGCCATGGCTGGGAAGCCTGGCGCACCATGCCGCTGGCCCGCACGCGCCTCTATGACACCCTCAAAGAGCACGGCGCCGACAATTTGGTCGTGGTCTCAGGCGATCGTCATCTCGCAGGCCTCTATCAAGAGCCTGAAGGCTTTGATCGTCCGTTGACAGAGCTCACCGCATCATCCCTCAACGCGCCGCAATCCGTGTGGCGCGCTGAACGAGGCGACACATCGATCGAGCCGGGACCCAAACGTCTTGGCACGCCGTTCTATGGCGCAAACTTCGGAGAGATCCTGATCAACTGGGAGAACGAGGTGCTCACCCTCGCCGTGATCGACGAAACCGGAACGCCAGTCCGCAAACTCGACGCGCCGTTCGGGCGATAGACCCTTTCGGCGACGCTATCAGTCGACGGCGGGTCGCGCGTCGCTGATATGCTCGTGCACGATCAACCAAACCCCATCACGCTTTTCGAGGATGGAGGTGCTGTGGACGCGGCGCTGGTCTGCACCTTCCAAAACGCCTGTGCGAACGCTCAACGTGTAGCCGTGAAAGACAGCGACATCGTCACCAATGTAACGCAGCGAGATCGCACCGCCATTTTGCGCTTCGCCCTCTCCCATACCCTCATCGTCTTCGGCAAAAAGTTCGGTGAGATAGTGTTCGATATCGGCGCTCGAACGACGAATTTGGCCGAAGGCATTCATCCATTCCGCATCATCACTGTAAAAGGATGCCAATTTCTTGGCATCGCCCTCACCCCATGCCTGCCCCGACATTCTGAGGACGTTCATAATCGCTTCGCGGTCTTCGTCGGATGCTGGCTCACCAACCGTTTGAAACGGAGGGAGCTCTTCGTACGGCTCTGGTGCATCTTCCGCCTGGGCAAAAGGCGCGTGAGCCGCTAAAACCAAAATTGCACCGAATAAAGACGAACATCTCATTGTCAGGTCCCCCTTCTTGCCACTGGAGGCTGACAACACTTTCCTGCTCTGTCCACCGTCTGGCGCAGTCCCGCCAAGAGCTTGGACAGACGCTCGGCTTAACTCGATGGAAGATCCGGCGCTTCGCCCGCAGGTTCCCAGAGCTCAATCCGCACGCCGTCAGGATCAGTGAGCCATCCAAACTTGCCGTAGGACTCGCTGACCACCTCGTCATCGACATCGCAGCCCTCGGCACGAAGCTTTGTCAGCATACCGTCGAGATCATCGACAACGAAGTTCAGCATAAAGGGCTGCCCACCCTTTCCAAGATAGGTTGTGCCCTGATCAAAAAAGGAGACGAGAGCCATGTCCTGGCGATCTTCATCCGGCCGGCGCCAGCGCATCTCCACGCCGTCATAGCCATCACCCGGATGAAGGCCAAGATGCTTCGTGTACCATTCTTTCCGCTGCTTGGGGTCAGCAGATTTGTAAAACACACCGCCCAAACCCACGATCTTTGCCATGGCCGCCTCCATCCGATTGGTGCGCAGGCAAGCAAAAAGGCCCGCGCGAGACAATCGCCGGGCCTTGATGAAAAGCAGTGAAAGAGTCTGAGACTACTCGGCGCTTTTGGCCTTCTTCGCCTTAGCCTTACCTTTTTTCTTCTCAGCAGCTGCGGCCTGACGCTTGGTGTCGACCTTTTCAGCGATCCGGGCCGACTTACCTTGGCGACCACGGAGGTAGTAGAGCTTCGCGCGGCGAACTTTACCGCGGCGCACGACTTCGATCTCTTCCACCAGCGGTGAGTAGACCGGGAACACACGCTCCACGCCTTCACCGAAACTGATTTTCCGCACGGTGAAGCTCTCGTTGATGCCGCCGCCTGAGCGCGCGATGCAGACGCCTTCAAAGGCCTGCAGACGTGTGCGGTTGCCCTCTTTCACGCGCACTTGAACGCGAAGGGTGTCACCGGCAGCGAATTCGGGAACTTCAGCTTTGAGCTCCTTGGCGTGCTCCGCCTCGAGCTGTTCAATAATATTCATGTCTCGTCCGTCTCGTTATCCGGCGGATTGGACCGCGCCCTTTTGAGCATGTCCGGTCGTCGCGCACGCGTCAGCGCCAGAGATTGGTCTCCGCGCCACTGGTCAATCTTCTTGTGATCCCCTGAAAGGAGGACATCTGGGATGTCTCGCCCCTCAAACGATCGAGGTCTCGTATAGTGCGGGTACTCTAAGAGCCCGTTTTCAAAGCTTTCATCATCCCGCGACGAAGGCGCGCCCAGTACACCGGGAATGAGCCGCACGCAAGCTTCGATCATCGCCATCGCGGCGACTTCTCCGCCGGCGAGAACAAAGTCGCCGATCGAGACCTCTTCAAGCCCCCGCGCGTCGATCACACGCTGGTCGATACCTTCAAACCGGCCACAGACAAAGAGCGCGCCTGGTCCCACCGCAAGCTCATGCGCCATCGCCTGATCGAACGGTCGACCCCGGGGCGAGAGCAGCAGTCTGGGGCCAGGGACATCCGCCATCAGGTCGATCGTCTTGGCCAAGATATCGGCCCGCATCACCATGCCGGGACCGCCGCCCGCAGGCGTATCATCCACTGTGCGATGCTTGTCTTCGGTATGGTCCCGCGGATTCTCGATCGCGAGCGACCAGAGACCATCCTTTTTGGCGCGCCCGATCACGCCCGCGCCGAGGGGGCCTGGGAACATCTCAGGATAGAGAGAGACGACACCGACCGAGAAACTCATCTCTGGCCCGCCGCCGCGAGGCGAAGGAGCGCACGCTCCGCAATCGCCTGATCCGGCGCGCCGGTCTTCTTACACGCAGCCTCAGCGTCATAGATCTCGTTCGCCGCTTGCTCGAGCCGCGGCAGCGGCCAAGCCTTCAGCTGTCGGAGCACTTCGTCTTGCTCTTTGAAGAAAACGGGCGGCTTCATGGCCTTCACCGCGGCTTGAGGGCCCTGGCCCTGCGCCACCGCTAATGCGGCCGGGAGCAGCCGCTGGATCCTGTTTTGCGTGAGCCGCAAAAGGGAGATGACAGAGACTCCCGCTGCCTCGGCTGACGCCAGGGCTTCGGAAAGGGGCTTCGGCCGACCGCCCAACGCCAAAGAGGCGATCGAGAAACTGTCCTCCTGCGGAGCACCGACAAGGCATGCGTTGACGGTTTCGGTTGTGACCTGAGAGGCCTCTCCGCCGCGGATCGATTTTGGTCCGCAATAGAGAATGAGCTTCTCAAGCTCTTGCCGAAGGACACCGCGGTCCTCAC
>CAWUIJ010000038.1:0-21944 GCA_963922235.1 uncultured Parvularcula sp. | reverse complement strand
AAGCGGACCCGCTTGTGACGCCGGCGCACATCGTTCCGGAATGGTACTTCCTGCCATTCTATGCGATCCTTCGGGCCATCACGTTCGATATCTTGATCATTCCGGCCAAGCTTGGCGGTGTGCTTGCGATGTTCGGTGCGATTGCTGTTCTCTTCGTGCTGCCATGGCTTGACCGTTCGAAGGTAAAGTCGATGCGCTACCGTCCGGTCGCGCGCCTCTGGTTCTTCGCCTTTGTCGCCGATACTTTCTTCCTTGGATGGCTTGGTGCTCAGCCTGCAGAGCAGCCTTACATCCTGATGGCGCAGCTCGCGACGCTCTATTACTTCGCGTACTTCCTGGTGATTTTGCCGGTTCTCTCGGTCACAGAAACACCACTGCCATTGCCGAAGTCGATTTCTGAAGCCGTGCTTCAGGACAAAGCCAACAAAGACAATAGCTCTTCGCCTGCAGCAGCAGGCGGCGCGCAGCCAGCACCTGCGGAGTGATCAGAATGCTCAAACGTCTACTCGCAGTCGCCTTCGTTGTGGCGGCTGGTTTCTCTGGCACGAGCTTCGCCGCGGGCGATGCTGTGAAGGAATACAAACACGGTCATTGGCATTGGACCGGTCCGTTCGGCAGCTATGACAAAGCGCAGCTGCAGCGCGGCTACCAAGTCTATCGCGAGGTCTGTTCGACCTGCCACTCGATGAAGCTCGTGGCTTTCCGTCACCTTGGTGACCCAGGTGCGCCGTTCCACTTGGACGCCTGCCCAGCAGAGCTCGGTCTTCCTGACACGGTTGACTGTTCAGACCCCGCGGCCAACCCGATCATCAAGTCGCTCGCCGCTGACTTCACGGTGACTGACGGTCCCGACGAAGCGGGCGATATGTTCGAGCGTCCTGGTTTGCCATCGGACTACTTCCCATCGCCCTATGCGAACGATGCCCAAGCCGCGGCGGCAAATGGCGGGGCCTACCCTCCGGACATGAGCCTTCTTGCCAAGGCGCGCCACCACGGTCCTGACTACATCTACAGCCTGCTGACGGGCTATCCTGCCGAAAATCCTGAAGCGCTCGAGATTGCTCCGGGTCAGTATTATAACCCGTATTATCCGGGCGATACGGCGAGCCTTGTGCGTCCTCAGTTCCTCGATGATGAGGGCCATGTTCTCGAAGATCTTATTGAAGAGGTCACTGACCCTGAGCTCTATGCTGGCCACGGCGTGATCTATGGCGGTGCCTTCAAAATGGCTCCTCCACTCGTTGGTGACGGCCAGGTGACTTATGAAGACGGCTCACCTGAAACGATCGATCAGTATGCCCAGGATGTCACCGCATTCTTGATGTGGGCAGCTGAGCCGAAGCTCGATGAGCGGAAGCAGACAGGCGGGTTTGTCATGGCCTATCTCTTCATCTTTGCTGGTGTCGTTTACGCGTCCTACCGCCAAGTTTGGTCGAACGTTGCCCACTGAGGCGACCCGCCCAACCACCATCGCCGTGATCGGAGGATCGGGTATCTATGAGATGCCCGGCCTGACTGTAACCTCGGTGGAAGAGGTGGACACGCCGTGGGGTTCACCCTCTGGACCGGTTACGGTCGGCGAGCTCGATGGTGTCCGGCTCCTCTTTCTCTCTCGCCACGGCGTAGGACATGTGATCCCGCCCAGCGATCTTAATCCCAGGGCCAACATTGCCGCGCTGAAAATGCTGGGCGCGACTGATATTGTCTCTCTCTCAGCGTGCGGTTCATTCCGCGAAGAGATGGCGCCCGGACATTTCGTGGCCGTCGATCAGTTTGTGGATCGCACGAAAGGCCGCGTCTCAAGTTTCTTCGAACCGGGCTGCGTGGCCCATGTCTCGATGGCCCATCCTGTGTGCAGCCGGCTGTTCAAAGAAGCCGCTGAGGCTGCGCGGGCGGCAGGCGCGACAGTCCACGACGGCGGCACCTACCTCGTGATGGAAGGCCCTCAGTTCTCGACCAAAGCCGAGAGCGAGCTTTATCGCTCGTGGGGCATGGATGTGATCGGCATGACTGCGATGCCGGAAGCCAAGCTCGCGCGAGAGGCTGAGCTTCCTTATGCGATCCTAGGCATGGTGACCGATTACGATTGTTGGCACCCTGACCACGGCGCCGTGGAAGTCGCGGCCGTGCTTGAGATCCTCAATCAGAACCGCGAGCGTGGGCAAAAAACCGTGGCCGAGCTTGTGCGGATCATCGGTGCGGAGCGGACGCCTTCGCCGGACGGCATCGAGAGCGTGCTCGATTTTGCGATCGTCACAGCCCCGGAAGCGCGTGATCCGGGCGTGGTCAAAAAGCTCCAACCGATCGCTGGCCGCGTCCTCGGCTAGAATAGCGCCGTTGGCCGGTTAGTGGTTGTGACCGCCGCCACGCTGCTGATCTTTCACGGCAAGCTCAACAACAGTTTCGACTCCACTCTCAAATGTGAAAGTGGCCGTGCGGGTTTCACCCGCCTCGAGTGGTTGGGTGATGCCCATGAGCATCAAGTGATTGCCGCCTGGCTCCAGCACGACCGTACCGCCCGCGGGTAGATCATAACCCTCGACCGGGCGCATGCGCATGACACCATTCTCGTCCCGATGAACCGTGTGCAGCTCTGTGATGCCAACGCCTTCAATCTCGGCGGAGACAAGGCGGTCGGCAGTCGGCCCCTGCAAAGTGAGATACGCGGCAGCCATGGAGGCGCCTGGCGAAGGCACCCGAATGTAGCCATCTTCAATGGTCAGCTCGTCTGGTGTGCTTTGACCACAGCCCGCCAATGTCATCAGGAAGAGAGCAAGACATGTAAGTTTGCGCATTGATCTGGATCTCCTTGAGCCGACATCGACAATGGCTTAACGCTCGCACCACGAGCCGTCATGATGACCACGGGTCTTCGTCCAATAAGCCGCAGATGGAAAGAGTTATGAACAATCAAGAAATCGACCAGCTGCAGACCTTTCTTCGTCGACGGTTCAACGACCAAACGCTTTCGGTTCGTGCCCGTCCGAACAAAGAGGATTCCGCAGAAGTCTATATCGGTGACGAGTTCATCGGCGTGTTGAGCCGTGACGATGAAGACGAAGACCTGAGCTACGACTTCCATATGGCCATTCTCGACGTCGATCTGGATACGGTTGGCTCAGCCTAAAGTCCTCGCTGCGCTCGAGGCAGAGGCGAAAGCCTGTCGCCACTGCGAAAAGCAGGGCATTATTCCTGCTGCGCGCCCGGTGTTTCAGCTTCCCCCTTCGGCGCGTGTAGGAATCTTTGGTCAAGCGCCGGGCAATCTCGCGCATGTGGAGGGGCGCCCCTTTTCGGATCCCTCGGGCGTCCGTCTTCGCGCTTGGTTAGGGGTGGACGAGGAAGCGTTGTACAATTCTGGCCTCTTTGCGATCGTGCCGATGGCGCTTTGTTTCCCGGGCTATGATGGAACGGGAAAGACGGGGAAGGGCGGTGATCGCCCGCCGCCCAAGGTGTGTGCGGATCTTTGGCGGCAAAAGCTGCTGGAACCGCTCAAAGGGCAGCTGGAGCTCGTGCTCTTGGTTGGTCAGTATGCGCAAGACTGGCACCTGGGTGACCAAAAGCGAAAAACGCTCACAGAGACAGTCAGGGCCTGGCGAGAGTTTGCTAAAGACCCAGTGACTGGGGCAAAGATCTTTGTGCTGCCGCACCCCAGCTGGCGCAACACCGCTTGGCTCAAGAAAAATCCGTGGTTTGAAAGCGACGTGCTGCCGGAGATCCAAGACTTTATTGCTCGTTTACGGAGCGAATAGCCTTCGATCTAATGCACGGTAGGCGCGCGGTCGCTTTTGTCAGCTTTCTTGTTGACGCTCGATTGTTGGCGCCAGAGGCGGGCATAGAGGCCGTCTTTCTTGAGAAGCTCTTTATGCGTTCCATGTTCAGCAACCCGACCTTCGTCGAGCACAATAATCTGATCGGCATCAATGATCGTGGACAGCCGATGCGCAATCACGATCGATGTTCGTCCCTCGGAGACATCACGGAACGCAGAAAGAATACCCGCTTCAGTCTCGCTATCCAGGGCGGATGTGGCCTCATCGAGAATGAGGATCGGCGGGTTCTTGATGATGGTCCGTGCAATCGCCACGCGCTGCTTCTCTCCACCTGAGAGTTTCAGTCCCCGCTCACCGACAAGTGTCTCGTACTGATCAGGGAGCGAGTGGATGAAGGAATGGATCTGCGCCATCCATGCTGCTTGTTCAATATCATCCTGGGTCGCCTCATCGGCAGCGTACCCTATATTGTATCCGATGGTATCGTTGAAAAGCACCGTGTCCTGAGGCACCACCCCCAGAGAGGCGCGAAGACTTTCTTGCGTGACATCGCGAAGGTCGTGCCCATCAATGCAGATACACCCTCCGGTCACGTCGTAAAAACGAAAGAGCAGTTTTGCTATCGTTGATTTGCCAGCACCGGAGGGCCCCACGATCGCTGTCTTTTTCCCAGCCTCCGCTGTGAAGGAGACGCCTTTCAAAACGTCTCGTTTGTTCGAATAACCAAATCGGACGTTCTTGAAGGTGACGGGCCCTTGGGTGGCGTCTAGCACGTAGGCATCGTCTTTATCCGCCACATTGGGCTCAATTTTGAGAAGATCGAACATCTTCTCCATGTCGATGAGCGATTGTTTGATCTCGCGATAGGCGAAGCCCAGAATGTTCAGCGGTTGATAGAGCTGCATCATGATCAAGCTCACCGCTGTCAGCTCACCAATGCCGTACCGGCCCGCAGACACACCTTGCGCCGTGATTGCCAATGCACCAATCATCCCGATATTGATAATCGCGGACTGTCCAATATTAACCCAAGCCAGCGAGCGCTGCGATGTGATGGCGGCATCTTGGTAGTCTTCAAGGGCCTTGGAAAATCGTCGCGTTTCTCGCGCCTCGGTCCCGAAGAGTTTCACGGTCTCAAAATTGAGGAGGGCATCCACCGATCGCGATGATGCGAGTTGGTCCTTTTCATTCATCGTTCGGCGGAACTTAAGGCGCCATTCCGTGGAGCTCGCGGTGAACCAAAAATACCCAATCACGGTCGAGGCCGCGATCAGCGATAGGCTGACTTCGAACTGCACGGCGAAGATCACGCAGACATAAATCAGCAGAAGGAAGGTTGGGCCGATATTGAAGAAAAGGAACCGGAAAAGAAAATCGATCGACCGGTTCCCGCGTTCAAGAATACGCGACAAGCTTCCCGTCTTTCTTGCAAGATGGAAGTCGAGAGAAAGTCCTTGGAGGTGGCGGAACACATCGACGCCCACCTCGCGCTGTGCTGTTTGACCCACTCGCGCGAAGAGGAACTCACGCATCTGAGGCACGACGACGGATAAAAAGCGCAAAGCTCCGTATCCCACGATAAAGCCGATAACAGCTGCCGCGACACCCGCCGCTGGGTCTTGTGAAGCGAGGCTGTTGATACCATTCGCCAGCAAAAGCGGTGCCTGCACTGTGATGATTGTTCCAACGAGGATGGCGAGAACAGAGCCCAGGATCCGCAGTTTAAACTCTGGCCGACCCTTGGTCCAAAGGTAGGGAAACAGTTTTCCGAGACCGGCTATCTGCTCCCCCAACGTCGAAACGCGGGCGGTTTCTAGGTCAACGTGTTCTGCCATCAGCACTCTCCCCACGGACACCGGTTACCCGTCAGGCCGTTCTGTGCCTATCAAAATCCCAGGACGTCAAATCGGACCAAAATCGCCCGGTTTTGTTCAAACCCGTCCCGGGTGCTGTCATCGAATGTGTAGGTGACGGATACTGCTGTACAATTGTTTGCCAGTCTTAGGGCAAATTTCGTATTGGTGGTGTCGCCGCTATCGAGGTTCTGGGCCTGAGACGCGGCGAGGGAAATATGGCGATTGAAGCGCATGCTTGCTCTGATGGTCAGGAATTCATCGCGCAGTTCAGATGTTTCGAAATCGTCGGCCTCGGTTCTCAGATAGGTCACACCGGCGGATGCTGGTCCGAACCGTGTTGTTGCTGTCGATTCCAAACGACGGAATGAGCCAGTGTCGTCGTCGATACGGAACCTGTTATCAACCGCAAGGTAGCGGCTCCAACGCAAATCCATAGCTCCAACAATGTCAGAGGACTGCTCTCCCAGTCCTGTATCATCGAGGAATGCATCGGAGGTGGAAGCTCGGAACTGTGTGCCCAGCACACCATTCGCCGAGAAGTTTTCACCCACGACTGCCGCAGCTGACACCCCCACATTCAGCCGTTGGCCGTCTTCCCACTGATCAAGGCCGGTGCCTTTGGAGTAATCAAAGAGGGTCACGGTGTCGAACTGGAAGAACTGGCTGTCTTCATTGAAAACTTCGTCATTGTACGACTGATTAGGGCTAATCACAGCCTGAACGCGTGGCTCAATAATGATGCTATTTCCTCGGCCAAGGCGCGCGAGAGGATATGACCATTCTGCGCCAACGGTGGGTAGGAAACGATAGGTCTCGAATCGATCATCTTCCAGGTTATTGGGCAGTTCGTCACGGCAAGCTTCGAACGTGCTTGCACTGTCTTCGATGTTGCAAGCCTCAATGCCTGCCGCTGCATTCCTATAGGCATAGCCGTCCGCCCTCAGTTCACCGAAGACTTCGAAACGATGCCCGGATTTCGTTTGCCTTGTCGATTGGTACTCGGCCTGACTGGAGACCCTTAAGGAGTCGAGCCCAGAGCGTCTGTTCAACACCAAAAGGCTGTTGTTGGTCTCAAGCTCTCCCCCAAGCATATTGAAACGACGCTTGTGACTGAAGCGCGGGAGAGCATCGGCGGTGAAATCCTGGTTCTCGTTCAGGCGTAAGGTTTGGAACTGAAACGCAGAGAGTTCGATCTCGTCATTCTTCCGTTGGCGGTTGAACGAGATGACGCTCTCGAGACGGTCGGGACGAGCAAAACCGAGGTTCTCCCGCAGTGCTCCGACAGGCTCAATCTCATAGGTGCGAAGGTAACCCTTATCGGAGACATAATCGATGTCAGCTAAGAGGTCCCAATCGTTCCCTAAGTCACGTGTGTACTGACTGAAGACATGCCACCGGAAGTCTTCGGGTTCTCCCGGTTCCTGGCTAAGATCATTCGTTGGACTGATGAAACCGGACTGCACCACAGCTGTTGAATTGTGCGTGTTACGACGCCACTCGCCTTTCCAAAGGGTGCCAAGGTTCGTCATGTGGCGCGGAGAAAATGTGATGTCCTGATAGTCGGAGATCACCAGGTAGTAGGGGATTTCGATCTCGACGCCTGTTCGCGTGGAATTGCCAATTTGCGGTGCCAGCAAACCACTTTGGCGTTTGGCTGTGGGGTCTGGCACCTGAATCCAAGGAATGTAGAGCATCGGTATGCCGAGAATTTCGACAAACGCATTTTGAAAACGCATCACTTGAGCTTCTTCAACCTGCGTAACTTTGCGTGCTTTGACTTGCCAAACGGGTCGATCGCGGCGGAGGCCTTCATCGCAGACTGAGCATAAGGTGAATGCACCCTTGCGCAGTTCATTGCGTCCATTCTCGCGCCGGATCGCCGTGGCTGCAGCCAGGGTGCCTTGGAGGCCGAGTTCAGCCTCGAAAGCATCAATCAGACCGTTCTTAAAGTCACTGCTGAGTTCCGCACGTTCAGCAAAGTAAAGGCTGCCCGTTTCGCCGCGGACCGCCACGTTGCCTTCCGCGATGATGGTGCCGGCCTCAACATTGTAGACCACGCGATCAGCGCGGAGGAATTGGGGGCCTTGGATGGCGCGAACGTCGCCTTCGGCGATCAAGGGGCCCCCGACCACTTCGCGATAAACGCGGTCGGCGGTCAGCACGACGTCATCGTCATTCGTCGATGGTTGAATATCTCCCGCCGGTTGTGCGGCGACCGAAAGAGTCGCGCTCAAGGCGAAAAGAAGCGTGCTCAGCATAGGGTTGGCTGTCCTCTTAGAGGAATGGATTAGACGGGTTTCGTTAACCGTCCTTAAGCGCCAGGCCAGCCCCGAATTTAGCCATCCTCCCTAAAAAGAAGGACAGTCACCCCAATCAAGAGGGCAATACTCGGGGGTGTCCAAGCAGCGATCCGCACAGGGACGAGCCCCGCCTCTGCCACAGCCGATGAAAACTGGATGGCGATGAACGCGGCAAAGCCTGCAAAAATGCCGTAGATGATCAGCTGGAACGTTCCCCCTGATCGGGCATGGATCGGAAGAGCAAAGACACAGCCGATGACCGCCATCGCTGCGAGTTTGAGCGGCATGGCAAAAAGCTCATGCAATCTCAGGGAGAAGGGCTCGAGAGGCACACCCGCACCACCAATGCGTTCCATCAATCTGGGGAGTGTCCACAAGCTCAGACTTTCCGGCCTGGTGTTGGCGAGAACGAGGTCATCGAGCTCAAAGGTGGTATCAAAGGTCACATCTCCGACAACGGAGGGAATATCTCCGCCAGGGGCACTTCTGATCGCTTCGATCAGTGTCAGTTTTTGATCGCGGAACACAGCGCGGTCAGCATCGAACCTCTCCACAAAAGCACCATCGTCACGCTTTCGCCAGACAAAGACGCTTTCCATCACATCCTCTTCATAGAGGACTCTGTCCGCGTGGATCAGAATAACGCCCTCGTCTTGTTCTTGCCGGAGCCAGACACCGCGTCTGAAGGTCTTCTCGGCATTGCTGCCTGTGCCTTTGATTTCATTGAGAAGGTTATCCGAACTCAAAGACATCCGGGTCGTGAGCGGATCGACCGCGACAGCCAAGACCGTGCCAATCATCAGTGCCAAGACGACGGGTGCGCCGACAATTCTCCAAACGGAAAAACCGGCAGAGCGCAAGACCGCGACCTCCAGAGAGCGCGCCATCTGAGCGATCGCCATCAGTGTTCCGAAGAGCATGATGAAGGGTGAAAGGATCATCAAAAGTTGCGGGGAGCGCAGAAGTGTGAGGGTCGCCGCGGTGCCAAGTCCTGCATCTTCACGGACACTGACCTGACGAAGGGCCTCGAGGAAGTCGATGGAGACAATCAAGGCGAAGGATGCAGCGCCCAAGATCAGAACGTTACGAAACGTCCGCTCCATCAAATAGCGTTCGGCGAGGGTTGATTGGATCATGCGCCGACCTCCGCCGTTCGTTGCGCATCGCGTTGGCGTTTGATCCAGTCATCGCTGCGGAACTTGTACCGGTTGGGATTGGAAACAATCACCATGCAGACGATAATCGTGGATAGCGGCACGCCATATTGGACCAGGTTGAAGACGGGTACGTCCGAGGCGATGCTCTGTGAGAGGTAGCCAAGGATGCGAATGGCTCCTGCCGTCAAGCTGGCGATCAGAATGCGCTTTCCATACCCCCGGCGCGATGTGGTGGCCGTGAGAAGGAACGCCGCTGAGAGAAGGGCGAAGGCGAGGCAATAAAGCGGCGTTGCAAGCCGGGAATGCCCTTCGGCAATAAAGCGTCCGGCGAGCGCGCGATCATACTCGTTGGTGAGATCGGGATTGAGAAGCTCGCTCAGATATCGCTCCGTGCCCTCATAATTGCGCGTGCCGCCACCATCGTCGCCGAGCTCAGCCATATCGATGGCTGTCTCGTTAAAGCGAACAATTTCGATCTTTCCGGTTTCAGGGTCCTGCCACTGGGCCGTGCCGCGGAGCAGGAACAAGCGGGGCCCGACTTCTGTCACAGCGAAGACGCCATTCTCAGCAGTGTAGGTGGTTTCGCGCGCGGGATCCCGCGCATCATAAATGTGAAGGCCCACATATTGATCGCCGGGCCTTACATCTTCGGCATAGACCGTGAGACCACCCACGACTTCTGTGAACACGCGATCGCGGACCAACGAGCTCGCGAGATTGGTCCGCACGTCATAGATCGTGTCTTTGAGAAGCCTGTAGCTCCTCGGCTGAAGATCCAGATTGACGTAAAACACGACCGCCGAGGCGAGGACCGAGAGCACGAGAAGCGGCTTCGCGAGGCGGAGGCGGCTGGCCCCGGCTGCGCGCATGACTGGGATCTCGCTATCCACCATCAACGCGTTGATGACGTAGAGGCAGGCAGCAAAAAGCGCGATCGGTAACACAAGGCCAACGAGACTAGGAATCAGCAAGGCGGTGACCTTAAAGAAGGCCAACAAAGTCCCCCCGTCGTCGACGATCAAATCCATGCGATTGAGGACCTGGGTCAACCAGGCAACGGCTGTTGTGCAGGCCAGGATCAGCAAAAAAGGCAGCAGCGTTTGCCTAAAAATATAGCGATCGAGCCGGCTCAACGGATCCTCATCAGTGGCGACAGCGTGGGGGATTTCCAACGCTAGCCAAGCCGCCTAGCACGGAACACTAAACGGTTTCGAGGCCGCTTTTGATATGGAGAACCCAATGGTCGATGTCACTTTCGCAAGCTCGCTATCTGGATCGGGGATGATTGTTGTCCCGGTCGCTAAGGAAAGCGAGATTTCTGTCCCCGGGGCGCTTGCGGACATGGCCGACGATCTGAAGCGCGCCGCCAAAGCGTCCGATTTCTCGGGCAAGCCTGGCCAGACAGTGACCCTTGCGGGTCATGCAAGCATGCCTGACGCGACGGTGGTGCTTCTTGGTGCGGGCGAAGTTGATGCGAGCGATGCTCTTAAGATGGCGAAGCTTGGCGGGAAATCTGCTGCCCTCGCCATGGCGAAGTTCTCCGAGCTGTCGATTGTCGCGCCTGAAGGTGCTGCGGCGCGGGTGGCTTTTGGTGCGCTCCAGCGGTCTTATCGGTTCACGATCTACCGCAAGAAGGCAGAACCCGATCAGCTGCCGAAGCTTGAAAAGGTGACCGTCGTCACAGGCGACGCGGATGCAGAGGCAGATTTTGCTCCGCTCAAAGAGGTTTATGCGGGTGTCAAGCTCGCACGCGATCTTGTGACCGAACCGCCGAACGTTCTTTACCCTGAGAGCTATGCAGAGCGGTGCCGCGATCTTGAGAGCCTCGGTGTCGAGGTCGAGATCCTTGGCGAAGACGAGATGAAAAAGCTCGGCATGGGCAGCCTCCTGGGCGTCGGGCAGGGCTCCATCCGCGAAAGCAAAATGGTCGTCATGAAGTGGAATGGCGGCGCCGATGGCGAGCGCCCATTGGCCTTTATCGGGAAGGGCGTGACTTTCGACACGGGCGGCATCAGCCTCAAGCCACCAGCCAATATGGACGAGATGAAGATGGACATGGGCGGCTCAGCCGCTGTCGTCGGAGCAATGCGCGCGCTGGCTGGTCGGAAGGCCAAATGCAATGTCGTGGGACTGATCGGTCTCGTTGAGAACATGCCCGGCGGCAATGCTCAGCGTCCTGGCGATATCGTGACGTCGATGTCTGGCCAGACCATCGAGGTCTTGAACACGGACGCAGAAGGCCGCCTCGTGATGGCTGATGTCCTGACCTACGCCCAGGACCGCTACAAGCCCAAGGCCATGGTCGATCTTGCGACACTGACCGGTGCGATCCTCATTGCACTGGCCCACGATTATGGTGGTCTTTTCACAGAAGATGATGCGCTGGCCAGTGCATTCATGGAAGCCGGTGCCGCTACCGGTGATGAGCTCTGGCGCATGCCCCTCGGCGATGTTCACCGCGACATGATCAAGTCCGATGTCGCGGACATGAAAAACATCGGTGGCCGTGATGGCGGTAGCTCATCAGCCGCTGCCTTCCTCTCGCGCTTTGTCGAGAAGGATGTTCCGTGGGCGCACCTCGATATCGCCGGCACCGCATGGAAGAAAAAAGACAGCGATACCGAGCCGAAAGGCGGCACCGGTTTTGGTGTGCGTCTCCTAGACGCCTGGGTACAACAATACGAAGGCTAGACGTCTAGCATTGCGACTGATCTGATGGCGGATCAGTCGCGGCTGTCTTTGAGCCCGGCGCGAGCAATCCCTGCGCGGGCGCAGGAGGCGTCGTCCTCAGCCGAGGCGCCCGAAACGCCGACACCGCCCAGTAGGGTGTTGTCTTGGGAGTAAATCGGTACGCCGCCGCCGATCGGTGTTCCGCCTGAAGAGAGGGCCCAGCCAAGCCGACCTTCTTCCACAGCTTGCGCAAGTCCTTCTGTCGAGGCACCCCAGCGTGCAGCATAGTCAGCCTTTTGCCCTGCCAATTCTGCGGGACCCTGACGAAGTCTATCCATCCGGCGATAGGCAAAGAGCTGTGTGCGGTCATCAACGATCGTGATGGCGATCGTGAGATCGTTTTCATCCGCAAACGCCCGGCATCCCTCGATAATGGCCTTTCCAGCCGCTTCGCTGAGGCGCGTGGTTTGATCCTTCGCCAATGCAGGTGTGACGACTGCAAGGCATGCCGCGGCGGCAAAAATTTTGATTCTCATGGAGCCTGACCTTTCCCAATCCATCACTGGTCCTCGCAAGAACTACACTTGTGGGCAAGGCCTTGTCAGCACCTAGCTCTGGCTGTGGAAGTGGTCGTAGATCCGCTGAGCCAGGGCGGCGGAAATCCCGTCTACGGATTCAAGATCGGCAGGCTTCGCCCGGGCGACACCTTTGGCTGAACCGAAGTGATGGAGAAGGGCCTTCTTGCGCGAGGCGCCCACGCCTTCGATTGAGTCGAGCGGGTTGGATGTCATTTGCTTTTGACGTTTTGCGCGCTGCGCGCCGATGGCAAAACGGTGGGCCTCATCCCGAAGCCTTTGCAAGTAATAGAGCACCGGCGAACGCGGCGGAAGCATGAAGGGGGAGCGGCCAGGGACGAAGAACTGTTCGGCCACGGCCGATGCGGAGCGGTCCGCGGTCTTGCCGCCCTGCGCATTCTCACGGCGGGCTTTGGCGATCGTTAGCAGCATGATGTCCCCGCCCTCGATATCGGGCCCGACATGGATGCCTGCGTCCTCCATCGCAGATTTGGCAGCTGAGAGCTGGCCGAGGCCGCCATCAATCACCACAACGGAGGGCCAATCGTCTTGACCAGGAGCGCTTTCTTTCACCAGCCTGCTGAAGCGCCGCGAGAGCACCTCCCGCATAGCGCCAAAGTCATCTCCGCCGACGACATCCTCGTCGCTGATGTTGAACTTGCGGTATTTGTTTCGCGCGAAGCCTTCTTCGTCAGCGACCACCATACCGCCGACCATCCCTGTACCCCCAATATGGGAATTGTCATAGCATTCGACCCGCGTGGGGGTGGCCGTGAGCTCTAGGGTCTCTGCCAGCGCATCCATCAGTCGTTTTTGGCTGGCTGTGTCGGCAAGGCGACGGCCCAGCGCTTCCCGGGCGTTCATCAAGGCGTGTCCAACGAGGTCTTTCTTCTCACCGCGCTTGGGGGCCAGGACCTCGACTTTGCGACCGGCCTTCACGGATAGCGCTTCGCCGAGCAGGGTCTGGTCCTCAATGTCCTCGGACAAAAGGATCGTCCGCGGCGGCATGCGGCCATCATAGAACTGCGCAAGGAAGGCCGCGAGAATGGTTGGATCGGAAACCTCTTTATCCGCTTTGGGAAAATAGGCACGGCTTCCGAGGTTTTGCCCTGCACGGAAGAAAAAGGCCTGAACACAGGACTGTCCGCCATCGGCATGGATGGCGAAGACGTCTGCTTCGTCAACGGAACCGGGATTGATGCCTTGGCTTTCCTGAAGGTGCGCAAGCGCCCGGATCCGGTCGCGGAGACGCGCTGCGCGTTCAAACTCGAGCGCTTCAGACGCCGCTTCCATGTCCTTAGACAGGTTGGCCATCACTTCGCGATTGCCGCCGCGGAGGAACATGGCCGCTTGGTCCACGAGCTCTTTGTACTCGCTTTCATCCACAACACCCGTACACGGAGCTGCGCAGCGCTTGATCTGGTAGAGGAGACAAGGGCGTTCGCGGTTTTCGAATACGCTGTCATTACACGAACGAAGAAGAAAAGCCTTCTGCAGCGTGTTGAGCCCGCGGTTGACGGCATTGGCGCTGGCAAAAGGGCCGAAATAGGCCCCGGGCCGCTTTTGCGCGCCGCGATGTTTGAGGATTTGCGGGTAAGCATGGTCCTCGGCGATCAAGATCGATGCGAAACTCTTATCATCGCGCAGGAGCACATTGTACCGGGGGCGGAGCTGTTTGATCAGGTTCGCTTCGAGAAGAAGCGCCTCGGTCTCTGAATCGGTGACCACGAACTCCATCGCCCGGGTCTCGGAAATCATCCGCGCAATGCGATTGGAGTGGCCATTGAGCGTCGCGTAGTTCGACACCCGTGACTTCAGGCTCCTCGCTTTGCCGACATAAAGAACGTCGCCCTCCTTGCCGAACATGCGGTAGACACCTGGCCGTGCGGGAAGTCGGCGCACTTCATCGGCAATCAGCTCGTGGCCGATCAAGGATGTGTCCGATTGAGGGTCTGCCTCGACCATATTTCTCCCGCGCTGATGGGAAGAGGGATATAGGCTGCGCCGGGCGCGGCCTCCACCCCTGGTTAGGCGGCGACGGGCTCTTCTTCGACGTTGCCTGTGATCCGCGAGAAGAACGCTTTGGCCTGAAGGTGCAGGACGGCGACGGCTGGCACGACGACCATCAGGACGATGGTACCGAAAAGAATGCCAAAGCCCAGCGACACGGCGGTGGGCTTGAGGAATGCTGCCTGGACGCTCTGTTCAAGAACGATCGGGGTGACCCCAAAGAACGTCGTCAAGGATGTCAGAATGATCGGCCGGAACCGGACGATTGCCGCGTCGATCACCGCATCAAGGCGTTCGAGCCCCTTGCTGAGATTCTCGTTGATATAGTCCACCATCAAGAGCGCATCGTTGATGATGACCCCTGAAAGGCCGATGATCCCGAAGATCGAAAGAAGCGAGATATCGAGCCCGAGCATGGCATGGCCCCAGAACGCACCAATGAGGCCGAAGGGGATCACTGACATCACCACAAAGGGCTGGCTATAGCTTTTGAAAGCGAGCGCCAGAAGGGCATAGATCGCAAAAAGGGCGAGCACGAAGTTTCGGAACAGCGGCGGCAGGGCGCGGGCTTGTTCCTCTTGGTCGCCGCCGGGGCCAACGGTGACGTTGGGATATTTTGATCCGATTTCATCCCAAACAGGCCCGAGAAGCCGCCCCGTGATCGCACCGCCGGTGGTCAGTGTGGGATCGACGTCTGCGCGCAATGTGAAGAGACGCTTACCGTCAAGGCGGGTGATTGTAGCGGGCGCCTGGCCAACGGTGATGTCAGCGACGGAGGCGATGGGGATCGCTTCGCCATTGATCACGACCTTTTGCCGTTTGATGTCTTCGATGGTCTCACGTTCGTCCTCAGGCAGACGAACACGGACCTCGATCTCCTCGCGGTCGCGTTGGATACGGGCGGCTTCGGCGCCAAAATAAGAGGCGCGCACGGCCTGGGCGACGGTTTGAAGATCAACACCGAAGGCAGCAGCCTCTGGCCGGAGCGAGATTTGCACCTCCGCCGTGGTGCGGAAACGGTCGTCGGAGACATCAAAGACACCGCGCATTTCCTCAAGCCGCGTGCGGAGCTCTGACATGGCCGCTCTCGCTTCTTCAGCATCCGTGCTCAGAACTTGGATCTCTACCGGGAGGGCTGAGCTTGTGATGCTGTAGGAGAATGTCAGCTTTTGTGCGCCGGGAATGCGGCCCGTGGCCTCGCGCCAGGCAGCTTCGAAATCGATCGCGGTGAAGCGCCGCTCGGCGGCGTCTTGAATCTTCACTGTAAAGAACGCTGCATTGGCCGCTGCGCCTGATGCGATGGATATATCGCCAAGGCCGGTGCCATTGATATTGGAGCCCAGGCTCCAGACCATGCCTTCGATGATCTGTGCGGGATCGACATTGATGTCTTCCGCAATGATCCGGGCGGCTTCTTCAGCGCTCTCGAGGATCAATTGAGCTGCCTCGACGGTTTGATCTTTGGACGTGCCTTCTGCGAGTTCCAGCTCTGCTGAGACGAAGTTGCCCTCGATCTCAGGAAAGAAGATCTGCCGAATGACGCCGCCGGAGAAGAGCGATAGGGTGCCAATCAAGGCAGCCACCGAAAAGAGGACTGTGGCCCACGGCTTGGTCGCAGCGAAGGTCACGGCTGGACGCAAGCGTCGTTCACTGAAGGTATCGAGCCGCTGAGCCACATTGTTGCGAAGCGGATCGGCCCAGCGCCGCACCGACCAGGCTTTCGGCTCCCGGTCGTGAAGGTGTGAAAGGTGCTTGGGAAGAATGAAAAAGCTTTCGACCAGAGAAAGGATCAAAACAGCGCACACAACGAATGCGATGTCCGAAATGAACTGTCCAACGGTGGAGGGCACGAACATCAAAGGCAAAAACGCTACCACTGTTGTGGACACGGAGAAAAAGACGGGCGCTGCGACGCGTTCCGTTCCGCGTTTGGCGGCCTGTTTGGGATCTTCTTCGCCGCCCTCGACGGTTGCGTAGATATTTTCCCCCACAACGATTGCGTCATCGACCACGATACCAATCGCGAGAATGAAGGCGAAGATCGACAGCTGGTTGATCGTGATGCCTGCCATCTGCATCGGGATGAAAGTACCGACAAAGCTGATGGCCACGCCGACACCGACCCAGAAAGCGACCCGGACGTCGAGAAACAGTAGAAGCAGCGCGAGAATAAGAATGAAGCCGAGGATGGCATTCCGAACGAGAAGGCCAATCCGGTCCTGAAGGCCCTTCGAGTTATCGTCGAAGAGCTCCAGCTGCACGTTCCGAGGAAGGAAGGTGTCTGAGGTCGCGATCACCTCTTTGATGTCATCAATGATTTGAAAGGTCTGCTCGTCGCCGATCCGGTAGATATTGAGGACGACCGCCGGCTGCTGATTGTACCGCGTGAAGACAGGGTCATCGGAAAGACCATCATCAATAGATGCGATTTCCGAGAGGATCGTTGGTGAACCAGCAGCGGAGGTCAGAAGGCTGATCGAGCCAAACTCTTCACCGAATTCAGCCTCGCCAAGCGTCCGAACGAGAAGGCGCTGTTCTCGGCCCTCAATCTCGCCGCCCGACAGCTCAAGTGAGCGTTCGCTGATCAGGCCGGCAATTTGATTGAGCGAGAGGCCAAGCGCTTCCAAGCGAGCCGAAGGCACCTCGATATCGATGAGATAGTCCGGAATGCCCTCAACCACGACACGGCTCATCGAGTCGTAATTCAGCATGCGATCCCGGACGTCGTTGGCGGCTTTTTTGAGGTCCATGGCCTCGATCGGGCCGTAGACAAGAACCTGTGCGATCTTCTCGTCCTGGTCGATCTCCGAGACGCGCGGTTCTTCAGCCTCCTCCGGGAAGACCGTGATCTGATTGACGGCGCTGCGGACCTCGTTTGTCAATTCGTCGGTGTCAGCACCAAAATCGAGGTTGACGATGATGCTGGCTTGGTTCTCGGCCGCTGTGGCATCGATCTCGCGGACGTCTTCGATGCCTTCGATTTGTTCCTCGATCGGCTCAACGATGCCTTCTTCGACCTCTTCAGGCGAGGCGCCAGGATAGGGCACCACGACGGAAATCGCGTAGGACACGGTTCCTGGGAAAAGCCGAATGGTCAGCGTGGTGGCTGAGAACAGCCCCGCGAAGATCAAGAAGAAGGCAAGGAGGTTGGCTGCGACGCGGCTGTCAACAAACCAACGGATCGAGCGGTTCATTGCAGTGTCTCAGCCTCTGATCCGCCGGAGGCGGTGACAACCTTAACCACCGCGCCCTCGGTTTCTTCTGTCAGGGCGGTGAGCACAGCTTCCCGGCCATCGAGGTCGCTCGGTGAGCGGAAGATCACCATGCCGTCTTCCCGATCAACGGGGGTCGCCGGGACAGCAATGAGCCGGCTATCGGCATCAAGGAGCCAAAGAAACTGGGCTTGGCGAATAACGCCCGAGGCCGTCGCGTAGAGTGTCTCTTCTGAACGCGCGGGCATTGTGACATGCATGAAGTCATTCGCGTACGCCACTTGTCCCAGCTCGCTTGTAAAAGCGCCGGGGACTTCGACCACCACGGGCACGGTGCGAGTCACGAGATCGACCGAGTTCCCGAAGCGCTTGATGTAACCAGTCAATTTGGCCGTGCTCGCACTAGCGTCCGTCGGTTCAATGGTGACGGGAAGGGGTCCGTCAACGTCATTGGCGGCAGCTCTCACCGCGCGTGCGTCAATCGGAAGGAGGTCGAGGATGATCTCTCCCGAGCTGACATCAAAAATGGTCGCGGTGCTTTGTCCGGGCTGCACGTAATCGCCCAGGGCGATGTCCTCATCGATGACTGATGCGTCGAAAGGCGCGCGGACTTCGGTATCTGTGAGATTCTTTTGGGCACTGATGAAGGCAGCTTCGGCTTGCTTCACTTGGGCCCTGGCACTGGCGAGATTGCTGCGCGCTTGATCCAAACTGCTTGCGGATGAGGCGCCAATGTCCGCAAGGCGCTGTTGCCTGGCGTATTCGGCTTGCGAGCTGCGCAGGGTCGCTTCGGCCGAGGCCACATCGGCTTCAGCGCGCAGGAGATCAGCTTCGAATGTCGTGGGATCGATGCGGTAGAGAAGGTCGCCAGCAGCAAAACGCCCGCCAGGTTCGAACTGGTCCGCGACCTCGATCACCTTGCCGGCGATCTCTGGCACCACGCTCACTTCTGCGCGAGGGCGGAGAAAACCTTCTTCTTCGACTGTGAAAACCTGGTCGACAGGCCGGATTTCCGTGAGCTCAACCAGGGGAAGGGTATCGGTGAGAGGTTCGGTGCGCGCGCTTTCAGCTGCAAACAGACGGCCTGCGCTTGCATTGATGACCCATGCGATCACCAGACATCCTGCGGCAAGCGCTAGCCAGCGGCGGGATTTATCCTGCGTTTCCAAGTCTTCGATCACAGCGTCACTATCCCCATTGGAAACTCTACCTTATCACGGCCATGTTAGGACGATCGTAAAGGCGAGGTTCGCACGTGCGAAAGCACTTAATCATTCTGACTCTTTTGTCTCTCCCGGGATGTGTGACGGTTGGTCCACGATACAGTGAGCCCGACGTCGCTGATCGGCAGGAAAGCTATTCGGTTTCGGACCGCGATGTGTTCGAGATCCAGGAGTCTGTTGAGCTGGACACGTGGTGGTTGGCCTTTTCTGACCCAAGGATTGGCGAGATTGTCGAAATTGCCCGCCAGGAAAACCGTGATCTGAAGGTCGCCTTTCATCAGCTGGAGGCGGCTCAGGCGCGCTCGGGCGCTGCTCGGCGTGCCTTATTGCCGCAGGGTACAACCAGCTTTGGGTTCACGCGCCAACGCGCGGCCCAGGCCAACTTTGCTGGCTTTGCAGGCGCTGGGGGCAGCGGCGAAGTCGAGGACAGCTCGGGGCCAGAATTCAACACCTATGATGCCGCTTCGAACGCAAGTTGGGAGATCGACGTCTTTGGACGGCTGCGGCGTCAGGCTCAGGCGGCGGGCAGTCGCCAATCCCAGCAAGAAGAACTTCTCGATGATACGATGAGGCTTGTGACGGCTCAGGCCGTCGACGACTTCATTCTGCTTGTTGAGGCTTTGAACAGGCGTGACGTCGCGTTGGAAAACCTGAAGGCGCAGCAAGAGACATTGGAACTCACTGAAAAGCTCGTCGCCTTCGGCGAGGCGCCCGAAATCGACGCCTCACGACAAAGAGCGCAGGTGCTCACTGTCGAGGCTGGCGTGATGGAAATTGAGGCCGCGATCGCTCAGACACTTGCCTCGCTATCGCTCTTGACGGCGATGACAGTGCCGGAGTTCCTCGAGCGTTTTCCTGAATTGCTGTCAGAGGACGGTGCACCGCCGATGCCGACGATCGACGAGACTGTGGCGCTCGATGCACCTGAAGACATGCTCCGCCGTCGGCCTGATGTGCGCGCTGCCGAACGGGGCCTAGCTGCTGAGACTTACGATGTGGGTGTCGAGGTCGCGGAGCTGTTTCCGTCGGTCACACTCACCGGGAATGCTAGCCTCACCGCGCTTGAGTTCGGTGATCTTGGTACGGAGTCAGCCTTTGGCTACGCGGCTGGCCCGTCGATCAGTTGGAACATTCTTTCTTTTCCCACACTCCTGAAGGAGCGGGCAGCAGCGAAGGCGGAGGCTGAAGCTGCGCTTGCGGAGTACGAACGAACTGTACTTGCGGCGCTGACTGAGACTGACGAAAGCCTTGCCCTTTATGATGGCGCCGTGAAACGCGCGCAGCTCCTGAGCGAAGCCGAGGTGTCTGCCCTCAGGGCCTTGGAGCTTTCACAGGCGCGCTATCGCGAAGGGGCAGATAGCCTTCTCTCATTGCTTGATGCTCAGCGCACGGCGCTGAGCACACAAAACGATGCAGTGGTGGCGCAGGCCAATGCACTTCGTGCACGAACTGCCGTTCACAGAGTGCTTGCCAACTAAGCGCGTGGCCCGCTGCGGCGACGCATGATCAGGAAGGCAGCGACCGGCGCGAATAGCAAAGCGGCCGCTGGATTTGGCACTGGCTCATCAGCGACAGTCAAAATGACACTGTCGACCTGGACGATCTCAGAATCACGATTGCCGCTGTCGATATTGATCACGATGCTGCTCAGATCGCTGAGGATACCTGACAAAATTTGGTCAGTGGTGTTCCAGCTTTGCGCATCGAAACTGACATCGACGGTGGTCCAATCGCTCGAGAGGTTGCCGGAAAAAAAGTCCGACGTCAGGCTTCTGCCGTTACCGGTTATGGTCACCTTCCCAAAACTCGCGGAGTTCCCACCCGGATTAGAATTCTCTCGCGCATCGAAAGACAAACTGTCGCCGAGCGAAAGGGGTACGATAAACTCCGACGGCAGGATCAGCTCCATGTCGGAGCCACTGTTGTCGGTGAGCATAAGGTGGCCACCGGGATTGCCGCTCACAGAGATGTATTTCGTGAAGCCGCCCGAAACCCGGAAGCCTTCCGCTCCTGAGTCGAACGTCGCACTGATTTCAGCGGCCTGCGCAACCGTGCCCCCGGCAAAAAATGCCGCCATTCCCGCCACTATATGCTTGGTCAAAGCCGTTCCCCTTAAAAATATCCGATAAAAAACGCGCAGTTCGGGGGTCGTCGCAATGGGAGGAAAAACTGAGATAAAAGTTGGTAGGGGCGGAGGGACTCGAACCCCCAACCTAGCGGTTATGAGCCGCCAGCTCTAACCAATTGAGCTACACCCCCGCCGTTCCGGGGCTTTTGGCCTGCGGGAGCTCGGCTCCTAGCCGCGTCCACCGCGCCTCACAACTGTGATGCCATGCCCTGCTGGTCAGGGGCGCAATGACCATGTATCGGGATTGGCAAAACAGCAATGAGGAGAAGTCCCATGACAGAGGCCTTCATCTACGACGCGGTTCGTACGCCGCGCGGCAAAGGCAAATCCGATGGCAGCCTGCATGAAATCACACCGGTTCATCTCGGTGCGCAGGTCCTCGAAGCGATCCGCGATCGCAACGAACTCGACACCCGTTACGTCGATGACGTGGTCTTTGGTTGCGTCTCGCCCGTCGGCGAACAAGGTGCAGACATTGCGCGGACGTCGATCTTGCAGGCTGACTACGCCCAGACCACGGCTGGCGTTCAGATCAACCGTTTTTGCGCCTCTGCTCTCGAGGCGACCAACATGGCCGCTGCGAAAGTGATGTCGGGCGAAGCTGATATGGCCATCGGCGGCGGTGTTGAAGCGATGAGCCGCGTCCCTATGGGTTCTGACGGTGGCGCTATGATGGTCGACCCCGCGGTCAATTTCAAAAACTATATTGTCCCACAAGGCATCTCAGCAGACATCATCGCGACAAAGTACGGCATCAGCCGCGATGACGCTGATGCGTATGCGGTGGAAAGCCATCGCCGCTCCAAACAGTCTTGGGATGAGGGCCGCTTTGCTAAGTCCGTGGTGCCTGTCAAAGACGTGATCGGGCTTGATGTTCTGAGCTATGACGAAACGATCCGCCCCGAAGCCAACATGCAGAGCCTTGGTGCTCTCGGCCCATCCTTCCAAGGCATGGGCGAAATGATGCCTGGTTTCGACAAGATCGCGCTTCAGAAGTACCCTGAGCTTGAGAAAATCAATCACATCCACACGCCAGGCAACTC
>CAWUIJ010000037.1:0-22154 GCA_963922235.1 uncultured Parvularcula sp. | reverse complement strand
GCAAACTCACCAACCCAGATGCCATCAATGAACAGAACGTCGTATGTGTCGTCCCTCTGACTGCAGTTCAGGATTTGCTTTTCATACAGGCCACCATAGCCCAGATCATCCTTGCTCACGTTTGCGCCAGTGACGGCTTCAAAGTCCGTCATGATCTCGCCGAGCGCATTTGTGAAAGGGTCGTTGATCAACTGGATGCGCAGATCGACGCCTGTATGATCCCCCAACTCTGCCGCCCAATCCGTGCCATGGCCGTCCGCGACGGCCGCACCTGCCATAGCAGCACTGGCCAGGGCAAAAGCGCAGGTGCTTTTGTAGATGTTTTTCATAGTATCCTCCGAGTCTTTATTGTTCTGGTTCGATGAACCTGTCTTGGCGCTAGGCGCGCCTCTCCCGTTCGCCGCAGAGGATGCTGCGACGTTCGAAACTGATCATTGTGGTGATGGACCGTTCTGACCGCCTTTAGCTGGTGGTCTCTTTCACTGGCACTATGTCGCTAGCTTCGGCCCAAAGCTCCCTTGATATCCAATATTTCTCCTCCTCCGCCCTTTTCCCCCTGGGCGCTGATTGACTTGACCGAGTCTCGGATCAGCAACTCGGTTTCAAGAACGGTATTCACGACGGGTCCACTTTCCCCGTTGATCCGTTTGAGCAGTTGCGACCAGACCGCCTCGGCGATCTCTTCGACCGGTTGTCGTATCGCTGTCAGCTTGGTGCGACGCGCAGACATCCACGCGTAATCATCAAAACCCACCACCGAAACACCGAACGGCAGGTCAATTTGACGGTCGGCCAGAAAGCGCAACACAGCGAGCGTTGTCATGTCAGTCGTCGCACAGATCGCAGTCGGGGCCGTATTGTCGTCAAACCAGGCGGATAGAAGGTCAGCACCGACCTCTGGATCGGCACCCAACTGTACAGTCTTGGCCTCGCCACCATAGCGTTTCAGCCCAAGCGTCACACCATCAGCGCGCTGACGGATTGGGTGGATCGCGAGATCTGACGCCGCGATGAGCACGTTCTTATGCCCGCTTTTCCCCAGATACACGCCGATGCTTTCACCAGCACCGATGTTGTCGATTGTGACGGTGTCGACGACACCGAAATTGGCAACACGATCAACAAGCACGCAAGGCGGGGCCGTCTTTGCTGTCAACTGTTGTGGGAGCTGATCGGTACAAGGTATCACAATTGCCCCCGCAGGCTCCCACGCTAGAAGCGCGTTCAGGCGGCCCGCCTCGATTTCGGGAGTATCGTCAGAGTTCCCAACAATGATCTCATAACCGTCAGCTCGAGCGCGATGCTCGATCTCGGTGATGATGGATGTGAAAAACGGATCTGCAAGGTCGGGAACAAGCATGCAAACAACGGAATTGCGTCCGCTACGCAACTGGGAAGCCGCTTTGTTGACCGTGTAACCAAGCTTATCAGCGACATCGCGAACTCTAGCGGCAAGCTCAACGTTCACTGGCTTCTTCCCGCTGAACACGTTGCTCACGGTAGCTGTAGAAACCCCGGCCGCTTCCGCGACGTCTTTTATCGAAATCCGTTTCATTGTCCTCCCAGCAAAACGTTCTGTTTAACGTTTTACAGTTAATCGTTTAACTACCCCTGTCGCGGCTGTCAACTGCGAAGCAGCATTCCTCTACATCGACCACGGTCCGCGGCTCGTGTCAGGTCAGGACATCAATGCAGAACCTTTGGATCGTGATGCAAAGGGCGACGAATGCCTAGGAAACTGGGCTGCCATAAACGACAAACACCTCCCTGACATCCTTCCGCACCCGATGCGGCATGTCACGGCTCTGATCGGGACCAGGGCGTCCGATAGCAAAGGCCGTGACAGGGTCGACACCGGTGGGTAGCTGCAGCAACCGCCGACACTCTGCAACGACAAAGCCCTGCATTTGGTGCAGTTGAAGCCCCCGGCCCAATGCCGCGACGGTCAAATGTGCGACCGCCTGTCCCGTATCGTAGAAGGCATAGTCGTTCTTCAGACCATCTCGCGCACGCTCTCGTCTGGCGACACTGAATACCAAAGCAGATGCGTTCTTTGCCCAAACCTGATTGCTCTCGGTCAGGATGCCAAGGAAGCTTTCAAACGCCGCATTATCCTGACGCAGCGCCACATAAAACTGCCACGGCTGTTCGTTGTAGGCGGACGGGGCCCATGCCGCCGCTTCCATGATTGCTGTCAGGTCGCTGGTTTCAATGAGGCTTCGGTCAAAGGCCTTCGGGCTGAAGCGTTCACGTAATTCGATCATTTAGCTTCCCTTTCTTCTATGAAGAAACGCTAGCAGATTGATCAGACTTTTCTGGACTACTGATACTGCTTTGTGGTCTGAAATAGAGACCATGCAAAAAACCCCACTTAACCTCTTGCGGGCCTATGCCGCGATCTATGAAACCGGGGGTGTGCGCGCTGCTTCACGGGTCCTTGGCGTTGCCCACTCCGCTGTCAGCCGGTCACTGAGTGAACTCGAAGCTTTCCTTGATGTTCACCTTGTCGAGCGCGTCGATGGGAGGCGCGTCCTGACCTTCACCGACGAAGGCGAAAAGGTTGGCAGGGCCGCGCTGAAAGCCATCAAGGATCTGGACCGAACCCTTGACAGTGTCAGGCGGATCAAAGGCCGATCGTCCGTTGTTCTTGAAACAACACCCAGCTTTGCCACGCGGTGGTTATTTCCCCGACTGGGCGACTTCGAGGAAAAAATGCCTTGGATCGAGCTTTCGGTCACGATTGATCAACGGGTCGCACGGCCAGGACAGTTGCAATCGGATCTTGCGGTGCGGTTGGGCAACGGCCCATGGGACGGCTTTGCTTGTGAACCGCTTGCCGATGACGCGCTAATCGCTGTTGTTTCACCCAAATTCCAAAAATCGGTCCGTGGTCGGTTTCAACTCGCAAAGTCCCAGCTCCTGCATGATCGCGATCCAAACGCCGGTTGGGACAGATGGCAAGAAAGCTTTGGAGGTTTGCCGCAATCCTATGACGCAGGCCCACGCTATACCTCAGGTGACCTTGTCCTCAGAGCGGCCGAACGCGGCATGGGCGTCGCCCTCACTCGCCGTTCACTTGCTATGGAAAGTCTCGAAACAGGTACCTTGGTTGTAATCGAGGAAGGCAAGTCTGTCCCGCTAGAGAAATCTGTTTGGCTGATAACGGCGGGGCAGACCGAGCCACGCAAACCCGTGCGGAAGGTTATCGAGTGGCTGCGCAGTCAGTTTCCTCCACCAGATAACAGCCCGTGAAAGCACGTTTGGAGAGAAGAGGCCTGCGGTCTCGCATATGACACAGATAGCATTTGGAGTGCTTACGAAGGCAGGTTGCCCAAAACGCACTATGAGCCAGATTGAATAAGTAGCCCCGCAAAGCCAATCAAAGTCCCACCCGCGCAAACAGCAAACACACGTCGGGGGATCGTCCGTTCCATCAAAGGTGCCAGTACCAGCCCACCGGCAGCCCAAACGGCGAGGCACAGACTGGGGATCGCAATTGTGAGCGCGGCGAGCGTCACGATAGAGCCGCTTTCCTGAGCGGCATATGTGGTCCCGACGGTCGCGGCGAGGACCCATGTCTTTGGGTTCACGATCTGAAGCGCAAGCATTGCCAAGAGCAGCTTCATGCTCTCCAAAGGAAGACCCCGCCCCTCGTCTTTCAGAGAGCCACTTTTGTATGCCCATCCACTCAGCACAATCCGGACGCCTATGTAGAACAGCAGACCCGCCGCCAAAACACGAAAGACATGCACAGACTCGGGCAATTGCGCCAAAACGGCGTTCAACCCCAGTTGCACGGCAAGGACCAATACCAGCGTGCCTGTGACAATACCGACAATTGGCGCGGCCGCGCCGGTCAGCCCTCCCCTTGCTGCCGCTGACATCACGACAAGATTGTTTGGTCCTGGTGTGATCGCCGCGGCAAAGAGAACGACTGCGATGGACCCAATCATTGGAGCGGCACCACGTCACCGCTCCGCAAGCTGACCGAACGCTGACCCAAGCCGTCTCGGTGATGCGGCGTGCTCCAGTCGACCATTGGCGCCGTTGCCACGATACCGAAGGGGTTGAGATCCCGATCCTCGCCATAATAGGCCGCCCTGATCGCGGGCTCATTGAATGTGGCACGGACACCAGGCCACATAAGCACGTCTCTGGCATAGGCCCAAAGGTGGTCATAGT
Organism: uncultured Parvularcula sp.; assembly: GCA_963922235.1. Taxonomy (GTDB): domain Bacteria; phylum Pseudomonadota; class Alphaproteobacteria; order Caulobacterales; family Parvularculaceae; genus Parvularcula. The sequence continues at coordinate 17,972 of CAWUIJ010000037.1, read as the reverse complement.
CCGTCAGCCGTCTGCGCGCGCATTTGAAATGACCGTGATAGACCGCATCGAATCTCGCCAAAGTCGGCCAAAGGCGAAGGTCGCTCTCGGTGAGGATAGAGCCGTGCAGGAACCGTGACTTGCTCAGCCTTTTATCCAATTGGTAAAGCGTCTCAAAGACGTCGTCGACCGCAGCGTCATAAACATCCTGCCGCCGCGCCTTACCAGCGCGATACACCCCGTTGTTCAGCATTCTTTGGATCCAGTCAGATGTTTCATCGATTTCACTGGCAAGGCGATCCGGGCGCAGTGTCCAATCCTGACGATCCGCAACCGCGACCGCATCCAAACCGCGCAGGATGTGAACCGACTCGTTTGACACTATGACCCGCTGCTCAGCATCCCACAAAAGCGCGACAGACGCGCGACCAGTGTATATGGGGTCAGCCAACCGATAGAGTTCGTGGAGGTGTTCGATTTCGACATCCGACCCGGGGACTTTCCACGGTCGCTCCGGCGTACCAAGCCTATAACCTTCTGTGCGGGGACCACCGGCGATGTGCAGAGGGACCTGGGCGTCAAGACACTTGATCGCCCGTGTCAGTGTAGAGCGATGGGACCAAGGGCACGACAGCGAAGCAACCAGATGAAACCTGCCCGGCTCTTTTGCGATCGCGCCGATCGTTCGCGCATCGAGGGCTCGTGCGAAAGTTGACGTCGGGCGAACGTATGATCCGTTTTGAATTGTCCGATCTTCATGGCTCCAGCGACCGTTCAATAACATTCCCATGATGCATTGCCCTCGCACAAACTGTTGTCGAACCTGATCTGCAATTTACTGACTGAGACGGAAAAGACTGTTCAAACATTCCGGTCTTTTGTTCGGATTTTCAGACCAAACGTCCTCTGGCGCCTCACACATCATTTTGGAACAAAGTTGTCTGAGACATTCGGCCGGGTGCGCGTCCCGTCTGAATGCTGCTGCTTTATGGGGAGGCTAACGTGCTCAAAACAGTTTGTGTGTTTACCGGTGCGACATCCGGGAAAAACGAAGCATAGACCAAAGCAGCAAGCCAGCTGGGGACATATCTAGCCCAGAACGGGCTACGCCTTGTTTATGGAGGTGCCGTCGCTGGACTGATGGGCCAATTGGCAGACGCTGCGCTGCGCCACAACGGCGAAGTCGTCGGAGTCCTACCAGAAAATCTTGCCTCACTGGAGCTTGCGCATCCTCGGCTCAATGATATGAAAATCGTCGGATCAATGCATGAACGCAAACTGCAGATGGCAGAGTTATCCGATGCCTTCATCGCACTTCCAGGTGGCATCGGAACTCTGGAAGAGATTTTCGAGGTCTGGACATGGACGCAACTCGGCATCCACAGCAAGCCCATGTCTGACGTCAGCGCCAATGGGACAGTTTAGGGTAATTTGATAAGAGAGGGTTTCTGGCACATCGTAACCACCAAGGAGTGGAGATGAGACAGAAACCCGGAACACGCAAGAGCCACGGTGAGAAGGTCGTCAAAGACATCCGCCGCGCCACGCGCAAGCAGTATTCGGCAGAAGAGAAGATCAAGATCGTGCTGGGCGGCCTGAAGGGCGAGGACAGCATTGCCGAGCTGTGTCGCCGAGAGGGTATTGCCCAGAGCCTCTACGACAGCTGGTCCAAGGAGTTCCTCGAAGCCGGTAAGACACGCCTTGCCGGTGACACCGCGCGTGCAGCGACGTCGAGCGAGGTCAAAGACCTGCGCCGTGAAGCACGCGATCTGAAGGAAGTTGTGGCCGAACAGGCGCTGGAACTGCGGCTGCTCAAAAAAAGCATGATCGCGGATGGGGGCGACGACGAATGAGATATCCCGCATCTGAGAAACTGGAGGTCATCCGCCTCGTCGAAGGGTCGCACCTGCCGACCAGGCGCACCCTGGACAAGCTGGGTATCCCCAGGACCACCTTCTATCGCTGGTATGACCGGTATCTGTCGGGTGGTCCCGAGGCGCTTGAGGATCGCAGTCCCAAGCCATCGCGGGTCTGGAAGCGCATTCCCGAGCCGGTTCGTGAGAAGATCAAGAACCTGGCGCTGAAGGAACGCGATCTGTCGCCGCGTGAGCTCGCGGTTCAGTTCACCGACACAGAAAAGTACTTTGTGTCAGAGGCTTCGGTTTATCGCATTCTCAAGTCCCATGACCTGATCACCAGCCCAGCCTATGTGGTGCTGTCCGCCGCTGACGAGTTCCACGACAAGACCACACGGCCGAACCAGCTCTGGCAGACAGACTTCACCTATCTGAAGGTCATCGGCTGGGGCTGGTTCTACCTATCGACGATCCTCGACGACTACAGCCGTTACATCATCGCATGGAAACTCTGCACAACGATGAAAACCGAGGATGTGACCGACACGCTCGACCTCGCGCTGCAGGCTTCAGGGTGTGATCAAGCAACAGTGCTGCACAAGCCGCGCCTACTCTCGGATAACGGGTCGAGTTACATCTCTGGTGAACTGGCCGATTGGCTGGATGATCAGAAGATGGGCCATGTTCGAGGTGCGCCATACCACCCACGGACCCAGGGCAAGATCGAGCGGTGGCACCAAACGCTAAAGAACCGCATTCTGCTGGAAAACTACTACCTGCCAGGCGACCTCCGACAGCGGATCGACGCCTTCGTCGATCACTATAACCACCGGCGCTACCACGAGAGCTTGCAGAACCTCACACCCGCCGACGTCTACTTCGGGCGTGGCCAAACCATCCTGCAACAAAGAGAAAGGATCAAACGAAAGACCATCGAAACGCGACGTTTGATTCACCGCAAATCCGCCGCATAATCAAACCAGACAGATGAGCCTGACCCTCTCTTAGATCACGCAGCCATCTGTCCCAAAATCCCTGACGACGGACAATCAACTTCCCTTGACGCTGCAGGCGTTGAGCCGCATCCAGAAAAGCGCCACGATTGGTTCCGAGAGTATGAACCGCATCCTCTGCCGCAAAGACGATGCGCCCTTGCGACTGAAGCTCCGTCAGATAGTCGGCCAAGCTTCTGCGTGATTTTTGAATCATGCTTAATAATCCGTGCTTAATGCGGACTAACATACATGATTTTTCTCTTTCGGCATAACCGTGCTGTATGGTCCGCGTTTAGTCCGGTAATCCAATCATATATACTTGCGATAGTCACTGCTAACTTTCTGGCCCTCGGGAACATATCTAAGTACATCGCCCACCTTCCGCGCCGCTCGTATTGGGATCGGCAGCCGCTGGTTCATTTGAGTCGAGTTCCAGTTCACCTTCGTGAGGCTGAAAACTTCCTTCGCAATCTGTTCGATCGTGCTCTCGCTTTGCGGTTGCGGACAGAGCAACACGGGGTTCGGGACATAGAGGCCGGGATAGGTCCTATAGTAGGGAATGCTGCCGTTGGTATAGAGCAGTCCATTTCCATCCAACTCAACGAAGGTGCCACGGAGGACAGGGAAGTCGCCATCGCGCAGCACTTTGACCGAATAACTCTCGTGAACCCAAACGAGATCGCGCAGTTCCACACCTGCCTCGTCGATGGTGAGGAACGGGTGGCGACCGCGCGACTCTGACTGCGCAGGACCACCTCTAAGAATGAACCCTCTTCCCCGCTCATCGAACATCTGTGCAGCGCTGGTCCATATATCGTCGGTCTCGGCATCCTTGAAAAAGCTGATGCCAATGTAACCGGCGGTGAACTCGCCTTCTTCCGGCAATCTGCGCCAGGGCACCTTGCCGCTGCCCTTGTAGTAGAGCGTCGTCATAAGGTTCCATGCGAGGTCAGCTCGATCTTGGGTTTGGCGGTCAGAGTTCTCCTTGATCTTGCGAGGGATCTTGGCATCGGGGTTGATGACATCCTCCGAGACAATCTGAATTGATAATCTGAGATTCATCGCTCTGGCCTCGAGCAAGCCGCGGAAGTTTGGAGGGGTTTCCCTACCAGCTTTCACCTTGGCCGCATCGTCCTCAATGAGTTTGTCATCGCGCGCCTCCTCGTTCCTCCAGACTCGTTCGATCAGCTTGACAGGGAGCGAAACCATGACCACGTGGGGCCGTTCATGATGCGCCTCCAACTTGTCCAATTGCGCCATAACTGCGTCGACGGCCATCTCCACAGCACGCACATCGCTTGGTTCCTTGGCAATTTTCTCGATCTGACTTTTCGTCAACACACCATCTTCGGCAGCCACCATTTCAAACCGGCCCTAATCGCGGGGGAATGTCAAAGAGCATTGGCAACTGCGGCGACTCATTGGCCAAGCGTCAGTGTTTGCGTCACGGCTCCCAAACTCAACTTTGAAGAGCAACCGATACCGCACCATGACATGCGTTCCTTGATCTGGGAGATGGTCGGTGACTTTGCACGCATGGAAGAATACGCGCGAATAGGCTTTCAAACCAAAGTGAGCATTCCACGAAAAGTCCGAACAGCATTTCACGCATTGGTGCAGGCAGGATATGTTGATTATCTGCCAAAGCCGACATTTGGCGACTGACTTCGACCATCAGCTTGCCGACCTCCAGACTGGCAGCGCAGCCATCGCCGGAAAGTTGGAAACCGTCACCAATGCCTTACCCAAACACCACCAACAATAGGCTCCCACGACGTCCTGACAAAGATACAATTGCTAAGCAGCCGTCGACATTGAAAACCTCTTTGGACTGAATTCAGAAATCGGCAAGGTCGTCTCATTATCCAGCACCAGCTCGCTCACAATCTTTCCACAGATGGGGCCGAGCTGATAACCATGCGCCGAATATCCGAAGCTGTGGACCATATTGCTCGCGCAACCTTTGCCGATGACAGGGATCGCGTCGGGCATGTACCCTTCGATACCGGCCCAGAACCGCACGATTTTCGCGGTTCGCATGATTGGAAAGTACTTTTCAGCTAGAGCTGCATTTAGGGCGAGACCCTTATAATTGAGCTCTGTCCTGTCCTCCTCTGGAAACGCGGTTCCCACATGACCGCCGCCAATCAGGACGGTCCCGTTTGTAAACTGTTTGAAAGAAAAAGGGCTGCCTTGTGCGCCTGCGACGCAACGCATGAAGAGTGGCATCTTTTCTGTTATCATCAGCATGGGCGCCTTGACTTGCAGAGGAAGATCATCGCCAGCCATTGCCGCAATCTTTGCTCCCCACGCTCCGGCGCAATTGACCAGATTGGCTGCTGTGAACCGGCCCTCTGCTGTCGTGACCTCCCAGTCTTCGCCAACCTGCTCTATTTTCACGACACCGTTGCCTTGTTGGAAGACGACGCCCAGTTGTTCACATGTCCTGGAAAAGGCCTTGATCGTTTGAAACGGATTGGCAAAGCCGTCGCCCTCGACGGCCATTGCCCCGATACATTCCGGTGATACGGCAGGGACAAGGTCTCGAAGGGTTTTCTGGTCGATGATTTCTTCATGATCGAAACCAATCGCCCGCACTTTTGCAGCTCGGTCGCGCAGTTCTTTCATATGGGTTTCCGTGAGAGCGAGTTTGACCTGATAGGTCGAAACAAACCCGCAATTGTCGTCGACTAGGTCTTCGATGTTTTGCCACATCGTCGCGGAAGCAACGGCAAGGGGGACTTCCGGCAGGGCCCGCCCCAGCCGGCGCACACCACCTGCGTTGGCGCTGGATGCATGTCGCCCTACGCGATCCTTTTCGATAACCAGCACCTTCATACCACGCATCGCAAGATGCAACGCTGCAGAGCAACCATGAAGACCACCACCTATGACAATCGTGTCTGCGCTTTTTGCTTGTGTCTCTACTCTCATGATTTGCCTCCAGCCCTTTGGACCATTTCGGGCGTTGGGGTGTGCCGTGATTTGTACGCGATGCGGCTTGGAATTGGATGCGCCGGCTTGGCCATTGCTTTCAGGATCTTTAGTCACACGCCGCCGTGACGATAATCTCCACCTTCAACTCTTGCCGCGCCAGTCGGGCTTCACCACAAGCGCGCGCTGGCGTATGACCCGCTGGGATCCAAGCGTTCCAAACCGCATTCATTTCAGAAATATCTTTGATATCTGCAAGCCAGACAATAGCTTGCAGAATGCGTTCCCGCGAAGAACCCGCTTCACCTAGCAATCGATCGACGCGCCCGAGGCAATCCTGCGTTTGTTCGGCAACGGTCGCGCCATCTCCGACCTGACCACAGAGATAAGCCACGCCATTGTGCTTGACGATTCTGCTTAGCTTCTCCGTCGTATGGAGTCGTTCGATCATTGTTGTCGTACCTCATAGATAGTTTCCATCAGTCGGGCCATCTCGGACAGGGCAATGGGTTTGAGGGGCGCGCGGATGCGAAACGCACCGACGGCCTCCTGCGTGGAACAGGTCTCTTTCACTAACAATTCCGTGACAATAAGGCCGCAGTTGCGGCTCTGACATGGTCCCATACCACAACGGCTGTGGACCTTCATTTGATTTGGCGTCGAGACTCCCAAAGCTGCCCATTGACGGATCTCTCCTGCCCGAACCTCTTCACAACGGCACACAATAGTATTGTCTGCTGGGTTGAAGAGGAACGCAGGCGGGGCATACAGAACATCAAGAAAACGTCGAATGGCCCTTTCTTTCCGTCGTTTCCTAAACAACGGCCTCGCTGCCTGATCCCGCGCCGTCTTGTCGATTCGACCGATCCGGTACACAGCGTTTATGGCCGCAATCTTGCCCGACAGACCTGCAACTTTTGCACCGCCGATCACGGCTCCGTCCCCTGCGATCGAGAAGCGGGGATCCGAAGTTTGTCCAAATTCGTCAATCACAGGACAAAAGCAGCGCTGATCACGATCATAGCGATGTTCCAAGTTCAGTACGCGGCTGATCTGTGTATTTGGAACGACGCCTTGATGCAGCAGTACTTTGTCAGTTGCGATCTGGTGTGCTCGCCCACTTGCATGGAACGTCACCGCTTCGGCGACGTCGTTCCCTTGAATTTCGATGTCCGTTGCTCCCGTGAAGCGCAGCACCTTTGCACGCTTCAACTCCGCCAGAAAGCCGACCCCTTTGATCAGTTGCTCCCAATTTCGCAGGGCACTGAATAGATGCGGTAACGCGGCAAGATAATTCTTGGGGGTCTGCGTTTCGATCAGTGCTTTCGGTGGCGATCCAGCGGCAAGCAGCTGCGTCGCGACAAGATAAAGGAGAGGGCCAGACCCAACAAGAACTGCATCTTCGGCGACCATTCCATCGCTTTTTAACATGATCTGTGCGGCACCCGCGGTGATCACCCCCGGAAGCGTCCACCCGGGAAGTGGAACCGCTCGTTCAACCGCGCCGGTTGAGATGATGATGTGTTTACCTCGGATCTGCCGTGCCCGGTTTTCCCTGCTAAAGATCACAGTTCCGTCGTGCTCGATGCTCCAGACAACAACGCCAGAACGATGATCGACGGCCGACCGCTTCAAACCATCGACCAAGCTGCATCCAGAGAGGTAGTCAGATCCCAGAACGCTTGCCAATGCTGGCGTGACGTTCTCGACATTGCGATAGATCTGTCCACCGGCCGACATTTGTTCATCCAAGAGGCAGACAGACGCACCATGGCTCTTAGCTTCCAAAGCCGCGGATGTTCCTGCCGGACCGGCACCGATCACGACAATATCAAAGTCAGAGGATATCATAGGTTTCCTCTGCACCGTTGGTTTGCATGGCATAGCAGCTGCCGACACGAGACACTACAAGCCCCTCCGTCACTGGCGTCTGACACCCCTGCACAGTCAAACCATCGACGGAAACCAGACAATCGTAGCAGGATCCCATCATGCAGTATGGCCCCCGACTGCTACCGCTTATCGGTGTGTTCCGAAGCGACTGAATGCCGTTCAAAATCAATGCAGCTGCGATGCTCATGCCGACCTGGGCGCGAAATTTTTGGCCGTCAAATTCGAATGCGACCTCAGTTTGAGGTGTCGCAGATGTAAGCGTCTTAAACACCGGAGGGGCGTCCTGTTTTCGGACTTCTACCCACCGAAGGCCTTATGCAGAACGTCCTATCATAGCACGGGACGGATCGATCCATTGAAAGCCGGAGCATCATATTTTACCCCTTGCCTATAAAAATTTTGTCGAGCCCGTAGAAGCGGTCCAGAATAAGCATCACAACAAAGGTCAGGATAATCAGTACGGTCGATACAGACGCGATCAGTGGATCGATCGTTTGTGTGATGTGATGATACATCTTGACTGGCAGCGTCTGCGTTGATGGAGATGCGACAAACACGCTCATCGTGAGCTCGTCGAAGCTGGTGATGAAGGACAACAGCCACCCACCAGCAACACCTGGCAGAATGAGAGGTAATGTAATGCGGCGAAACACCGTAAACTTATTTGCTCCGAGAGTAAGGGCCGCATCTTCTGCGTCTTGGGACATGCCGGTGACCGAAGCCAGTGCCAAGCGCAGTGCATAGGGCGTGATCAGTACGATATGCGCCGCGGCAAGGCCGTAGAACGATCCGCCCAGCCCAATCTCCGAGAAGAATTGCAGGAAAGCAACACCCAGAACCAGATGAGGGATCATCAGCGGGGACAGCAGAAATGCGGAAATCATGTCGCGCCCGATGAATCTTTGCCGCGCAATTGCCAAAGCCGCGGGGACAGAGATCAACACGGCGATGCTTGCCGAAACCAATCCAAGCCAGACCGACATCCAGAACGCGTCGATGAATTCGGGATTTTCGGCAATTGCGTAAAACCAGCGCAGCGACAATCCGTCTGTCGGCAAAGACAGGTAGCCCTTGTCGGTGAAGGAAACAGCGATCACCATTACCAGTGGCGCCAGGATGAACAGCACGAAGACACCGTGAAAGATGCGCGCGCCCAGACCCAGTTGTCTCATTTTACTGTCCTATTCGAAAACCTTGGCAAAGCGGCGCTCTACCAGCTTGTTGTAGCCGACGATGATCGCGATATTGGCGAGCAGCAAAAGCACGACGATGGCGGCACCCAGGGGCCAGTTCAGCGTGCTGAGATACTCGTCATAGGCCGCCGTCGAGACGACCTTCATCCGCCGGCCCCCGATAATGGCCGGCGTTGCGAACGCGCTTGCCGTCAGCGCGAAGACGATGATGCTCCCCGACAGAATGCCCGGCATTGCTTGCGGCAGGGTAATGCGGCTGAGAACCGTGAATTTGGAGGCGCCAAGGCTGAGGGCGGCATCCTCGCTTTGCGGGTCGATCTTTTGCAGAGATGCCCAGACCGCAAGGACCATGAACGGCACAAGAACATGCACAAGTGCGATCGTCATTCCGGTGAAGGTGAACATCAGACTCACAGGCGCGTCACCAAAACCGAGGGCTTGGGAAACCATCGTTAGAATGCCATTCCCGCCAAAGAACAGGGCCCATCCAAGGGTCCGCACAACAACCGAGATCAGCAGCGGGCCAAGGACGATCAGCAGGAAGAAGGATCGCCATCTGCTGCTGAGCCGTGACAGGACATAGGCCTCGGGCACACCGATCAGGACACAGATCACGGTCACCAGCAGGGCAAGGCCGAAGGTGCGCGCAAAGATCTTCTGGAAGTAGCTGTCGGTGATCACCTCGATATAATTCTGGGCCGTCCATCCCGGCAAGACGCCCGCCGTGAAGTCATAGGCATGCAGGCTAAGCAGGAACGTCATCACCAAAGGCGCGCCCAGAAGTGCCGCAAAGAACAGCGTGCCGGGAGCTGTCAGCAAGTAGGGTATTCTTTTGTCTGCGAGATCAGCCATCATGCATTGTCCGCAAACAGGGAAAGGGCGCCTTCGGGCCAGCTAAGATATGCGATGTCACCCTTCTTGAAGTTTGCAACGCCGGTATTGGGTTGCGTAACGAAAAGCTCTCCCAGCTCGCTGGTGATCCGGTAAAGCCAGCTCGAACCCATGAAGATCGCGGCGTCCACCTTGACCCGAAATCCAGTCTTTTCTTCGGACAGATGCAGCTTTTCGGGGCGCACGGAAACGGTGACGGCGGCGTCAGGCGCGCAATTCAGCGTATCGGCCGAAAGAAGCGAGCCATTCACCGACACTTTGTTCCGGTCCGCGACCTGCCCGCGCATCAGGTTGGTTTTCCCGACAAAATCGGAGACAAAGGTATTCCTTGGCCACTCGTACAATTCCAGCGGAGACGCGATTTGTGAGATATCGCCCTCTTGCATCACGACGATGCGGTCGCTCATGGACAACGCTTCTTCCTGGTCATGTGTCACGAGGATCGTCGTTACGCCGATTTCCTGCTGCAACAGCCTGAGTTCGATACACATGTCCTCGCGAAGTTTGGCATCGAGATTTGACAGCGGTTCATCCAGAAGCAGGACCGGCGGTTCGATAACCAACGCTCTGGCGAGTGCGACGCGCTGCCTTTGCCCGCCGGACATGTCTTTCGGATGGCGTTCGACAAATTGACCCAGACGAACCTGATCCAAAGCTGCACGCGCCCGCTCAAGGCGTGCCGGTTTCGCAATCCCCCGCATTTCAAGGCCAAATGCAACGTTTTCCAGCGCGGTCATATGGGGAAAAAGAGCATAGCTTTGAAAGACGATCCCGAGGCCGCGCTTGTTGGGCGGCGTATTCGTGATGTCGTTGCCGTCGAGGATGATCTGCCCCGAGCTTGGCTGCAACAAGCCTGAAATCATCTGAAGCGTCGTTGTCTTTCCGCAGCCAGACGGACCTAGCAGGGAGATAAACTCACCTCGCTCGATTTCGAGGCTCATCTCGCGAACCGCAATGAAGTCGCCGAATTCTCGGCGCAAGGATTTCAGTACCAAAAATGACATTAACAGCCCCGGCCCTTAGGATTTTCCAGCGCGCCAGACAGGCTCCGGCGCGCTGGCAGTCTTTTAGTTTTCGATGCGTCGCGTCCACTCTTTTGTCCAATCACCACGGGCGGCGTTGACAATCGAGTAGTCGATGTTGATCAGATTATCGACGATTGCGGGTCCGGTCGGCAGCGCTCTGCTCTCATCTTCGGTGAGTTCAACAGTCGAATTCACGGGAGCCCAGCCGTTAGTTACAGCGAACAACCTTTGGGTCTCGGGCGAGGCAATAAACTGGAGGAAGTCTTGTGCGAGCTCCGGAACGTCAGACCCGACGACCGGACATGCAGCGACGAGAAGCTTGATGCCGCCCTCTTCTGGATATGCAAACGCACCAGGGAAGCCTGAATCTGCTAAGGCCTTCAAACGCCCACTGCCCCAGACCGAAATTGCGATCTCACCGTTTTGGAACAGCTCGGACATTTTGCCAGAAGAAGGCTCAAAGACCAGGACGTTTTCGGCAATCCTGTCTTCAAATGCTTGGAAGCCAGGTTCAATGTCTTCGACACCGCCGCCATTCATCATTGCTGTCGCAATCAGAGCATGCAGACCGTAGCCGTTCGTGATGGGCGGAACCGAAAGCATACCAGCATATTTCGGATCAGCGAGGTCGTTCCAAGAAGAAGGTGCCTCCCAGCCCTTTTCGACAAAGATTTCCGCGTTGTAGGCAAATCCGGTCGCGATGATGCCCACACCCATTGCCTTGCCTTCTGGCATCCGCGCCGCTTCGTAGAGGTTCTCAAAAGCAGCTTCATCGACCGTGTCGCAGTATCCAAAATCGATTGCTTGCGCCATGGGACCGTCATCGAGGAACACGACATCGAGTTCCTGATTGCTTTCTTGCGCACGAAGCTTTGCAAGCGTGTCGGTCGATTTACCGGGAACGTACACGACACTTGCGCCGGTTCTTTCTTCCCAAATCGGAATGATGTTTTCCTTCATCAAAGTCTCGGTAGATCCGCCATAGGCACCGAGGTAGAGCGTTCGTTCCTGTGCACTTGCTGCAGTCACAGACAGGCCTAGTGCGCAGATAGTTATGAGGGATTTCTTCATTTTGACCTCCTTGTTGGCATTCCGGGAAGTTTAATTGACGTAACAAATTAATAAAAATTGTATTTTGTGATGTTTTTATCGAAAATATCTATCAACTTCCGGTCCAGGACACCCGCACCTCGACCTTGAACAAACTGAATGAAGCAGTGTGGTCCCAACTTCTTCGGCACGAAGGCACAATCTGAAAACGGCTGAAACCACAACCGGTGGGGTTCCGGTTCCTGCGCCTTGCGGCTCTGTCACTTTCGACCTGAGGCCGCTGATCAGTGGTTGAATTTGGGCATCGTTGGTTTGGAATGCAGTGCCCGACACCGATCACTTCATTCTAGTGAAGGACGCTGTCTCGCGAAAGAGTGCTGCGACAAACACATCGTTGGAACCAGATTGGCAGGAGGATACCCCTCTAATTCAGTTCAACCCTAGCAACCGAACCACTACATGCGGCATCGACGCTTCGCACTGACGGACGTCGGCTTCAATAGGCCGGATCATCCTCTTTTTCTTCATAGTCTGGGTTATGAAGATCAGCAACTTCGCCCAAACTTACGGGTTTTAGGGGTGCTCTGATCCTAAAATAGCCTGTTTCGTCTGGTGTTCGGTCGTTTGCGTCGGCAAGCAAGCGTGTCACGGTTGTTCCACAGTATCGCCCCTGACATGGACCCATGCCTGAACGCCCAAACGCCTTGGCCTGGTTGGGCCCAAGACAGCCGAGCTTGGCATAGCCGCGGATTTCGCCTGCGGTCACTTCTTCGCAGCGGCAGACGATGACATCATCACTTGGTTGCAAAGCGCCCCTGAAAGGCGGATATGCCAAGTCGATGAATGGGCGTGCGGCGTTCTCTTTAATCAGATTTTTTCGAACGGCGTCAGCTTTGGCAGCACGTTTGCTTTCAGCGATCAAGCCGAGATCCTTGGCGATTTCCAGCGCTGCCATCTGTCCCCGGAGCGCAGCCACCTTGGCGCCGCCAATCCCGGCCCCATCGCCAGCGATAAAGATCGTGTCAATGTTTGAGCGGCCCCATTCGTCCACTTCGGGACGAAAGCATTCCTGACGATCATCCCAAAGATGGGTGACGTCAAGCGACCGCGCGATTTGCGTGTTCGGAATGACACCGTGATGGAGGAGGACAGTTTGGCATTGCAGTTCACGCGTCTGACTTCCCTGACTAAATCGAATACCTGACACCGACTGATCGCCTAGAACCTCAATCTCACGGGCACTGCGGTATCTCCTCACGCCGGCAGCGCGTAGCTCTCGGAGAAGCCCGAGCCCTTTCAAAAGGTAGCGCCATCCGACGAGCGCACCACCGATATTTCGTGACGCGCGCAAAAGATCGGTGAGCGTCTGCGTCTCGACAATGGCAATCGGGGGTCGCCCGACACGACATAGCTGAGCCGCAACTAGATAAAGTAGCGGCCCAGAGCCCACTAGAACAGCGTCACGACAGACGATGCTTGATTGCTTGAGAAGGATCTGTGCTGCACCGGCTGTCAGAACACCTGGCAGCGTCCAACCAGGCAACGGCATGGGGCGTTCAAGCGCTCCAGTGGCGATCACGAGGCGTCTTGCACGAACGGCCTGCGACCGACCCTCCACGGAAAAGGTAACACGTGAAGCGGTCTCGATTTGCCAAACCTTCGCGCCCCGGACGAACTTCACTCTCTCATCCTGCAGTCCAGCGACCAATGATTTGCCAATGACGTAGTCTTTCCCAAGAATGTCACCGCGTGTGTCTGCTGCCCGTTCGATATCACGGTAAATTTGGCCCCCTGCGGAAGCTTGCTCATCAATGAGTATGACGCTCAAGCCGCATTCCGCGGCCTGAGAGGCACAGGCCATTCCTGATGGCCCAGCACCAATAATGGCAAGGTCAACGAACGGCGTCATGCGATTGATTTACCTTCGTCATCGTCACGATATCCAATCGTGCTTACTTCCAGTCCATCGAATACGTTCATCTGACAGGCCTGCTTTTTCTCACCTTCGTGTTCAATCAGGCAGTCATAACAGGCCCCCATCATACAAAACGGTCCCCTAGGTGCGCCAGATACGGGTGTTTGTCTTAAGACGCTGACACCGATCCGAAGAAGTTCGGCTGCGAGGTTTTCGCCTTCACGCAGAATGTATTCCTTTCCATCGAACAACACGGTGACAGTTGGGTCCGCCGCGTTTCTGCTGAGAAGTTCAAAAGCGGTTCTCACTGAACACCTCCAAATCAGGCGCCGCCTCGGTCCGTTCGAACCAGTCAGGCAGCCGACGCGCATGGGCTGCTGCCAGAGTAATGCCGCTATGGCATGTCACAAGAAATGCGCCCGGCATCGTTTCGCTTTCCTGATAGATCGGCAATCCATCAGGTGAGAGAACGCGCAAAGCACCCCAACTGCGGATCATTTGCGCCTTTGCCAGTTTTGGGTAGGCCGCGATGGCGTCAGCAGCGAGTTTTGCTACACCCTCACGCGTCACGTCATCATCAAAACCCACCTCTTCGTTGGTCGCCCCGATCTGGATTCCACCTTCATCGGTTTGACGCGCGATCAATGAAGGACGCCGGATGAACTTTGGCATCTTTTCTGTGATCAGGACCTGTCCACGCTGCGGCCGGATTGGAGCCTTGAACCCCATTATTGGTCCCAGTTTAGCTGCGCCAAGACCCGCAGAAAGAATGACTTTATCTGCTTCGACAACACAGCCGTCGGCGCAAGTGATCTGGAACGTACTGAAAAGTTGGACGTCCTCCACCCGTTTGCCGTTCAAGACACGGCCACCGCGCTTGCGGACATCAGAGGCCAGCGCTTTGAGAAGCCTAAGCGGGTTGGCATGTCCGTCTTGATGATGGAGCGTCGCGCCAAAGACGGTAGGACCAATCTCGGGCTCTTCACGCCTGAGCGCGTTGTGACCAAGGACTTCATAGGGATAGTTGCCGCCCAGTTTATTCTTCAAAAGCTCATAGCTGCGGGCAGCTGTTTCGAGACTCTCTTCAGAAAAATGAAAGCTTAGACCGCCTTTCTGCTCTAGGCCGATGTGATAGCCAGTGTTATCTTGCAACTCATCCGAGAACGCTTGCCAAAGACCTGCTGACTCTTGCGACCATTGGGCATAGCGGGGCTGTTTCAGCCCCTTCGACTGCACCCATACAAGACCAAAGTTTCCACGGCTTGCTCGGAAACTTCCGTCGTCTCCGTCCAGCACAACGACAGAGCGACCACGTGACTGGAGCCCCCAGGCCAGCGATAGGCCCACGATGCCTCCACCAATAATGGCAAAGTCCGCTCCGATGAATTTCCTTTCACTCAAGAGCTGACTCCGCGCTGGAGAACTTGCTTGCAGGAGATCATTTGGTGCGGTTCAGTCTTTGGTGAGACTGTCAACATAGTTAGGTCAGGCCTTGCGTCCTTTGGACCGAGGAGCGGCCTCTGAAAGACGCATCGCCTTACGACCTGTGCAAGTTGCGGCAGCGCAATCGGCAGGGTTAATCCTGCGAGAAAGTATTGGTTGATCTTTTCCAAAGCTACTCCCCCCAGCTTTGATTGCTGGCCTAGTGGCGCTTGGGCGCACCCTTGATTTGACAACAGGTTAAACATACAAGCAAATTAGAAAAACCAAGAATAATATAGGAAATCACAATATGGCGAAACATCTCTCGTTCCGGCAGATCAGAACCTTCGTAGAAGTTATGCGGACAGGCTCTCTATCAGAGGCGGCTCGGGTGATGGGCCGAACACAGCCTTCGATCAGCGCAACCATTTCTGGGTTGGAAGAGGAAGTTGGTTTTCAGTTGTTCGAGCGGGAGAGAAAGCGACTGACTCCGCGCCCGGAAGCACACTACTTCTTGGAGGAAGCTCAGCTAATCCTGGATCGACTTACAAACTCGATCAAAACCCTGCAGGAAATTGGAAATCTGACAAAGGGTAATCTGCGCATTGTCTGCAACCCCGCTGCCGCAAATTACTTCATCCCACAAACGCTAAGTGACTTCCTCGGAGACAAACCAGAACTGACGGTGTCGTTGATGATACGATCATCGCCCGTCGTCGCGGATCTTATTGCATCTCAACACTACGATATCGGATTTGGAGAGAGCCCAGCCTCGCGCGAAACAATTAATTCTCATCACTTCGCATTTCCATGTGTGTGTGCGGTATCTGCAGCTAGCAGCTTGGCCCATCGTAAAGCCATCGGACCAAAAGACCTGCAAGAAACACCCATGGCGCTTCTTTACAACGAACATTCCATAACAATCCGCACTAAGCGAGCATTCGAAGATGCTGGTGCTACGCTGCACCGACGCTTCGAATGCCAGACATTCAGGCCTGCACTTCACATGACTGCCCAGGGTCTTTGTGCCGTCATCTGTGACAGCTTTTCGGCCTATAGCTTTCGACAAGAACATCCTAATCGAACGGGTATTGCTTTCATTCCATTCGAACCAACTATCTATCTGAACATGTCACTGATGACGCCCGCCAGTCGACCGTTGTCCATGTTGGGGGAAGCTCTCTTCGAGGAGGCGAGCTCGCAACTGGAGAAATACTTAGCGTTTCGAGGCCCCTAAGTATTTGTTTCTGCAAAAGAAGATGCATTCCTTCCTAGACGATGAGAGCAAGGGCTATCCCAGAAGTTCGTCACAGCAGTTTCGCTTCGATCACTGATGGGTGGGAACAGGCCACAATTGCCGGTGTCCAATCAAAAATTGCAATGTTAGGCTATAGCAGTGGCGCTACCTTTCGATCCTGAGAGATCAGAACCGATAACCTCCCTGCCCTGTGACCTCGCGGATCAGGCCATCCTGAGTCACCAGGTTGAGATTGCCATGCACCGTCCCGCGGCTGGCGCTGGTTTCCGCCTCGGCAAAGGGCGCGCTGACCGGTGGCCATCGCCACAGCAGATCGACATGTGCGGGCAGCGTCCAGCCCGAGAGTCCTGAGACCACCTCTCGCCGTGTTGTCATGTTAACAGGCGTGAGGTTGTTGGTTCATAGATCTAGGCATAGTGGGTTTCGATGCAGGCATTGAAAATCAGCTACAAACTCCACCGGTTATCGCCTTAGTTCATCGCTAATGTTGTGTGGCTCTACTTCCGCTTCAACTTGAGCCTGCGGGAGTTAGAGGAGCTGATGCTGGAACCTGCCGTGGACGTTTTTTATGAGACGATCCGGCGCTGGAACGTGAAGTTTGGGCCACTGTTTGCCGGTGTTCTGAGGCGACGGCAGCCGCGCCCCCGGAGATGCGGACATTACCCTCAGCTTAGGAAACAAAGATCGGCAATCTTCGAAGTTTCTTACCAGAAAGTGATTTCAGAGAACCTTGTCGCACAAGAACATCGGCATCAGGTTAGCCAAAACCGACCTATGGCGCCTCGCCCACAACCCCCGCGTCTTCCAACTGCTCCCGATCGGGAAGGTCGCACAAGTTCTCCAACCCGAAGACGATTAGGAACTGCTCAGTGGTGACGAAGGTATACGGAGCGCCGCGGCGAGGCGACCGTGGCCCGGTCTCTATCAGGTTGCGCGTATGCAGTCGACCGATTAGGTCGCGGCTGATCTCCTTGCCGAAGATCTCCTTGAGCCCATCTCGTGTGATCGGCTGGTGATAGGCGATGGCTACCAAGACCGCGACGTCGAATTCGCTCAGATCGATTAGCTGGTCCCTGACATCCGCCGCAGCGCGGATTGCTGGCGCGTAAGCCGTCCGGGTCAGGAACATCCAGCCGCCGGCGACCTGCGCGATCTCGAACGCCCGCGCCTCGAGATCAGACATCAGATCGTCGATCAGCAGTTCGACCGAGGCCCTCTGCCCCACCACGCGCGCGAGATCTTCGCGCGGCACGGGCGAGGCGGAGGCGAAGAGCACGGCTTCGATCCGGCGCATCCATTCGCGCCATCGCAGGTCGGCAGGCAGGTCCTGCAGTTCCCGGTCGAGCTCTTGGTCAGCGTGATCCTTCGCCATCACAAGTCTCTCGTTGGTCGCATGGCCGAACCGCGAAACCGGTACCCACTTTCGCTGGCCATGCTCATAACCCGTAAAGCCGGAACGTCTCGCGCCCCGTCAGCTCGCGCACAGCGCCAAGCTCCACAAGCCGGTCGCAGAACCGACGTGCGGCGCGATCGGAGCGCAGGGACGTCAGCGCCGTCGGAG
>CAWUIJ010000036.1:0-22270 GCA_963922235.1 uncultured Parvularcula sp. | reverse complement strand
ACGGGTTCTGCTGCTTGTCCTCTTCGATCACGCTCACTTGGTTCGCATACCGCCCCAGGAAGGCTGCGGCCTCGTCCTCAGAGCTGCGGCCGCTCAAGATCGAGCCAGAGATCACGCGCACCGGAACCCGGGCATCGTACTCGCCGCGTGTCAGCTCCGTCAGCGACGCACCCATCACGGTGCGTACGAGACGCGGCTGGCGCACCAGCGGGCCGGAGATCGCAACGACGCGCTCCGCATCGAGCTTCCCGGTTAGCATCAAGCGGCCAATCGCGATGATGTCTTGATAGCCAATCGTCCAGACGACCCGGTCGCCATAAAGCGGTGCTAGGAAATGAATATGCGTGCCAGGAAGGCCCGCTGGGTGAGGACCCTCAAACGAGGCCGCTTCCACACCTTGCACATCAGCGCCCGGCACCGCTTGGCGTCCATCCATGCAGAGATAGGTCGGCCCATCGGTCAGCAGCGTCACCGCCTCAAGTCCGCGGACAAAGGCTTCGGACGCCTCTGAAATCACCGTGACAGGGTCAGCGGCCAATGGCTCTGTGTCCATGGCATTGACCAGGATCGCGTGGGGGCGCGCCGCAGGATCAGGCACCTTCGAATAAGGACGTGTACGGAACGATGTCCAAAGACCAGCAGCACAGAGCCGCTCCGCCACACCTTCTGCGGTCGCGTCTGAACCCACCGAAGAAAAGTCGACCGGCTCCGCAGCCTTCGGATCGACCGCAATCTCAACGCTGATCAGCGCCCGGCGATAGCCGCGATTGATCGCCGTCACGCGCCCAGAAACCGGCGCTGTCACAGCCACATCGGGCGTGTCTTTATGTGAAAAAATTGGGGCACCAGCGCCCACAATATCGCCTTCTTGGACCGCTAAGCGCGGCTTCAGGCCAATATAATCGGAGCCCAGCACGGCGACGGAACGGGGCGGCGTGCCCTCTTCAATCGCACCTTCCGGGCGCCCTTCAACCGGAAGATCGAGTCCTTTGCGGAGCTTAAACTTCTTCACTGAACAATCGTCCTACGTTCATCACGTGTTGCTGGTCGCCGCGGTTTGCCGATTGCCAGCGCGAAGCGAAAGGGCAAAATCGCGGATAGATCTTCAATCTTTATCGTTACGTCTCGACATGAGCGCTGGGAAACAAAGGCGGGCGGGATTACCTCCTACCGTCTAAGTTTCGAGGGTTCCCTAACAACAACAGGATGGAACGCACTTTGCTCAAGAGGATGATTGTCGCAGCGGCCCTGTTTTTCGTCAGCGCCTGCAGCCAGCAACCCCAGATCGTCGCCATCGAAGGCGAAACGATGGGCACAACCTATCGCGTTGTGGTCGTCACGCGCGGCGGCATGCTTGATCAACGATCCTTAAACGGAGCAGTGACGAGCGTCTTCTCGGACGTCAACATGTTGTTCTCTAACTGGGATCCGGAATCTGAAATCTCACGGCTCAACGCCGCGGAGGTGGGTCAGCCATTCTCCGTCTCAAAAGACATGCTCGAGCTCCTGAAGACCGCCGATGAGGTCCATGTCGGCAGCGATGGATTGTTTGATCTCACGCTTGGTCCCCTGGTTAAGCTCTGGGGCTTTTTCACACCGGAACCAAATGCCGCAATTCCGAGCGACGAGGAGATTGCGGCCGCCCTCCAGAAGGTTGGTCAACGCACACATATCACGCGTGACGACGATCAGAGGACAGTGACCCGGCTTCAGGACGGCACGTCTCTCTTCGTATCAGCCATCGCTAAGGGCGAAGGCATCGACCTGGTGTCGCGAAAACTGACGTCGATGGGCCTCGACAATTTTATGGTCGAAGTCGGCGGCGATCTCTTCGCCATTGGCCCTGGACCAACGGGCGAAGGATGGCGGATTGGCATCGAAGAGCCCACAGCCGGGGGCCGAAAGCTTGAGCGTATCGTCGCCATCAATGGCTATGGCATGGCGACGTCCGGCGATTATCGGAATTATTTTGAGGAAGACGGGGTGCGCTATTCCCACATCCTCAATGCTCGAACCGGCAGGCCCGTTCTTCATTCAACCGCATCAGTCACAGTGCTCGCAGAGAATGCCGCTTTGGCCGACGCCTGGGCCACGGCCCTTTTGGCTCTCGGCAGTGAGCGAGGGCTCGTGGTGGCTCAAGAGCAAAACCTGGCCGCCTTCTTTATCGATCGCATAGACACTGAATCAGACGACCCCTTCCAGGGTGTCGAGACCGCCACATTTACAGCGCTCTCTCAAAGCGAGTAAGGCGCGGCGGGTATGGCGACTTTCATTTTTGCATTTGGGCTTCTGGCCATTCTCATGACGGGCATGGCGATCGGCGCTATCGTCAGTGGACGGACTATTAAAGGTAGCTGCGGCGGTCTCAATGCCGTCGCCGGCGCTGACCAATGCCTTGTATGCAAAAAGCCGGTCGACCCCGACAGCCCACTTCGGGAGCGACTCAATTGCCCTCGAGCACGTCAGATGACCGAAAAAATGGGCGTTTGAAGGCTATCCAGCTGACCCCAGCGGCGCATTCATCGGCACAAAAGCCACAATGATCAAACAAAGCGCGGCCACGCTTCCGAACACCCACGACTTCCACGCAGGGCCCTCAAGCTTCCAGTTCTTGCGGTATTGGTAGCCCGCCAAGACCCCAAGGACGAAGATCGCCGTCGCTAGAAAAGGGGTGAGCGACATTTGACTGAATGAAAGCAACCCTTTTCTCCTCTTGATATGTTTGATTAAGCTTCAAAGCCAAAGATCATAAAATCATAGCGGAGGCGACACATGCGTTTTGTCACAGGTTTTCAGGGCCCTCGGGAGAAACACAAGGTCGGGAGCGCGACTGTGAGCCAGTCCGAACAAAGCAACGTGGCCCAAGAGGCCGGCAATGTGGGCAAGCTCATTGCCGATAAGGGCAGCGATATCATCTCCGTCAAGCCAGATGATGGCCTTCAACTGGTGGTCGATCTTCTGCGCGAAAAGCGAATCGGTGCGGTGCTGGTGCTGTCGGATAATGGCGACCTCGAAGGTATCTTGTCCGAACGCGACATCGTTCGGAAACTGTCTGAGACCCCGGGCAAGGTTCTTGCTCAAAATGTCAGCGACCTGATGACACGGAAAGTGCAAGTCTGTTCGCCCAATGATTCCCTCATCGCCGTTCTGCGCCTGATGACCGAAGGCCGGTTCCGTCACATGCCGGTCGTGGACCAAGGGAAACTCCTCGGCATCGTGACCATTGGCGACGTGGTGCAGTTCCGTCTCCGTGAGCTCGAGCATGAAGCGGTCCAGCTCAAACAAATGATTGTGGGCTAACGCACCCAAAGTCTTCTCCACCAAGCAGCCTCCAGCCCATCGCTCGAGGCCGTTTGACTTTGCGCTTTCAAAGCCCGGGCCTAAGTCATCCTCGAATGAGGTTGTGCGCTGGGTAGGAGAAGACACATGCAAAAATCACTGAGCCTTTTGGCGTTTGTGTTGGCGTTCACCGCGCAGGCATCAGCCGATGATCATCTCCGCCTCTTCACGGCCGAGGATGTCTTCGACCTTGAATGGGCCGATGGTCCGCAGATCTCACCTGATGGCAAGCAGGCTCTCTATCTGCGTCGCTTCAATGATGTGATGACAGACAGAACGCGTTCGCATGTGTGGCTGGTGAACCTCGATGGTAGCCTTCACGAGCCGCTCTTGTCAGGCACCCAGTCCTATCGCTCCCCGCGCTGGTCCCCTGATGGCGACCGCATCGCTTATCTGAAGAGCACGGAGGATCGGACCGGTCTTTACATCCATTATCTCGAATCGGGCCGCGAAGCGCTTGTCGGCACGTTTGAAGAAGGACCAGGCAGCCTGACATGGACCCCTGATGGGGAGAGCCTCGTCTTTTCTATGGCCGTTAAGGGCGAAAGCGAAAAACTGATCAGTGCACCTAAGAAACCAGAAGGCGCTGATTGGGCAGAGCCCGCCAATGTCATCGATCGCGCACGCTATCGCACCAATGATGCCGGGTTCCTCGAGCTGGCCTACGACCACATTTTCATCATCCCTGCTGATGGCGGAACGGCGCGGCAGCTGACATCCGGAGACTTCCACCACGATGGGCCCATCTCCTTTTCCCCCGGCGGCGAAGCGATCTTTTTCTCAGCCAATCGTCATGAGAATTGGGAGCTGGAATCGCGTGAGGCTGATATTTTCTCCGTAAACGTGGCAACAGGTGAACTCACCCAAGTCACCGATCAACCCGGCGTGGAAGCGAGCCCTAAGGTCTCCCCTGACGGGCGCTACATCGCCTTTTTGAAGACCAGCAATGAGCCCGAGCCTTTTGTGCCGACAGAGGTCTTCGTCATGGACCCCAGCGGTGACAATCAACGGAGCCTGACCAAAGACCTCGACCGCAGGACCGGCAGCCTTGAATGGCGCTCCAACCGTGAGCTGACCTTCACCTATCAGGAGCGCGGTGAAAACATGGTGGGCGCGGTCGATGTCAGCGGCCGCCGGCGCGTGGCGATTGAGGGGATCGGCGGCACCACCATCGGTCGCCCTTATGTCAGCGGGTCCTACGACGCTTCAAGCAACGGCGCCTTCGTCTACACCAAAGGCACACCGCAGCGCCCCGCCGACCTTTATTCGTACAAAGATGGCCGGACCTGGCAGCTCACTTTCCTCAATGAGGATCTTCTCGCCCACCGGGATCTGGGTGAGCTTGAAACCTTCACTTATGAATCGTCCCTCGACGGGCTCGAGGTGCAAGGATGGATCCTCACACCGCCGGGCTATGACAAGGAGAAGACCTACCCGTTGATCATCGAAATCCATGGCGGACCGCACCTGGCCTATGGCCCGCATTTCTCTGCGGAGCTGCAGCGCATGGCGGCCGCTGGGTATGTGGTGATCTATGACAACCACCGCGGATCGATTGGCTATGGCAGCGCGTTCGCCAACCTCCTCAAGTACAAATATTCGAGCCCTGACGATTTTGCCGACCACATGTCCGCCGTCGATTGGGCGATTGAGAACGGCTATGCTGACAAAGACAATCTCTTCATCGCTGGCGGGTCTGCGGGTGGGATCGCGACAGCCTATGCCATTGGCCTCACCAACCGGTTCAATGCCGCCATGGCCGCAAAGCCGGTGATCAACTGGGTTTCGAAAGTTCTGACGGCTGACAGCTATATCGGTCAAATCGCCAACCAATTCCCGGGACCGCCATGGGAAGAGCTCGAGCATTATTGGGAGCGCTCGCCCCTCTCACTCGTCGGGAACGTCGAAACACCGACCATGCTCATCACAGGCGAGACCGACTACCGCACACCTATTTCGGAGACGGAGCAATTCTACCAAGCGCTCCAGCTCCGCGGTGTCCCGAGCGTCATGGTGCGGATCCCAGACACCAATCACGGCATCGCCAGCCGCCCCTCACGCCTCAACGCCAAGACGGATTACACCCTCGCTTGGTTCGAGAAGTACAAGGTCAAAGATGAGGCCGAAGAGTAAGATCGTTCCGCCGGTCTCAGCCAATCGGAAGATCATTGCGATAACGTCGACTGACAGGAACCTCGGCCCCGTCAGCCATGACCAGCGTGTGGTCGCCGCTTCCCGTCGGTGAAAGCTCCTGGGCAGCGGCGGGCACCACAAGAAACGAGCGGTGCACCCGGACAGCAGGAACACCGGCTTCGACGAGGTCATCCTGCAAGGCTTTCAGCGTTGTGCGGACAAAGTGCTTTTGCCGAGTGGAATGCACTTCAGCATAGTTGCCCTCTGACTTGGCCCACAGAACATCCGCCGCTGACAGCACCACCGTGGCGCCGCCGCTGCGATAGGTGAGGGTTCGCGGAGCAGCCGCAGCCCTCGCCACATCGAGCTCAGCACGGATTTGGGCCAACTCCCGTCCCAGCACCAGGAAGATGACAAGGATCGCATAGCTGATCGCGTCCTTGCGAAGCTCATAGACAAACTCGCGGGGAAGGTTGTCCGTGAACGTATAGGCGAAATCAAATACGATCGGTGACGCGAGTTTCCGGAGCATCACCATCCCCATAATATGAACAAGGGAGAAGGCGAGCACGCCTGCGCCATGAACGGCAAGCACGCGTGGCCAGGGCTGCACACCGGGCGTCCCCCACGTCGTGACGCGCGCCACCAAAGGCATCAGCGCTAAGATCACCAGGATGCTAGTCCCATCCCAAAGCGCGAGCCTCGCCGGGTCGACCGCACTACCGCGCCCAGCCTCAGTCACCGCCGAAAGGACAGCGACGACGAAGGCCGCGATCATCATCACGCCATAAAGAACGAAAGTGCTGCGGTCGGCGGCGCGATCGATGGCGACGGGAGAGGCCCCTCCGCCTGTCCCTTGAGCGACGCCGCTTGTCCCAGACCCTAGGCCAGACGTCACTTGTGGCCGCGCGTCGTCACCGGACGCTCGCAGCCGGGCATCCCCTTTGTCAGCTGTGATTGCGTCGTTTGTCTTTGAGGTCGTCAATGTCTTTGCCTGCCCCGTCATCCCGCCGCCACGATCTTGATTGGCTTCGGGTCATCGCCTTCGGTCTTCTCATCTTCTACCACATTGGCATGGGCTATGTGCCCTGGGACTGGCACGTGAAAAGCCCCCACGTCTCCGAAGCGTGGCGGCTGCCTATGCTGATGGTGAACCCATGGCGCCTGGCCCTTCTTTTCTTCATCTCCGGCGTCGCGCTTCGTTTCGCGCTCGATAAGTTCGGCAGTCGTCCCTTGGCGCTGAAACAAGTGGTCCGCCTGGGTGTCCCCATCGCCTTTGGCATGGCGGTCGTCGTCATGCCGCAGAGCTATTTCGAGCTCCTCGCCAAGGGAGAGATCGAGGGGGGCCTCTTCGATTTCTGGCCGCGCTATCTGGGCTCGGGCTCATTCTCAATCGTGACCCCGACCTGGAACCACCTTTGGTACGTGGTCTATCTTTTGGCCTACACCCTGCTGATCATTCCGGCGGCGTCCTGGCTCAAGCGTGTCCCCGAGACAAAGGCCTTCAAGACAATCGCCACCCATCCGGCAGCGGTGCTTTTCGTCTTTGCACTCCCCTTCGTCGCCAATGAATATGTCCTTGGACCTCGTTTTCCCACGACCCATGCTTTCATCGGTGATTGGAGCACCCATGCCGAGTCGCTCAGCATCCTCCTGATCGGGTTCTGGGCCGCCAAGTCCGAAGCCTTTTGGCAAAGCATCAGGCGCGGCTTTCCGTTCTTCCTCGCCACCACACTGGCGCTGGGGATTTGGCGGCTCTTAGGAGAAAGCGGCGCTGGCGAAGGCCTGGACGGATTTGCGCTGACACTGGTCATCGCCACCTGGCCCATTGCCGGTGTTCTTTATGCGTGGAGTGTCATCCTGAGCCTGCTTGGCCTGGCCCAGCGTCTTCTCAATAAGCCGTCAAAGGCACTCCGTTATCTGACGGGTGCAGTCTTTTGCTACTACATTCTCCACCAAACCCTGACCGTCACGCTGATCGCGCGGCTCGGCCACTACGATCTATCGGGAGCCACGGAGCTCACCCTCGTGATCCTTGGAACAGTCGGAGGCTGCGTCGCGGGTTATGAGATCCTCCGACGGATCCCCGGCCTCAGGATCGCTTTCGGGATCAAAGCAAACCATCAGGACAAAGACAGCCAGCGGAGGAACCTCGCGCAAGTCAAGCTGGCCTAGCGATGAGGCCTGAGATCAACTCCGGGGCCCATTTGGTCTTCGTAGAAGACAGGGTCTGTCTCTAAGAACCAGCCTTGGTCGGGGTCATCATACCGTGCACGGCCGTAAGAGAGCCCCGTCCCAGGATCGAGTTTCTGGCCCGTGTTACGGCGACAAGGTGCCTAGCGACGTTGTGAGAGCAGAAATAGTGCGAGGCAACGAAGTTGGCTCAATCTTCAGAGCCTCAATCGGCAAAGCTTTAAGCCTCACACGAATGGTGCCCAGGGGCGGAATCGAACCACCGACACGCGGATTTTCAATCCGCTGCTCTACCAACTGAGCTACCTGGGCGTGAAGCGGCCTGATACCGGACCAGAAGGGCGAAGTCCACTGACTTCTGATCTCTTTCAACCTTAAAGGATCAGCGGGGCCAAAATCGCTGCAATCCCAGTGATCACAAGGGCTGCAAGGAGATTGAGGCGCAGGCCAATCCGTGCCATTCGCCCAATCGACATCTCGCCTGTGCCGTAAGCGATGGCATTCGGCGCTGTCGCCATGGGGAACATGAAGGCGCAGGATGCAGCCAGGCCGACAGGCACGGCGAGGCTCGCAGGATCGATCCCCGCGCTGGCTGCCATGACCAAGATCACCGGCATCAATGTCGCCGCTGCCGCGACATTCGACGTCAGCTCTGTCGCGAAGAGCACAAAGACCGTGAGCACCAGAATGAGAACAATGGGCCAGAGAAGGCTGAGCGCGCTCATCTGACCGCCAAGCCATGCGCCCAACCCTGTCGAGGTCACCGCCGCGGCCACCGAAAGACCACCGCCGAAGAGAAGCAACACTCCCCACGGAATGGCCTCGGCCGTCTTCCATGTGAGGAGTGCGCTGCGCGGTTCGGCTTGAGATCCTGACGGCACCAGGAACATGGCAATGGCGCCCGCAACGGCGATCACGGCATCGGTGATATGGGCAAAAGGCTGTACACCGAGGATGGATAAGTCTTGAAGGAATGCCCGGCGGAACGACCAAAAGAACGCCATCGCCGCAAACACCATCAGGGTACGTTTCTCTGGCGTTGACCAGCGCCCAAGCGCGCGCAGTCTTTCCCGAACGACGTCAGCGGGGTCGGACGCACCGTGGTCATCTTTGTCCAGCCGAGAGGCCAGAACCCACCATGCGGCCGGTATAAGAAGGCACACCGTCGGCACTCCGATCGCCATCCATCGCGCAAAGGAGAGTCGTGTGTCTCCTGCTTGCTCGAGTGCACCGATAATGATGAGATTGGTGGGTGTGCCAATTGGTGTTGCCAAACCGCCGATCGACGCTCCGTAGGCGACGGCCAAAATCACAGAGACCGTGAAGGACGTCCCCTCACCCTGCCTCCCGCCGCAGGCATAGGCCACCGACAGCGCCACGGGCATCAGCATGATGCATGTGGCAGAGTTGCTGATCCAAGCGGACATTATCGCAGACGCCACGAGGAAGCCGCCGATCAACCGCACACGACCAGAGCCAGCCTGCAGGACGGTCAAAAGCGCCAAACGTTCGTGCAGCCGCCATTTCTCGACCGCCGTCGCGGCTATCGAACCACCAAAGAGCAGAACGACCACCGGATGAAAGTAAGGCGATGCGGCAGCCCGCATATCAGCGATGCCGAAAGAAGGCAGAATGACCAAAGGGAGAAGCGAAGTGATCGGTATAGGAATTGCCTCGGTTACCCACCACGTAGCCATGAGGATCAGAAGCCCAAGCACCACGGAGGCGTCTCGCTCGAGGCCGCCAATCTCAGGCAAAGCCACAACGCCGATAAAGGCCAGCGCCCCTCCGATAAGGCCGGCACGCTTGACGCGATCAGAAGCCGTTGTCGTGTCCGCCGCGCTCATTCGTCATCCGCCGTATCTTTGTGCACCATGATGTCTGCGCCCGGAAAGACCTGTTTCAAAGACTTGGTCACACGGGCCGAAACCGCATGGGCTTCTCGTAGAGACATGCTGCCCGGGAGCTCGAGGTCGACCTGAATGAACCGGGACGGGCCAGCCTTTCGCGTTCGAAGGCCGTGATAGCTGATGACATCAGGGTCTTGATCAATAACTTGTGCGATCTGTCGCCGCTCATCCTCGGGCAATTCCTCGTCCATCAGTTCAGGGAGCGCTTGGGATGCCACCTTTTTCACCGACCAGAAAAGAAAGCCCGCCGCCAAAAGGCCAGCCACTGCATCGGCGCGCAGGAAACCAAGCTGCGCTGAGAGAACAACAGCGATCAGCGCGCCCACATTGGCAATCACGTCCCCAAGATAATGCGCGCGGTCGGCTTTCAAGACAACGCTGTCCGTGCGCTGAACGGCTACCGTTTGGAGCAGAACCAACGAGACGGTGAGGCCGACAGAAATGACCAAAGCACCAATCGCCAGATCAGCGCGGTCAATCGCCTGCGGATCAAAGAGGCGCCTGACGCTCTCGATCGCCACCAGCGTCGCCGATGCTGCAATGATCGCCGTTTGCAAAAGAGCAGAAACGGCTTCTGCCTTTTGGTGGCCAAAGCGATGGTTGTCGTCCGGCGGCGCGGCCGCGATGCGCACGGCTGCAAACGCGGTGAAGCTCGACAAAAGATCCAGGCCAGAATCGGCGAGAGATGCCAAGATCGCGACGGACCCTGACAGGACCCACGCCACCAGTTTCACCGCGATCAAAAGAAAAGCGACGACAATGGCGCATGTGGTGACGCGCCGCTTCCACACTTCGGCGGATGCTTGCATCTCTATGTCTGTCGCGCGCGTCATACCTCTTAGGCGTAGAGAGAGTGGCCCCGCTCCGTCTAGCGCCTGCGACGAGAAAGATCAGCGCGGCGACAATGCGAGCGCTCGCTCAATATTTTCGAGCGCTTGCGTGGCCGCACCTTTGCGCAAGTTATCGAGGCCCGACGTGAGCGTGAGAATGCGCTTCTCTTGGTCAATCGCGAAGCCGCCGATCATGCAGCCATCACTCCCGGCGACATCAGTGATCTCCGGCGGCTCCTCGGTGATATGGACGATAGGGTGATCCCGGTAAAAGTCGGCGAAGTGACGAAGCACGACGTCCGCCGTTTGCTCTGCATAAAGAGGAACAGTGATCGTCGTCAGAAGGCCGCGAAAGAAAGGACCCACATGGGGCGCAAAAGCCACGTCAACGCCCGTCGTCGCTTCGATCTCCTTCTGGTGCCCATGGCCACCAAAGCCGTAGGGGATCACATTGGCTTCTAAGCGCTCCGCATCATTCCGCGGGCTGGGGGTGGTTCCGGCACCTGAATAGCCAGAGAGGCCGAACACCGAGGCAGCGCCTGCAACCCAGTCTTTCAGCGGCGCAAGCGCGAGATTGGCCGCAGTGGCGTAACACCCTGGATTCGCGATCCGCCGCGCGCCGGGGATCATCGCGCCATTGAGCTCCGGCGAGCCATAGACCCATCCCTCTCGATACCGATGATCGGCCCCCAGATCGATGATAACGGCATCAGGCTGCCTCTCTTCAAGAGCAGCAACAAAGGGACTGGACATTCCGTTGGGTAAGCCAAGCACCACAACGTCGACGGGCCGCGCAGCCGCGTCCTCGGCGCTGATGTCTTCAGCGGTCAACGTGCTGAACCGCGTGAGCCCCTGCAGGCCGGGGGAGACGTTCAGTGCCCTCCCAGCCAGCGCTCGCGAGCTGGCATAGGCGAGATCGAACCGCTCATCAGCATCCAACGCACCGATCAGCTCGCGACCGACATAGCCGCGCGCACCGATGAGACCCACCCGGATCATGGCCCATCCTCAAAATCGGCGGGTCGAGCGCCCAGTGTATCCGCCAAAGCATAGATGCGGCCCTCGAGCTCATGGCCGACCCAATAAACCCGCCAAGGGCCACGCCGCAGGAACCCGTCCGCTTGACTGTTATAAAAGGCATTGAACGGATTATCGTTCCGTGACCGCCAAATGAACTGCGGTGATGCTTCAGTCAAATGACGCCACAAAGCCTTGGAAAGACCCTCGCCGCGCGCTGAACGCAGAACCGCGAACTTATCAAGCACCGGCACACCATCAAGCTCAGTCACGATCGCCGCGCCGCGCTTATGCTCCGAAACAAGCGTATACTGAAGGGAAAGATCTTCCCAATAGTCCGGACGGAGCTTTTGTTTGAAGGCGTTCTCCACAAGCCCCGTCAGAACAGCTTGCTCGAGGTCAGTGGAATGCTTGATCGCTTCCCCTTTCCGGATCATTGTGCCAGCGCCCGTGAACGTGAAAAGCTCGCGCACGACGTTTTTCGCGCTGGTCACCGACACCGATGATGATGGCGGCAGGCCGTCCAAGATCTCAATAATCTCATTGAGTTTGTGTGCCATACCGCCATGCAGCCAGTCCCCGCCGAACAGGAACTCTCGATCAGCAGCGAGATTGACCGTGTCGATCCTTTTTCCATTAGGGCCCAAAAGGCCGCCTGTCCCGGTGACGAACACGATCTTCTGCGGCTTCAACGCTTCGCATATCGCGCGCGCAACACCATCGGCATTGATATTGAGAAGATGACCGCTTTGATCTGCATGCACACAGCCAACCAACGGCACCGTCCCAGCACCAACCAATTGCATCAGCGCATCGGCTGCCACGTGCTCAATATCCCCGACAGCACCATATTTGGCGGGATCTATTTGGCGAGCATTCAAGATGCCCTGGGGCACAAAACTCGCCGACGCGCCGCGCTCCTTCATAGCTGTCATCAGCGTCACGGCCATGTCGCCGACAGCCCTAGCAACCAAGGGCATCGCTTCGTGCGGCGTGACGCGCAGACCATCCACACGCTGTTCCTCAAACCCCGCGGCCTGCAAATCGTCGTTAAGCTGAGGCCCTGCCCCAAAGACGACCACTGGCGGAAGGCCTAGGAACTGGAGAAGCGCGAGGGCATCCGCCAGCTGATCAATATTGTCTTGAATGACCGCGCCGCCGACCTTGACGATCGCGAAGCAGCCTTCCGTGCTCGCACTGAAGCGTTGCAAATAGGCCCGGACCTCACGGCCTTCTTCCAATCCCCCGAGAAGAAGGCTCGCCCGGTCCCGAAATGTCATCTCACCCATGATGGCTCGCAATCTTATGATAAAGATCGTAAAGCATCGTGAGCTGATCGAACGTCACAAACTCGTCGATATTGTGGGCTTGCGTAATCGACCCTGCCCCTAGGACCATGGATGGGATCCCAGCAGCTGCGAAAAGCGACGCCTCCGTCCAAAAATCGACGGGATCGCCTAAAGGAAGATCGAGGCGCTCAACCCAGCGTGCCGCTTCCTCTTGTGCTTTCGCAGCGGGGCCATTCTCATCGGACGGCAAGGCGGGACCAACGAAACGCTCCGTCACAGTGCCATCGCCGGCTTGAGCCGCAAGGCCACTCAGGAACTCACGATGATCCGTGCCCGGCGCGGCGCGGAAGCCGAACAGCACGTCCGCTTGCGCAGCCACCATATTGGCCTTCACACCGCCTTCAATCCGGCCGAAGTTCAAACGATTGAGCTCGGCCGCTTCGTCGGTCAGAGCCTGAGAGATGAATCGAGCCGCACTATGAACAGCACTGGGGCGCCGCGCTTCCGACGCGTGCGCGCTCTCCCCGGTAAACTCCGCGTGCGCAGAGACCAGACCCCGGTGCTGAAGACGTGCGGTGGCGTCGGTTGGCTCAGCGACGACCATGAGGTCTTTGGTGAAACCGTCCGCGAGCAGGGTCCGGATGCAATCGCTCTTCCCTGCTTCTTCATCCGTTGACAGAATGAAATGAAACGGCAAATCGGTGGATTGTGCCAGCGCGATCAGCACGCCCGCTGCACCTTTGGTATCGCACGTGCCAAGGCCAAAGGCCCGATCACTCGTCCTGGTCAGCGTATGAGGATCCGTGGCCCAACCAGGCGCCGCGGGAACGGTGTCCATATGCACGTTGAACCCAATCGGCGTCGCGCCGCGGCGGGCGTCGATGATCAATCGCCCTTCATCAAGATCTTGCACTGAGATCTCAAAGTCGGGCAATGCTTCCCTCACCACACGGACGAGGTCGCCATTGGCATCGATCTCCCGCGGCGGGTTCTGGGTGTCCACAGCGATCAGCGGTTCGAGCGCAGCAAGGATCTTTTCTAAGGTCGCACTCATGACGGATCACCAGCCTTGGCATGAAGAACCGTTGATTGCCCGAACAGCTCGGTAAAACCTTCTGCGGCCGCGCCTGACCAAGCCGCTTTTTGCGCATAAACAGCGCCTTTCCGGGTCGGAATAAATGTCGTCCGTACAGCAATGGCTGTGACTGAGCCGCTTTGCACAAGAAGATCCACCTCGCCCGTGACGCGCTCCTGGGATGACGTGAGGAAGGCCTCAAGATCGTCGCGCAGAGGGTCCGCTGTCAGGCCGTCATAGACAAGATCGGCCCAGGCCTCACCAGCAGTACGGCGGAAACCGTTCTGTGCACGGCTCGATACTGACTCGCAAAGCGCCGCATGCGCCTCTTCAAGGCCCTCAAGTCCCGGCGCTTCGAACACGATGCGGCCCTTGAGGCCCACAAGGGTGTCGCCCGTGTAGATACCGTAGCCAACTCCATAAGCGCCAAGCATCTCATTCAACTGCCGCAAAAGTACGGGACCCGCGATGGCCTCACCATTAAGATGTGTCGGCACACCCTTCTCGAACGTCAGTGTCAGACGCAATGGCTCGCTCGGCCATTCAGCAGGCGGCTTGGTGAAGACGCGCGCTTCGGCGGGGGGCTCTTCCCAGCGGTCAATCGACCCGCCCGAAAGCGTCGCGCCCAAAAGGTTTTCGTTGACGGAGAATAGGCTCGCCCGCTCAGGAACAGAAATCCCGCGCGAATGGAGGAAGTCCTCCTCATAAGCCCGCACATTATCGCGATCCTGAATATCACGGATCGGCGCGATCACCGGGCGGTCCGATCGCGCGCGAAGCTCCGTATCAAACCGTACTTGGTCATTGCCCATGCCTGTGCAGCCATGAGCGATCACATCCGCGCCGAACTTATCCGCAATCTCCACACCGTGCGATGCAATGATCGAGCGATCCGCACAAAGAAGAGGGTAGCGCCCTTGACGCCGGGCACCGCCAGCAAGGAAGGGAATAACAATCCTATCCCAGAGCTCTTGCGAGGCATCATCATTGATATGCTGATCAGCACCGAGCTCTTCCGCTCGTGCAGCGATCTTGGCTTCTGCTTCAGGATCAGCAGCGCCCGAATGCAAGTAATAGGTGATGACGCGATAGCCTTCGTCGCGGAGCTTCAGAACGCAATAGGACGTATCAAGACCACCTGAAAAGGCGAGAACACATGTTTTGCTCATGAGCCGATCAGTGCGCTTAGCACTGCCTTCTGGACATGGAGGCGATTTTCCGCCTCGTCGATAATCAAAGACTGAGGGCCGTCGACAACAGCGTCGGTGGCCTTCACGTTCCTCCGCATGGGGAGGCAGTGGCTAAAGGTGGCGTTGTTCGTCAGCGCCATTTTGTCTTCATCGACAATAAAGGATCGAAGCGCGTCTGGGGTGAGGCGCTGGTCCATAGGAAGACCAATCTGATCAAGCCGGCCCCAGCTTTTCGCATAGACCGCATCCGCCCCGCGATACGCGCTTTCGATATCATGGGTGATTGACAATGCCTGTCCATTCTCGCCCGCAAAGCGGCTGCCGGCTTCAATGAATTTGTCGTCGAGAAGATACTCATCACTCGGACAAAGAAGGGTCACATCCATCCCCATCTTCGTCGCCGCCAAAAGCGCAGAATTCGCCACGGCCGTGTTGAGCGGCTTAGGGTGATAGGTCCATGTCAGACAGAGTTTCTTGCCATCGAGACGTCCATGCCGCGCTTGCAGCGCCATCAGCATCGCAAGCTCCTGGCACGGGTGAACGATCGTCTCCATATTGATGATCGGCACACTTGCATGACGAACGAAACCGTTCAGCAGCGGGTCTTCGCGCTCACGCTCCCAATCGAGGAACTTCGGGAACGAACGAATAGCAATGAGGTCCACATAGCGCGACAGCACTTGCGCTGCCTCCGCGACGTGTTCCTCGGCATCACCGTCCATGATCGCGCCAGGCTCCACCTCGATGGGCCACGTCCCTGCCGCATCGAGCAGCACGGATGTTCCGCCAAGATCAGCGATGCCAACCTGAAAGGAGGTGCGTGTTCGGAGGCTGGGATTGAAGAAGATGAGCGCGCATCGCTTCCCTTCCAATCGCTTGTTCTGCGGCGCTGCTTTCAGCGCGCGCGCATCGTCAAGAAGGCCCTGGATTTCGGCCTTGGTCCAGTCTTCGGTGGTCAGGAAATGACGCACGTCGTTCCTCATTTGGCTTACGAAAAGAAGCTGTTCTCTCGGCGATCACTCGCTCGGGCGCAACCAGAACATGCCAACCGCTTCAGGAATTTCCGGATTCGGCAAATCTTTTCGCCCCATCGCCCAATAAACAAAGTTATCGGAGAGCGTTTCTTCCGGGTGGATGATATAACCCGTGTTCCCACCGATCAGGTTGAGAAACGCGGGAATGTCATCAGGCTGAAGAAGGCCAGATGCATCTGTAATCGAAGTTTCACAAAGCCCGCCTGAAAAGCTCACAGGGACCAGACCAAAGCCGAAAACATCCCCCACGCTGCTCGGCTCTCCCGGCGTGAATGCGCGCGTCGCGTAAAGGTAGGGGATGACGCCGCTCGCGCCGTCTGGCGTGACAGGCGCGTAGTGACCATATTCCGGCGCGTCGGGATTGGTCAGTCGGATAGCGCGGAGCCCTTCCGGTTCAGAGAACACACACGGCTCAAAGCCGATCAAGCTGTAATAGTCGTCATGCAGCTCTGCGTTCGCGCGTGACATCACGTGGTGCAGCTCATGCAGGAAGAGACTCGCCAGTGCATGCCCCTCTTCATCGCCTGGGCCTGGCATCGGGATCTCTCCCCCCGCAAATATAATGGCGTTCCCGCGGGTGTGAGGCAGACCGCCTTCCACCACCTCGCCCGTCAGGACCAGCAGCACTTCATCGGGCAAATGCTGGTCGATCTGGTTGAGGACGGGGAGAAGCTCTTCGATCACGGCCGTCAACGCCAGTTTTTGCTCGGACTGCCAGGAAAACACGTCGTCGCGGTAAAGCGGCACGACGTCGTCAAAGCTCAGCGCGTCATTGCTTTGCGCACGGATCGAAATCTCGCGAAGCTGAAGGTTCTGGGAAAACGCGTCCTCCGCCGCCAGGGCCGCTCCACCCTCAAAAGGGCCGACATATCGAACAACCACGCCATCATCGGTGATCGCTGCGACGTCAGAGGTTTGGTCATCGCCTTCTGAGGCGGGCCCAATCGGCTCGAACGTGCTGTCATCGGTGAACCCGTAGGGGTCCTCGGCGGCAGCCGTTTCTGCTGCGACCTCCTCAGTCGCCGGGTTCACAGGCTCCTCCGTTTCGCTGCACGCAGCAAAGGACACGGCCAGGCTCGACACCACCAACAGGCGTTTCATGGGGCATTCTCCCTCAATGCAGTGCAGCGAACCGCGCCAATCTGTCCTTGGCAAGCCCCAGCGACAGCTTGTGGCCACGATAACGGGTGGCCATCATGGTGCATCGCGGGATAGGCGGGGCTTTATGAGTGATGATCAGAAAAATCCCCTGTGGGGTGGCCGCTTCCAGGGCGGGCCAGCAGAGCTTTTCGAGCAGTTCGGCCACAGTCTCGATGCCGATATCAAATTGTGGCGCGAGGACATCCGTGGCTCGCAGGCTCACGCACGAATGCTCGGCCGTCAGGGGATCATTTCGGAAGCGGAAGCAACAACGCTGATCGATGGCCTGACCCAAGTTGCAGGCGAGATCGAGGCTGGCACCTTCTCATGGTCTGAAGCGCTTGAAGACGTCCACATGAATGTCGAGGCCCGCTTGCGCGAAATCGTCGGCGATGTGGCGGGAAAGCTGCACACAGGGCGCTCGCGCAATGACCAGGTGGCCACCGACCTCCGTTTGTGGATGCGGTCAGCGCTTGAGGCCTGCGCTGAGCAGGTTCGCTCCTGCCAAAAGGCGTTCTTGCTCCAAGCCGACAATGGCCACGACGCCGTGATGCCGGGGTTCACCCACCTCCAGATCGCTCAGCCCATCACCTATGCCCATCACTGCCTCGCCTATGTCGAGATGCTCGAGCGCGACCGGCTCCGGCTGCTCGCGGCGCGCGATCATTTGAACGAGAGCCCCTTGGGCTCCGCCGCCCTTGCAGGCACGCCCCACCCCATCGATCGCGAGAGCACCGCCGCTGAGCTCGGCTTCACCCGGCCCATGGCCAACAGCCTCGATGGCGCCAGCGCGCGTGACTTCTGCCTCGAAGCTGTCGCCGCTGCATCGATCTGCGGCGTGACCCTCAGTCGGTATGCGGAGGAGGTCGTGACTTACTCAAGCCCGCCTTTCGGATACCTGTCGTGCTCGGAGAGTTTTTCCACCGGCTCATCGATCATGCCGCAAAAGAGAAACCCTGATGCGGCTGAGCTCGTCCGCGCCAAAGTCGGCCGTATCGCCGGCGCCTTCACCGCGCTCACGCTCCAGACCAAGGGCCTCCCCCTCGCCTACGCCAAGGACATGCAAGAGACGAAGCCCGTCACCATGGAGGCGCTCGAGACCCTCGAGGCGACCCTCGCCATCACGGCGGGCATGGTCGCCGAGATGCGGATCAACAAGGCCCGCATGGCCGAGGATGCAGGCCGCGGTTTCGCCACCGCAACGGATCTCGCCGATAGCCTCGCCATGGACGGCATGCCCTTCCGCGAAGCCCACCACGTCGTCGGCAGCCTCGTTGCTCTCTGTGAAGACGAAGGCTGCACCCTCCCCGACGCCCCGCTCGAGAAAGCCGCCGCGATCTCCCCGATGCTGACCAAAGACCGCCTTGCCGCCCTCTCCCCCGAAGCGAGTGTAGCAGGGAAGAAAAGCGCCGGAGGACCTGCGCTTACGCGGGAAGCGGTAGCGGGGTGGAAAGAACAAGTCGGCGCTGCCGCTGCGGGATAAGGCCCCCTCTCAGTTCGCAGCAAAGGTCCTTCGAAGATCGCGGAGATCATCAGCTGTTCGGCCGGTGACGCCGGTCGCCAAGGCTTGATCGACGAGGTCTATCGCGCCCGCCGGATCCGTCTGGGCCAGGACCTTTGCTTGCCCGCCATAGGACCATGCGAGAAACAACCTCCGAAGAAAGTCGTCTTCCTGCTGCGGCAGATCAATGATGCGTTGATAGCGGAGGCTCGCTTCGTGCGCTCTTCCTGTCTTGGCTCGATAGTCTGCCGAGTTCAGAAGAACCCATCGGTTGAGAGGGTGGTTTTCCAAAACGCTGTCATCAAAGTTATCGACCAGTTCGCTTTGATCTTGCTCCGCTGACGTCGCAAGAAAGTGCAAGACCAAGTCATCATGGTCGTCGAACGCGTCTGGGTTCTCCCGTTTGATGCTCTCATACGCGCCCACCGCCTCTTCATAATCCTCAACCCAGATGGCCGCGAGCGCGTGACTGATCGTCCGCGATTGAGGACTGACCTGTTCACCAAGGGCGGGTGCAAAACTGTCAAGAAACGCCAGCGCAAAAGGTGAGACGGTGACGTCACCGATCAGCAGGCGGAA
The DNA here is from genome assembly GCA_963922235.1 of uncultured Parvularcula sp. Lineage (GTDB taxonomy): Bacteria > Pseudomonadota > Alphaproteobacteria > Caulobacterales > Parvularculaceae > Parvularcula. Next base: position 3,040 of record CAWUIJ010000036.1, on the reverse strand, counting down.
TGGATTGGAAAGCTCATCTGTGTTGGCAAGCATCACCAGCGCAAGCTCACGCCGCGGCAGGTAGATAACAAGGGCGCTGGAATGGTCCGGGTCATCTTGCCCAAAACTCCAAAGGACACGCTCCCCTGCAATCTCATCCACAAACCAACCGAGACTCACAGGCCCAGGCTCACCGTTATTCAGAGGTGATGGCGTCGAGATAGTCTTGAGACCCCGACGAGCCAGCAGCCTGCCGCGTTCAAGGGCGGCAGCCATCTTTGCCATCTCAGTGACAGTCGATACGTATCCGGCATGACTGCCCAGAAAGGGGCTGTCGAACTCGGCCATGCCAGCGGGTTGGGCTATGACATCCGAAAGCACTGTGTCGAAGGACTTCGACGTTGCGGTCTCGATGATCTCTTCAAGGAGAGCAAATCTATTTGTTCCGTAAACAAATTCTTCGCCCACAATCCCTTCGGACGTATGCGAAGCGAGGTGACGAACGGTTACATCAGGCGAAAGGACACGACTGGTCAGATAATCATTTGCAGGCGCATCGACATCGATAGACCCGTCAGTAGCGAGCTTGGCAAGGATGATACCAGTCAAAGCCTTTGTGACCGAAGCAAACCGAAGAGGGCTTTCAACGGTTAGAGCACGATCACCGACCTGAATGTTCGCTGACGCGACGGTCTCGCCATTGCTGATAACGGCATAGGCGACTCCCTCCATCGAAAGATCCGTCGCCGCCTGTCGAACCTCGTCCTCCAAGTGCTGATGGGCGGAGAGCGGGATTTCCGATGATACGCATGCTGATAGCAGGAACCCGGCAATGCCAAGTTGCATCAACCTATCCAACATTGACGATATCCCTCAAAGCCGACACCAGAACACTATCAACGCACGGCGTGAGTGACCAGATGGGCCCGAATGAAAGGAAGGGCCGCCAAAGCGAATGCCGAGCGTGGCCGCACGCCCCCGCACTGCAACATCCGTCCACAATCCGTGACCCGCGGCCCCCTCGACGAGGCGGCTCCTTCCCGATACCCGCTAACATTCAAGGATTTCGGGGAACAGGGCCGGCCATGGGCATTGCATTTATTGATCTTCAGGCGCAGCGGGCGCGGATTTCTGACAAGGTGGACGCAGCGATTGCGCGGGTTTTGGAGCATGGCCGCTTCATCATGGGCCCTGAGGTCGAGGAACTGGAAAAACAGCTGAGCGCCTTTTCCGGCGCCGAATACACGGTCGGATGCGGCAACGGCACGGATGCTTTGGCGCTTCCGCTCATGGCTTGGGGGCTTCGCCCGGGCGATGCCGTTTACTGCCCCAGCTTCACCTTCACCGCGACGGCCGAGGTGATCCCGTGGCTGGGCGCGTCACCAGTCTTCGTCGACATTGACCCTGTCACCTACAATATGGACCCTGCTTCCCTGGAAGCCGCGATCGAAGACACGCTGGCGAAGGGCGAACTCAAACCCAAAGCCATCATCGCTGTTGACCTCTTTGGACAGCCTGCAGACTACCCTTCCATCAAGGCGCTTGCGGATCGTTACGGTCTCAAACTGATCGCGGACAGCGCCCAGGGCTTTGGCTGCACCATTGGCGGTCAGCACCCGATCGAATGGGCCGATGCGGTCACGACCAGCTTTTTCCCCGCCAAACCCTTGGGATGTTACGGCGACGGCGGAGCAATCCAGACCAACGACAAGGACCTCGCTGAGCTCCTCGACAGCCTTCGGATCCACGGCAAAGCGATGCCCGCTGAGATTGAAGCCGCCTCGTGGGATCATGACCCGCGCTACCTCAATCCGCGCATCGGCATGAACAGCCGTCTCGATTCCATGCAGGCGGGGATCCTGATCGAAAAGCTCGCGATCTTCTCTGATGAAATTGAAAAGCGCCAAGCCATCGCTGAGCGGTACAATGAGGGTCTACAGCCCCACGTCACGCAAGTGCCGGGTGTGCTGCAGGGTTATCAATCTGTCTGGGCACAATACACGATCGAAGTGAACGATCGCCCAAACCTTCAAGCGGCTTTGCGTGACAAAGGCATTCCGACTGCGGTCTATTACCCCGTCCCGATGCACCAACAGCCGCCCTATGAACGCTTCCCGACCGCGCCAGGCGGTCTTCCGGTCACGGAGGCCAAAGCCAAAACCGTGATGAGCCTGCCGATGCATCCCTATCTGGACGCGGACACCCAGGATCAGATCATCGCGGGTGTAGCAGAAGCGGCGGAGGTTTAAGCTCTAACGCAAATCCCGAGCTTTGCGGTCTTGCCTGAACCGCAGCTGAATGGCTACTTAATGATCAAGCGATCAAGCTGGCAAAAATCGCCGCCGAGTCCTTTTGCTACGACGGTCACCGTAGAATCAGCTGCTTGAGCGGTGAGAACCATCGAAAGAAGCAGCTCATAGTTTTCGCCCGACGCACCCTTTGACAAGCTCAGCCAGTAATCATTCGTGCAGTTATCAAGCTGATGGCGCGGCTCTGTTTGAATGTTCACACCAGCCCCTGTTTGCGTGAGCGACACCATTGAGATTTTGACGTCTTCTGTTGTTGTCTGAGCCAACGACACAGAGGGCATTGCCATAAGGACAATTGCGAAAAGACTTTTCTTCAGCATAAAGAAGACTCCCACCAGCCGACAAGACAGTGCTAGCGATAGGTGTGGAAGTCAACCTGAGAGACAAGAGTTAAACCAACCAAGTTCATCGTTTTTTCCTTAGTGTCTGAAATGACGTCCGAACTTTCGCCTTCCGCAAAGTCACGCAACGCGGGAGCGTTTGACTGGTTCCAGCCGATGACCCCCGGCACCAACACCACAAGTTATTGACGCATTCCCCCAATCTAGCTGTGCTGGCAGTCTTCCTTTTTTCCGCCGAGGAGAACGACATGCGCCAATTGTGGGTACCTCTTCTTGCAACATCCATTTTGTCAGCCTGCAGCCCTTCTCCTGAGGCCATAAAAGCGGAAGTGCCCCTTCCCGAGCCGCGGCCAGGCGTGGTGGAAGATCGCTTCGCGCTTCTCGCTTTGACCTGCGTGCATCAGGAGTATC
>CAWUIJ010000035.1:0-22368 GCA_963922235.1 uncultured Parvularcula sp. | reverse complement strand
GCGCGGCGGTTCTGCGACCGGCTGGTCGAGCTCGGCACCGTGCGCGAGCTGACCGGGCGCGACACCTTCCGGCTCTACGGGATCTGAACGATGGCGAAGGATCACGCAGATCAGGCGCTGGATCGGGAGCTGGAGGATCTGCCCAGTGATCTGCGCTGGCGCGAATGGATGCGCCGCATCGAGGCCGTGCTCTTTGCCTTTCCTTCGCCCGTGCCGCGCGAGGACCTGGCACGGGTGGTGGGGCAGGGGGTCTCCGTAGATCTACTAATTGACGATCTCGCCGCCGACCTCGAAGGACGGTCCTTCGAAGTTGCCAAAGTGGCTGGCGGATGGATGTTGCGGACTCGTCCGGCCTATGCAGCGGCAATTCGGACTGCCGCGGATGTGGGTGACCAGGACCTCGACCTGCGCGAATACGACGTCGCGGTGCTGGCTGCGATTGCCTATCATCAACCGATCACGCGCGACGGATTGAAGGACATTTTCGGGAAAGAAATTAGCCGCGACCTGATCGGCCGCCTTCATGCGCGGGGACTAATCGGGACCGGACCGCGGTCGCCGCAGCGCGGAGCACCGTACACCTATGTGACCACCGAAAAGTTCCTCGTGGCGTTCGATCTGGTGTCGCTTCAAGACCTGCCCGATCGCGAGCAGTTGGTGGATGCGGGTATGGTCGCGAAGGGATAGGCAACTATTACTCCAGTTCTTCCTGGGCAGCCTCAATGACTTCCTTCGAAGAAACGTGTGCGTGGGTGAGTGCTGCGGCGCGTAGCACCCGCACCAGTAGTCGTTCAAGTTCGAGTTGATTGCTGATTTGGAGAGCGTGATGTACGGCACCCCGAATTCGGGCAGCCAAGATCAAGTCCGCTGCAATCTCACTGGCTCCTACCTCTGCGCCGAGCGCATTGATGTCGTCCAGCAGGTCTTCTGGCGGCTTGCCCTGCTCCAGCAGTTTCTTGTTCTTCCTCAGGAGGAGGCCAACATCAGTCCCCTCCCAGAGACCGCGAAACATGTGCGCGAGTTGGGCCCCTTGCCCACCCATGGCGCGCACTGCTTGCTCTACTGCAACGGACATTCCTTGAAGGTCACTGTGCATTCCCGCAAGCCGGGAATGTCCGTATTCGAAGGCGTGTCTTTCGAATGATCGCAGGCGGTGAAAGATGGCGTCTTGGTGCGAGGCTTGAAGGAATTCGCCAAACTTCCGCAACTGTTCTTCCGTCAGATCCGGTGACTTAAGTGTTTGAACAAGGCGGTTGATCTGTTCTTTCGCCCAATCCGGCCATATGACCTCGAGGGTGCGTTGGCCACCGCCGCCCTGAAAGCCAACGAGTTCGCTTATTTCATCGAACGTCATATCATGTCGGATTTGGAGCAGGCGTACGCCTTCCGCGAGGAAGATCTTATAGGCATCAGCTGCGATAGGCCTTCCTTCGTGCGCCCACTCATGCCAGCGCCCCGCGAGAAATTTGCAGCATGCCAGAAGGTGGTCTTTGCCGACCGAGAAACGGCTGAGTGCTTCACCGGCAACCGCAAGCCGGATTTCATCTCTGGCGGCGACCTGTTCGTCGGTAAGAACGATCCGTCCGCCGCCCGAACCTTGAAGCAGCCTGAAGGTTCGGTCGCGTTCTTCTTCGCGTGCCCATTCTATCGCGTCGAGCTCTGCATGGTATCGCTCAAATTCTCTAAGCGCTCTTACAGGCGCAAACGCTTCTGTTGCGCGTCCGCCTGGCCATCGCTTGCTGCAGATATCTTCACGCACGCGTCGTGCGATGTCTTCGTCCGCGATGTTAATCCGAATATGAACTCCCATGTCAGCAAGTTCGATGGCCGTCAGCAACTGCCAGCTTGAATAGAAGTCCTGGACATTGTCACTGTCATGAAGGTCGAGCTGAGCGTCGCTCGAAACACGGACTCGGCGCTCTCTGTGCGGCACGAACGTCTGTTGCTCTGGCCTTTTGAGAAATTCTGACCATTCGGGCTTTGGTGCGTCAAAGGGATGATTGTCACCCTTCAGACTTCTCATCCCTGCATCTTGCAGAGCATTCCAAAGGTCTGCCGCTGCGTCCATGCGGGGGCCATCGGGCTCAACCGGATCGTGTAGTTCTGGCCCTTCTCTTCGGCGAGTTTCCTGCCAGATCCGTCGTGCAATTGGATCTGGCCAGTGAAGGCGCATGCGTGGTCGAAGAAGCCCCAGTTCTTCAAGGCTTTCGAGCAGTGAGGTGCCAGCGTACCCTCCACGAAAGGCTTTCAGCTTTCCCAGATCGGATGCAAATGACGACGCTCTTATGTAGCGACCGACAGTTATGCGCGCTCTGTAATCCATGACTGTTTGCCTCGTTGGTGTTTGTCACTCTCCAGCAGGAAGGTTCGTTGCAATCTATATGCAACGTATACCTCGAAAGGCTGACTTATTCCCGGATTTCAGTAGGTTAATCGTTTCACTCACGAGGTACCAGTTGTGATGGGCATCAGTCACTAAAATCGTTGCAAAGCAGCTGAAACGAAAATTTGCTATGACGAAAAATACATGTATAACAATATGATAATCGCTTCACGCACCTGGAAAATCGTTTCATGGCCCGTTTAGAGCAAGACATCCTCGATTTTGTCTCCGGAAACCCCGGGGTGGGGCGCGATGCAATCCGCAAAGGTGCGGCAAAAGATGTAAGTGAAACGACCGTTTGGCGCGCGCTCAAGAGGCTCGTTGAAGAAGGTCGTCTCGAGGTATCTGGCAAAGGAAGGGCGACGGGTTATCAGCTTGCAGGCTCGGCGGTAGTGCGCGCCCATCTTACAGTACCGTATAACAGGCGCTCACCGATCTCCTACAAGCCTGAGTTCCTGGACGCCTACGTACCTGACAAGACTTGGTACTTGTCGCAGGCTGACCGGGATCGAATGCTGGAGGCGGGACGGCCTCAAGGCGGTGCAATGCCAGCCGGCACGTATGCGCGGCGCATCCTCGAACAGCTATTGGTCGACCTTAGTTGGGCGTCCTCGCGGATGGAGGGCAACACCTACGACATTCTGCAAACGGAGCGGCTTATCCGGTTCGGCGAGGAGGCCGAGGGCAAGGATCGCAAAGAAGCTTTGATGATCCTGAACCACAAAGAGGCTATCCAATATGTCGTGGATAACCTCGAAGACGTCAGTCTCCGTCGTCCTGACCTCTTCGCAATCCATGCGCTCTTGTCCGATGGCCTGCTGGCTGATCCGGCACTGTCCGGCCGTTTGCGCGCTATGCCTGTCGGGATTTCGCATTCGAGCTACAGGCCGCTTGATGACGCTGTTACCATCGAAGAGGAGTTTGACATCCTGCTTCAGAAAGCAACGCAGATCACGAACCCTTTCGAGCAGTCATTCTTCTTACTTGTGCATATTCCTTATTTGCAAGGATTTGCTGACATCAATAAGCGAACGTCCCGTGTTGCCTCCAACATTCCCCTGTTGAAGTCCGACCTTGCGCCGATGTCGTTCACAACGATGGATGACCGGGACTATATTGATGGATTGATTGGCATCTATGAGCTGAACAACGTGTCCCTCTTTCGGGAAGTGTACATCGATGCCTACCTTGCGTCGGCGGAGAAGTACCGGGTCCTCAGAGCAGAGGTAGAAAGCCCGCACAAAGCAGCGATTGCATACAGAGACTTTGTCCGTGCAGCAGTCAGACGAAGCGTTCTTGAGTTCAAGGGTTTTCGATATGATGAAGTCATGATCATGGCGGAGGATGCCGGTGTCCCCGAGGCTGATCAAGAGAGCGTGGTCGCATATGTGGCTGAGCAGATAGCGGGTTTGCATGAAGGCAATGCTATTCGCTATCGTCTTAAGCCGGGCGATCTCACAGGTCTCACGCTTGCCTGATCTGCCTTCGCCCTCATTGATCTTAAGGGAAATGGGCAGCTTCAAACGCGACGCGAAACCGGTGTTGATTTCGTTGAGCAGGGTCCCGCTATAGTGACCTCGGCGGCCTCCTGAAGATCTTGCAGCAGAGATTTGCGTACGCTGTCTGAAAGTTCGAGGTGTTCAGGCGTGTCGTTCCCTAAAACATCCATCTTCAGACCCGCGCTATGATTTGTTCAACAACAGGATGCATCCATGCCGGAACATGTCGGCTTTGCTTTGCAAGCTGCGCCCGGTCCTTGGCATCCAGTGTGCGGGCGATCTTGCCAATCACCTGATCGTCGATGCGATCCTTGCCGACATAGCGGAGCGCCTGAAAAACAGTGCCTGCCTTTGAACCCGCGCCAACCAAGGTCTTCGGAGAGGCGTTGCGGAACTGGATGACCTGCCGTCCGACCTTTTTCGTTCGTGTAGGCCCGTCGGTCATGTAGGTTGGATTTGACGGGACCTGGGTGGACAGACCCAACTGGTTCGCCGCCATGGCAGGCGAAGGCTGCAGAACCTGGTTGTCCTTCCGCGCTACCGCGCGGGCAATATCATCGGCGGAGGGTGCCAGAACCCCAAAACGGGGGCTGTGCTTGGGATAGTCGTAGAGCCCACGCGTCAGCCGCCGGATTACACCTTGATCCGCAAGGCGCGACAGCGCCTGATCCACGCTCGCGCGCGATCCGATATCGAGAAAGTCCGACGGCGCGAAGATGGCGCCTCGGCCCTTTCCAACGATACGTTGTTTGATCTTTAACGTGATCATGGCTCGACTCCTTGTCAGAAAATAGGGTATGTTTTTCTGAAAATAAAGGCGGAGAGATTGTTGCAAAAGAGGTCAACCAGCAGCAGCGGAAGCCTAGGGCAATCGGTCGATCACAATCCAGAATCAAACACTGATGTTGGATTCAGCAACATCATTGGACTGCGGTGGAGCTTGTGTCCGATACTCGTGCCATGATTGACAGCGACAACACGCATCTGGACCTAGTCCGAATTGCTCCCTCGGAGAACATGGCGCGGTTCTATGGGATCGCGCTCCAGCCGACCCTCTTTGGCGAAGTTGCCGTCGTCAGATGTTGGGGGCGGATCGGCACACGTGGTCGTGTAATGGCCAGCACATATCCGGACGCAGAGCAGGCTGTCGACGCGCTCGAAAAGCTGGAATATACGAAGCGTCGACGTGGCTATGTAACGACCGATGAGTAGGTCGAGTTTGGCGGAAAGGGCGGGAGGACCAGGCGGAAGTTCGCTGCGGATACTATGAGGCATTACTGGGAACCAGAAGCAGACGTTCGAAGAGTAGACATCTGTCTGTACGTGACTACAGCGAGACGGGTTAAGAATTTTCGGTAGATTGCTGCGACATTCCAAAAGTTACGGTCATGCTGCCAATGGGAAATGCATATGACTCGGCAAAATCTAGATCGCTGACAGCCTGTTGCCGTTGTGTGAGATCCTGGCATAGCTCGTTCAGTGTCACTAGCGCACCTGAGGAAATCGATTGGAGAAAGGTCGCCCAATCTGTCCATGCAGCTCTCTGGTCCAGACCTGCGGTCGACAAAAGTGGTCCGGTATATCGGCCCATCACTACCAACAAAACAACTGTGTCCGAATCTAACTTAACGTTCGCCCGTGCGCCTAGTTCTGCTGTGCCGTACGCTTCTAACCATCTGAGGGTCGCTGCTACCCATTTGTTGCCGCCATCTTCAAAGTTGCGTGCTGCGCTAAGCTTGGCTCTGTCATCCAGGCCAACCGGATCTTGCCATTTTAGTTGGAACAACAAGGCTGTATTTTGCTGTTTGTCAAATAGAAGGAAGTCGATGTCGGTAAGCACTTGTCCGTCGTGCTTGAGGTCTATTCCATTCGATACGACGTGCCATCGGCGCGACGCGAACAAATCTCCAAGTTCGGATTGCCAACGAAACTCTCTGTGGTTGGCAGCCGCAAACCAGTCTTTAGCGTATTTCGCCTTTAAATCTCTCAGCAAAAACCTAAACGGCGCGTGTTCCAAGCCAAAGACCGGTAAGATGATATGCGTTTCGGATGATCTGACTAACGGAGCCCAGGCAATATCACCCGAAGCAGTATGATTGGCCTTGTTGAAAGGGGAAAGGGTAAGGGATTCGCAGATCTGCTGGATCTGGAGCTGTTCGGCATCGAGGTGTTTTGACAGCGCATAGAGGAAGTCCTGATAGGGCGCAAAGGTGGTCAACAAGTTTCGGTGGTCCAGCTCTGGATGACGTCGGCTCAGAATTGCTGAGTAACACAGGTGTTTCTGCGCTCTACCAGCCAGCCCAACAAGTACACCAAGATACTCATTGTACTGGCTAGGTCCGATACGGTCCTCAAGGCCTATTAGGTCCTGGCCCCACATTCGACGCAGGTAGAGCCGTCCCCACTCTAAGAAATAGTCGTCAATCTCTCGCGATGTACGGTATGCTATCCCCCAGTCCTCGAACTTCTGAACATTTCTTACGAGTTCCGGAAGAACGGCAAAGTGTTCCTTTTCCAGGGCCTCTTCCATTGGCCTATCTGCCTCGAACTGCAGATCTTGCAACCACTCTCTACTGCCGTAGGCAACACGTTCGGAACGATAGCTGGCGCTCTTGGGATGGAGTTCAAGAACTAGTCCAATCGCTCTATCAGGCAGGGTTTTGAAGTTTAGAATATTTGGGTCCAACAGCCCATGATGCACCTCGTGGCGAAGCTTGAGCGCTCGCTGGAGTACGCCGCAACTAAAGAGAAGGTCATCAGCTTGGCGTTGAATTTGTGGGCGGCTCGGAAAAAGCGTGAAACTCTCCGAATGCAATCCGTCGGGCACCATCATTTCCAGTGCTGCATTTGCTCCAAAGCTACGGATGTTTCGGGTTGCGACATCGGTGACGTCATTTGACGGCACCTCCAACATGGCGCCAACAAACAGATAGTCGAGCGCTCGCACCAACTCGAAAAGGAGTGGAGACTTTGGTTGGTTCCAGTGCTCTACGTGTGCACGCTGCTGTCGGATTGCTCGGTCAAGCAAACCTAATGCGATATCTCGTCTGTCACTCATTCAGCGATTTTTGCTAGCCACGTACGAAGCGCAAACCTAGCCTTGAATTCTCCAAATGAAACCAGACCTTTGTGCGAGGTGTTTCGGATTTGGCATCCTAACAATCTTTTCTCTTTTGCGGAAAAGCGAGCACGTTCAGGCATGACTAATGCCTGCTTGCTCAACAAACTGGTTCCATAAGTACTCTGCAGCTTGCTCTGGATCTAGCCGGTCAGGCTCGTTCCCGAACATTGACATAGTCACAACTAGGAATTGCTCGTATTCGTCGGACGAGACATTGAAACCGCCGTTTGCCGTATTGTCTGCTGCGTTTTCATTGAATGAAAAATAGATGTCACCCAACGCGAACCCCGCGTTTCGGCAGTGCACTGTGATATGCGCCGTTCCATGTTGCCGGCCACGATTGACAACGGTGCTGCCAAAGGAGTTCGCGCCTCGGTCTACAAATCTGCCCCGCAGCCCCTCGACCGCGTCGATCTCACCAATCGCCAGCTTGAAATAGTCCCTGATCGCAGTGAACGCCGCGTCGCGATATTCACTGCGGTCGATTTCGTCGAAGTCGCGTTGAACGCGATAGCGAGGGGCGGCTTGTGGTGTTGTCGCCGGCTGTTTTTCATCAGCTGTTGAATCGAGTCCGTTCGACACACTCGCATCAATTATCCGGCGAATTTCCTGTATGACATCGAGGTATGCAGAATTCGCGTTCGTCCATTCGGAGATCGGTAGACCGTCCTTCGGCACTGCTTTCAAACGTCGGAGCTGAGGCATTGCAGCCCAATCGCACGGTTCGACGATGATAGGTACAACCCGTGCTGCGCCCGCTTCGTGCCGCTCCAAGGCTCGTTGCATCTCCCGTTCGACACAATAGTTGGACGCTATGAAGTCGGGGCTAATCATCAGCAGGAAAAGCTCAGCTGCCTCTAGCTCTTCGCTGATTTCATCATCCAATACCTCGCCCGCCAAGATTTCGCGGTCGTACCATGTTTCGATCCGACCCTCCCGCTGAAGGTTCGCAAGATGAACATGCAGGCGGTCAAGTGCGTCTGCATCTCGATGGGAGTAAGAAATGAAGGCTCTCATGTGTCTGCTCGAAATGTTTTTATTTTGTTCTATATTATTATTCCCAGATTGCGTCGGCAACTTAGTTTTGAGAGCTGCTGCGCAGTTCTCAGGGGGCACCAAATCCTAGACAACGAAGGCTCGTGTAAAGCTGAAGTGCATCGCAAATCATCAGGTCCAAAGGCGGTATCAGGCCTATGAATTTGTGCCGAGGCCTCGGCAAAGTAGCTGACCTGATTAAATGCATGTTGCTCAGCTGCGTCTGGCAGGTTTTGCGTTGACGTGGTGGAGAGTGAAGTAGCCCCCTAAAAGTGATCCGCCGACCGGGATAAATTGTCCCTCAGATTGGACGAACAGCGATGGCTGGAAAACGAGAGAAGCCCGAAGAGATAGTATCGACTATCAGTGTGGTCCCAGGACCGCGTCCACGACGCGTCGAGCACCCACGATGGGATTGTCCGAACTAATTGTAGTGGGAAGTTCCACGCGGAAAGTGACCGACTGGGCATCCACATGCTGATGGGTGATGACGTCATCGCGCCTCAGGACCTCGATAGCTGGGTCTGCCATGTCGTAGCCGCGAACGAAGTTCACGCAAAACTTGGTCGTGAATGGTGCTTCGTTGATCATCGTCGGATGCTCGTATCCAACGCCCGATTCAGTGCCGTAAACAGACACACGTGTTAGGAACTCGTCGACCACGCTACTAGCCCCGGTGGCGTTGAGTCGCTCGAGGATGCTCTCCACCAAGGACGGGATCGACGAAGCCGGCGCATTGAGATCAGCTTGGGACAAGCCGACGCTCACGAGCAGCAGACGTTCCTCGCCTGCCGTGTCATCACTGGCAGGAGTAGGTTCAATCTGGTGGATGCCATGGATGGCATGACTTGAGGTGGTGCCGGTAGTGGTTTTTATTTCTACGCCTGTGCCTTCCCATGTGAAATCTCTTGCCGAGCGGCGCCAGCCATCCCACGCTTGCACGATTGGCCCTACCTGAGGATCGGTCGCCCGTCGGCAAAGAGCGTCCAGGAGAAGTAGTTCCCCCGCAAGTCCGAGGATCGCATTCTCGGAGATTTCCAAGCGCTTAATGGCAAGTTCGATTAGCGGCTCGGTGACGGCGAAGGCGCGCTCCAAATTAGTGTCGGCCTTCTCGCGTAGCAGTTCTGCGGCAATAAATGCACCGACCTGGTCGAAATGCCCCAACGCAGGCAAGCAAATTCGGTTTGCGTTCAGCGGAGGCAGAGTTTCACGGTGCCAGGAGTGGTAGTGGAGCGCAGTCTTCACTGCACCGGTCCTGGGCCTTAATTCATCGCCTGCAAAGAACAGTTCCAAATGGCCGCGACTATTCCGAGCAATTCCGACCACTTTCGCATCCGTCAACCAAGTAATGGATCGGTCATCTCCATTTGTACCCGCCGGAACGACGTTGATCTGGTTTAGAACTGCTTCGTAGCTGGTCATGAGAGTTCTTTCTAAACTATGGAAGCGCTAGCGCGGGTGGCGGAGAACTGCTCTGGACCTCCCGCAGGAAGACAGAGCCCAACTGCGACCGAGGGATGCTCGTCGCCCGAATGCTGATTGACGTAGAATAGAATTTGGCCGTCGGAACCACTGGGTCGCCAGCCAGTGTTATTGCTCGACGGAACATCAACGTCGCGGTGGTAGTAGTCGAAATAGACGTCGCCGCGATATTGGCCCGGACCGGCGTTGGGGTCACTCGCACCCCAAGTGGTCTCAAGTTCGCCTCCGGCTACCCTCTTTGTGGTGGCGCGTATTCTAAATGGGAGCTGTGCCAACGGACCTTCGGATATGGTGGCACCACCTCCATAACGAATGCCGACCCAGAACCGCGGTTGCTCAGCTTTTTTTCGCGAGAGATCCGCGTACGACCACAGTTCGCTGGGCTGGCCAGTGACAAATAGGCCCTTAATTGATCGGGAGAGGCTGGCCGACCAAAGTCGAAGATAAGCGGCGATCGCATAGGGACATGCTCGCCTCGGCTGGTCTCCCTCACCGTACCTTCCCGGCGGGCGATAGAAAGGTGAGTCCGCCAGTGGAGCGATTGCGTTTGCACGGGCTTCGATATTGCTCCAGAAATCCGCGTACAGCCCCTCGTTCCCGGGACGGTAATCGGCAAAAGTGAGGCTATCCAAGAGTTCGGCGGCCTCGGTCAGTTCGAGTGGATCATTTAGGATCCGGCCCCGCAAAACATTGGCGACGGTAAGGTCGCTGGATTCGGATGGCCGAGCAAAGAGTCCAGCAACGACGTCTGCATTTGGATCCGCCCGGCGGCTATCATTGATGACTGTAACGAAGGGGCGGGCTCCCGGTGATAGTGGGAGGTTACCCAGGCCTGCGATCTTGCCTGTGGCTTCGAAATTGAGACCTTGCAAAACCGTAGGTTCAGGCGCGTCGCTCACCATGCGCTCGATGATGGCAGTTCGAACCGCCTCGTCGACATCGTGATAGGCACTAAAGAGGGAGAGTTGGTCGCTGGAGGCGAAGACGCGGCACAACTCGATATATGACCCGCGGTAGCCGAACCAGCGTTGCATCTGCATCTGGGTGTCTGCCAACGGGTTGGCTGATGAACGCTGAAACAACGCTGTGGTCATTCCTTCAAGTGTTAGCCCCCGGGCCATTACATTTCCTGAGACGAAGATCGTGCAAAGGTCGCGCGCTGCTTTCCATTTGCCGGTTTCTTCATCCAGGGTCGGTGCGTAGACGGGGCGATCGTCAGCGTTAGGGTCGCTGTTGACCACGGCGATCCTAGTTCCAGGGATCACCTCACTGATCAAAAGGTCTTCGACAGTCTGCCAATCCGGGAAACTCGCCGCTGGCAGGAGGTCGAACTCCTCCTCGAATACTTTCGCGGAGGCACGATACTTTTCGAGCCATTGCGTCCATGGGGCGGGGTCTGCCAGCAATTGTTCCACCAAGGCTTGCGGAAACCCGGTATCTCCAGACTCGAGGATATCTCGAGCCGTCGCTCGATCCTGAATCCCCGCCCAAATCAAGAGATCCTCAGCACCCTTGAAGTGGTGCTGGATTGCCGCAGAAGGGTGATACAGCATCGAGTGCGGTGAAGTCGCTTTAGCAAGGGCTTCTTCCTTGGTGTCAAACTGCGTTGCGCGTGCGGACACTGGACCGAGCTTGCCAGAGCGGTAAAGACGGATGGCGCCCGCTACCAAAAACGCTCGGACGGCGTCGGCGAGGTCTTGCTGCATGGAGTTTGTGGTGGGTACACAAAGATTGGCTGTCGTCGCGCGGCGATAGAACACCTCACCGCCGGTGTAGCAAGAACGGATCCCGGTCGGCTCGGGGTAAGTCGATGAGCGAGGAGCGTCGAGATTGGCAGGGTCGGCGGTATCTACCGGATTGCCGACGTCGAGTGGCGTGCGAAGAGACATTAGGAAGTCTCGCGGCGCCAGTGGGTTGTGATCCTCCTGAAGGAGGTTGGCCTGGGGTGTCGCCGTGTAGGCGATGTAAGTCGAGAAAAGGTTCTCAGGCGAACCCTGTGGCGGATCCCAGAGGTTGGCGATCGCACGCGGGATCTGCTTTAGGTTGCCGTAAATGGGGTCCTGCGAGGATTCAACTACGGCATCGAGAATCGAGCCGTCGTCGGCCTCATCGTCAAGCACGAGCATGTGGACGGTACGACCAAGCTCTTTAACTTCTTTAAAAACGTTGTCGCGGAGGCTTGCTGCCAGGGCATGAAGATGGTCAGTCTGTTTCATCGCCACGATGATAAGAGGCATGCCCTGACGCAGCCGTCTTCGAACCTGTGCAGACGACAAACGGTAGGTGGATGTCAGCGAGTGGGTCTGATCTGACAAAGCGATGCCAGGCGCAGGACACAGCAGGCGGCGTTTAACTTTCCGTGCGTTTTCCTCGCCAGAGTCCAACTGCTGTAGCAGCCTCTCATAGGTCTGGCGCCACAAGGAGAGGCGGGTCCCGGCGAGTACGACGATGATGTCGAGACCGTTGTCGATGGCCAAGGCTGAGACACCCAGCATTGAAGCGGTCTTGCCAGACTGGACTGAGCCCATGACGAGTCCCGTGCGCGAGCGGCGGAATGACCAATCGTCGGACTTCGCGGTGTCGGCGGCCAATATTCCGCGCTGCAAAATGTAGCGAGAGTCTGCCTCAACTGCGGCACGCGCTGTGTCGGTCAAGCCGCTGAGTTGGGCCTTGTACCGCGCCCACCAAGAGTCCGCCTCTTGGGGAGCCGGTGGATTGAAGTAGACGTGCTCGACGAGTGGGGAATGTCCTGGCACCGCACTCAACTCTTCGGTTCGATGCGCATCCGCTGCAACGACGCGTACCCAGAGCTTCCGAACTGCAGGCGCACTGCCTCTGCCGCTTGATCAGGGTCGATTTCCAACAGTTCGAGGAGATTCTTGTTGATCTTGGCGATATAATCCCACTGCGTTTTGGTCTGCGTCTTTTCGGGGCGTTGCCAGTCCGCGGATTCCTCACTCGCCGTGCGGATGGCATCTGCATTGGCCTCGATGCGGTCCTCAATGTCGTCTGGTGATGCCGCTAAGGCCATGGTTATGCCGACGAGAGAACCCACAAGTTGCAGTTCCTGCCACTTTGCCCCTTTGCCGCCATCCTTGAACTTATCAGACCACAACTCATCGTGCGATGAGTGTAGTTCGACAGCGTTTAGCAGCAGCGAAAACAGCTTGGTTAGCGTCGATGATTGGGCTAGCGGGTGAGAATTGTTCTTCTGTATTGCGATAAGCAATTGGTCGATGTTGCGACTAGTTGATGCCAGGTCTTTCCCGGCGGTGTCATGCAACAGGACAGAAATGACCCACGCAAGAATCTTAGTGCGCTTGTAGCGCGTAGCCCCAAAGTCGTAGCTTTTTAGAGCGTCACCTAAGCGGCCAAGACCGCGTATACCGGCAAGCGATTCAGAGATTTTCGACACGTCAGTGTTCGGATCGGCGTCGCCAGCGGCGGCAAGGGTCGCGCGGGTAAGTTCGACCTCGTGGTAGACGGCGTTTCGGATCTCTTCGGCATTCAGGTGTACGCCCTGTTTGTTGTAGAGCCGAAAGACGTCATGGATCTGGGCTTGGGTGGCCTGAGTGTATTCGATCACAGGCACTTTGTACTTCGCCATGCCACCGAACAATTTGCTGACGCTAGTTTGCTCACCAGCAACAGAAATCACCCGATCCTTAATCTGTGTGAAGTACTTTCCGCGGAGAGGCTCTAGGAAGGGGCCAACTAGTCCGCCGTCGCCTGTCATTCGCAGCTTGAATGGGAAGTAGTACTCGTTCTCATGCGTGGCCTTGAGTGCGTAACCCTCCAGTGCTTTCCACGCTCGACGGAAAGCCGGGTAATCTTCGTTGAACAAGTCCGTTAAATTCCTGTCACCGCGCTCATCGAGACGTCCCTTATCATTGAACTTTTTACCACTATGCCGAGCGGTGACCTCCGCAACCTTTTGCTTGGCGACTGGATGCATTCCCACGAACCGGAGGATGGTCGTGAGTCTCTGTTTGCCGTCGACCACCTCATGCGGCGTAGAAGGTCCGGTTTGCAGCAGAATGACGGATGGCAAAGGAACACCGCGGAGGATGGACTCTAGCAAAGACTGTCTGTCGCTATTGCCCCACACGTCACCACGTTGATACGTCGGCGTTAGGTTGAGTGAACTCATGGTAAGTTGGAATATCGGCCATACTTCGGCGTTTGCCTGGACCGGCTCCGGGGCTACCACTTCTTCGCTTGCGTCGATCTCGGCCCACGCGTCAGTCCACGACTGAGTAGCGGTTCCGCGGCCAGTGCCCTTGGCCTCAAGTTCTTCAAGAAAATCTCGCTGGAGCCGTCCGGCTGCCTCCACGCGCTCGCTTAGTCGCTCGAGCCCGCGAAGACTCAACGGCGGGTTGGCATCTCCGGGAGCAAGGATGTCAGACGGTTCAAGGTTGAACTCAGCGACTAGTGCCTGAAGGAAGGGTTCACCGCCCGTGAGCGGGAGGTCCTCGCTGAGGTTCAGCCAGCCTTGAACCTCAACCAGTTTGTTCATCCACGAGGCAGAGGTGAAGTTGACGTCATCGCTGCTGAAATTTGACGAAATCGAGCGAACGCCTTCAGGCGTGTCAGAAGCCTCTGAGAGTGTTGCTAGCCCGTCGGCGATGCTTTCCAGAAAGAGAACCCGTTGGTCTTCCTCGTCGAAGTCGCTTTCTTGTTCGATGTGATCAGTCATTCAGCAGCTCTTAAGGGTTCGAAGTCAGGGGTTATGTTCGACGTGGGCCGGATGAGCCCGTGCAACAACCGTTCGGCGATTGCTTTTACAACGCGAGCGTTCACTGCGTTCCCCAAGGCTTTGTAAGCGTCGATGTCGGACGCTGGCAGCTGTATACCTCCGAGGCTCTGTAGTTCAGCGCATTCGACTGGTGTTATGTAACGTCGTTCGCCGGCCAGGTTGGCACCTAGGATGGGCACTTGGGTCTGTGTGAAGGACACGAGACTTGGGGAGGTAGTGGGACGCTTAACCCGTATTCCTGACGCGCGCACCTGTAGCACGAAGTTGTCGATGTCACGGTTCTCACCTTGCGCGTTCCATTCCATTTTCTGGAAGCTAGACGGGAAGCTTTGTGGGCTCCACTTTGAGATCCAAGGATCGATCCAGTACCGGTTGGTTTGGTAGAATTCGCGATTTTGCCTGATAAAAGTTCGCTTCCACTTCGGGAAGTTAAAATCGCCTTTGCGGTTAGAGTGGCTAGGTATTCTCGTAAGTTGTTCGTCTAGCGAACAATCAAGGGACTGGCCGAAACTGCCTTTGAAACCCATACGCCTAAAACCCCAAACAGGTCTACGACCCCAAACACCTGCTGGGGTCTCGTCCAGGTAGGGATAGGTTGCTCCAAATTCCATCGACCAGATCGGGAAAGAGGGAAGCTTCAGCGAAGCCGGCGAGCGGCGTAGGAAGTCGCCCCACATGTCAATGGCACGCAGCGTCTGTTCCGGGATGGTGCGGTTAGAATGCCTTTGTTGGCGCAGCACCCACTGTATTTCAGTTGGATCCTTACACTTCGCTGGCCACTCAAAATGGTCGAGACCTTTGAGTGATCCGACGAAGTATGCGCGATCTCGCACCTGAGGAATGCCGAAATCGTGGGGCGAGAAGTGCTCTACTTCCACGGAATAGCCAAGCTCCTCCAACAAGCGAACAATCGTTTTCCTTGTGCGGCCGCCGTCGTGCTTCAGGATATTGGGCACATTCTCCAAGATGAAGTGTGATGGCCGCTTGACGCGCAAAATGTCATGCACCTTGAAGAATAGATTGCCCTGATTTGTGTCCTTAAAGCCCAGTTGATCACCCGCTTTAGAGAACGGTTGGCACGGGAAACCCGCGGTAAGGACGTGGTGATCGGGCACGTTGAGGGCTATGATTTCGTCGCAGTTCAACTCATTGAGGTCACCCCAAGCGTCGACACCGAAGTTGACTTTGTAGAGAGCCTTCAGTTTGGGTTCTCTCTCTGCCGCGAATACACCACGCCCATCTAATTTATCGAGCGCGACGTGAAACCCACCCAGCCCAGCGAAGAGGTCGACGAAACGGAATGCCTCCTCACTGGTAACCATACTTTAGCCCCCTCCGTCTCTGCCTGAAAAGGTGAGATTTCTCATGATTTGCTCAGGCTCTCACATAAAGCCACTTTATGTTGTATGTCCAATAGTCTGTCGAACGCCACGCGGACTTGTTTTGGGAGATGTTGGCAAAATCTGTGGTGGTCTCACGGTGCGAGGCCAAAGCTTACGCGTTTCGCCGTCGAACTGCATCCGATTACAGCGGGACATCAAAGCCAGAAATGTACCGTTGTTAGCTCGATAACTTGCGAGTCCAACGAAGGTCCGGAACGGCAGCTTCAACTGGCCGCACTACAACATACCTGGGGTAGGCTGGAGGTCGGCTTTGGGCCGTCACTGCCAAAGTTCGCTTAGCACATCGACCCGCTCCAACGCTCGCCGTAGCGCATCGTTCGAAACCCGCACGTAGATCTCCGTGGTTTTGAGGTTCGCATGCCCAAGGAGTGCCTGAACCATGCGGATGTCGATGCCTTCTTCGATCAGGAGCGTCGCGGCCGAGTGCCGGAATCTGTGCGGGGTCAGGTGGGGCTCGATGCCGAGGCGTTTTGACAGCGCTCGCAGCCGCTTGCGGAATGTCGCCGCGCGGAGCCGGCGTCCTGCCGTGTTGAGGAACAGCGGCGACGTCATCGAGCCGTTTTCCGAACGCAGCTGGCAGTAGCGCTGAAACTCTTCCTGCAGGCCCCGGTTCGGCACAAAAACGATCCGCTCCTTGCTGCCCTTGCCGTTTACGAGGATCTGGCTGCCGTCCGGCGACACGTCGCGGACCTTCAGATTTGTCAGTTCGCTGATCCGAAGCCCGGTCACGATCAGCAGTTTGATGATCAGGAACGTGACGGCACTCTGCGAGGCCGACACCGTGGCGTCTGTGCCAGACATCGGCCGCGCAGCGCTTTTACTCTTGCCGTACACGAGAACCGCTCGGAGCGTCTCTCGGTCGAAGGGGCGCGGCAGGCGGCGCGGGATCCTTACAGAGATACGGACGTCGGCGAATTGGGGAGGGCAGGGCGCTGTTTCGATCCTCACGCCAAGCATAGTACGACTTGAGGGTCACGAGCCGGCGCTCGATGGTCGCGGGCCGGGCGCACAGCTCGTCGCGCAGATGCCGGTGGTAGGCGAGGATGTCGTCTTTCGACAGTGGGTCACTGAGGTGGTGCGCCTTGGTGAAACGCGTGAAGGTGCGCAGATCCTGGGCGTAGGCCCGGAGCGTATAGTGGCCGAGACTGCGCTCATCGCGGCGCGAATTGACGAAGGCGGTGTGATCGAGGTGAGGCATGCTGAACTCCATTGTTTGAGTCCAACCAGTTCAGCACAGCCGGATTGCTCCGGCGAATTCACCCTCTTGAGCAGTAACGATAATGGGACCCATTACGCCGCAACTGTCGTTCAGTGCAGGCCTCTAAATGACCGTTAGGCGGGACAAAGCCGTCATTGATCGTCGCAATATGAACGTCCGGTTTCTATCTTTATGATGTTGCGATATGTGGACCAGATGACCTCACTGGAACAACATTCAGGTGCGCCTCAAGGTAATATTGCAGTGTTTCGGACAGAGCGGCTTTTCGTGCGTAGATGGCAACCGGCCGACGAGCCTGATCTGTTGGCGCTCTACAGCATCGACAAAGTCGTGAGATGGGTCGATGATGGGGAAGCGCTCTCGGCATCAGAAGCCGCTCGTTGGATGGAGGTAACATACTCCAACTACGAAAAACGCGGCTACGGTATGTTCGCCATTGAAGACGGTAAGACCGCGAAGACAATTGGTTTTGGCGGACTTGTGCATCCGGGCAATCAAGATGACGCCGAAGTCAAATACGCGTTCTTACCCGAAGTGTGGGGGCACGGCATTGCGACCGAGTTTGTGCAGGGCCTCGCAAAATGGGCAATGTCCGCACATCAACTAAACCACATGATCGCGACTGTCGCACCAGGAAATCTGGCCTCGCAACGTGTTCTTGCTAAGTCCGGTTTTCGGCATACCGAAGCTCGAATAGAACGCGATGGCAGCCGCACCGAAGTTTTCGTGTTGCACCTACACGCTTCTGAAAGCAGCATTTCGTAGGAATTGCAGCATCCGTGACTTTGGGCTCCTTCGAGACCTTCGCCGCGCCCTTCACCAATGGCCGCTACCAAGCGCGGTAACGAGATTTCTTGGGATTATCGATACTTGGTTTTCTGAAGTTGATGGCCCCTGCCGCACCCTCGCAGGTGCGCCACCACGCTCTTCAGGCTCCGGTCGGCATAGCCTTCCTCCGCCCGGAACATCCGAACCGGTCATACCCTGCTCACATTTGGCCCCTCCATCGTCTCCTCCGGAGCCACCGAAGGGGCCGTTCGCATGGGCCTGCCTCGGTCCGATGATCCGCCCTGGCGGGTTTCGATCCCTGGGGCGGCGGAACTCCGTTCCTTGAGTTTCTCTGGTTTCCTTGTAGGTCGCGCTTCGCGCGCGCTCCAAGGAAACGTTGCTTTAGAACCCGCTGGGTTCTCGCGCACGCAACCAAAATAGACAGGACCCGTGTCCTCGCGGCGTTGCCGCTGCGGGCCGCACCAGTCCCATCGATTTTGGTGGCGTTTGCTCACTCCGGCACTTCGCCAGTGGGTCAGGTTTTAGAGACGACGCCCTTCAAGGGGCTTGGCTCAAAACCAGACAGCAAGGGGCAAAGACCCCATCCAGCCACAAAGGAGCAACCGGATGGACAAAGAGACAGATACCTCAAACGAGGCGCAAGAAGAGGCCGCTTTAGCGGCCAAGATCGCCGAACAGAATGACAGGTTTCGGCGGACGTGGGGCGCGGATTTCACCGTACCGGGTCAGATCGTTCTGACACGCGGCGTGGCGGAACTATCACCCGCGGCCAAGGCCATCATCATGCAACGGGTCCAAGGCTTCGAGGTCTTTACCGAGAACAATGACCCCTACGGCGCGTTTGAGTTTGAGATCGGTGGCAACAGCTACCACATCTTCTGGAAGATCGATCTCTACGACATCGAGTACAGCATGGGCAGTGACGACCCGGGCAACACGCAAGTGACCCGCCGTGTCCTCACCATCATGCACGCCTCCGAATACTGATCACCGAGCAGCCGCCGGGGCGGTCGAATGCGAGCGTCTGCACGAAGCAAGAACGTCCCAGCGGAACCTATTCAACCCACTTTTTCAACAAACCGAGAAGGACGACTGCCATGACAAACCAATCCAAACACTCCACTGACGCGACCATCATCTACGCGTCACTCGACCAGCTTTACTTGCACGAATTGAACCCCCGCCAAGAGGTGGCGCAGGAAGCCGTGGAAGCACTGGCCGAGAGCATCAGGACCTGCGGATTGTTGCAGAACCTCGGCGGATTGCAGGACGACAGCGGCAAGATCGGCATTGTGGCGGGTGGCCGGCGACTTCGCGCGCTGGCCTATCTGGCGGAAAGCGATCCGGCGCAGGAGGCCAGAAAATCCATCCCCGTCCTACTGGCCAAAGATGTGACCCAAGCCGAGGTTTGGGCAAATGCCGAAAATACAGCCCGGGCCGATCTCGACCCAGCAGATGAAATCCGGGCCTATGGCCGGATGGCACAGTCAAAGGCCAGTGCAGATGACATCGCGAGCGCGTTTGGTGTCACTGTGGCCCATGTCAAAGGCCGGTTGAAACTCGCCCATCTGCCTGACGCGGCTTTGGACGCGCTCAAGGCCAAGACCATTAATCTGACAGTCGCGCAGAAGCTGACCACAGCTGATGACGAGAAGCTGATCCTCGAAGCGCTCCAGCTGATCGCGGACGGGCGCATCACGCACACCAACCAGATCGATGGTGTGCTGCACCCCAAAGCCGTGAAGTCCACGGATCGCCGCGCTGTGTTCGTCGGGGCGGAGGCCTATGTGGCGGCGGGCGGTAAGATCGCGCGTGATCTCTTTTCCGAGGATGTCTTCTTTGAAGATCTGGAGGTTCTGGACGAGGTCTTCTCCGAACGGTTGGGAGCAGCAGCAGAGACCGTCGCGCGAGAAGACGGCTGGGCGTGGGTCATGACTCACGAGGAGGCCTATCTGTCTTGGAACTTCATGGAGGAGCACAAGTTCGATCGGGTCTATCCGGTCGAGGGTGTTCTCTCCGATGATCTCGCCGAGCGTTACGACGAACTGGCAGAGCTTGCCGAAGGCGATGTACTGAACGAGGCGGGAAAAGCGGAACTCGAGAAGTTGCAATCCATTCTCGACGGCGACTTCACCGAGGATCAGAAGGCACTCGCCGGATGCGTTGTCCATGTGGGTCAAGACGGACAGTTGCAGATTACTGGTGGCTTGATCCGGGCCGAAGACAAGACAGCCGCGATTGAGGCAGGCGTTCTTGCGGCTTCGCATCATGGCTCTGCCGAGAAGGCCCCAAAGAACCCGTACTCGCAAAAGCTGCGCGACGATCTGGACGCGATCAAACTGGCGGCGCTGCAAAACGCAATGCTGGACCAGCCAGACCTTTTGCTTGATCTTCTGACGTTCCAGTTGAGCGGCATGACCGGGTTCCGGGATGTGCTGGGCCTCACGACCGCGCAGCCAAGCAATGTACCGTCTTGCGTCGATGGTTTTGCCGTGGACAAACGGTTGAGCAAGCCAGACGCGACGCCGGCGGATCGCTGGGACGTGGACCTCAAGAAAGCCTTCTCCACGTTCAAGAAGAAGGGCAAGAAGCACCGCGATGCGGAACTGACCCGCCTTCTGGCGAAGCTCCTGACCGGAGGGGATGCCGCCTTCTCGAAGTTTCTCGAGCAGAAATCCGGTGCGGCAATCCGCAAGGTTTGGACGCCGACGGCAGACAACCTCTTCAAGCGGGTGTCCGGTCCCATAATGGAAGGCATTTATCACGATCTTCTGGACCTCAGTCCCACCGACGAGAGTGCCAAGGCTTTCGCCAAGATGAAGAAGGGGGAGAAGGCGGACACGCTGGAGGGCCTGTTCTCTGACCCGACGAAGCAGAAGCTTCATGGCGTGACCGACGAACAGAAAGCCCGCATCGACTCGTGGGTGCCGGACTACTTCGGCTGAGCGGTGGTTGGGGGCGGTGATGCACCGCCCCCAATCCGAACAACAAAACCGCATCGCCAAGAGAAAAGACCGACCTCGGTCTCAAAGCGGTTCACCGATCGAGAAGGACGTTCAAGATGATGACGCTCACCAAGTCGCTGCACCGCGTCTGGAAGTCCGCTCAGCTGTACATCGGGTTTCATCGTGACCCAGAAGGTCGGGCGCGCAAAGAGCCGCATGTCTGGCCGCCCAAGAACGGGCGCGCGACGATCCACGAAAACCCAGACGAGCAGGAGGCTTTTGTCGTTCTCAAATCAGCCGACGGCGATGCGGCGCAGGACGTCCAGATCAAGCTACGCCCTGATGTGATCGTGCTGCGGCGGGATTACCGAGATGCTTGGGAGGGTGTGGTCGTGGACCCGTTCACGGTTTCGGTGAAGATCGGCGGCGTTTCGATCCGGATCAACTACGATGGGTCCATCACCCGTGACGATGGCAACAGTACGACCTGGGTCGAAGCCGATGGCGGTATTCTGAAGAAGACCGAGTTTGTGGATGCGGCCATGTCCGCCGATGGCACAGAACTCTCGCGTCGAACTCCGGACAACCTCACGGCCATCACAGGGCGGGGCCTGATCTCAAAAGACATGTAGAGACTGCTGAGGCTCTAGGCGGGCGCTCCCGAGATGCTGCGTGCTTTTGCGAGGATCGTCGGATGCGTCTTTCCCCGCGTTTGCGGGTACGCGACAGCTTTTGTGGAGGCGTGTAAAACGCTTTGCCGTTTTCGGGTTGCGGTGCCGTTCAGAACACCGATGTCCACTCGATCTCCTTTCGTTTTCTTCTTGATGCAATCTGCGGGACCTGGCCCGTCTGCCGGTCGCAGTCCGCTCCCTTCAAGCAGAACTTTCCCCTGTGCGCTGCGCGCCCATTCCTCGCGGTGCAAAGTTCCGCCTGACAGCCGATCCGGACGGTCCCGCTTGTTCGTTTGCATCGAAAACGAGAGGAAATCGATATGGCCAAGTACTTCACAGTCACCACACCCGAGACCGGCAAAGACGGTAAGACCCGCTTCCACAAAGTCGGCGTCGCCTTCCCCCAGAGTGAGAGCGCCAAGTCGCACATGACGATCCAGCTCTTCGCCACGCCGATCAACGGCGAGCTCGTCCTCTTCGAGCCCCGGTCGGGTGATGCCGACGACGATCCGGTCACCGAGTGACCGCGTATAGGGAGGGGTGACCCTCTCCAAATCCCGTTCCCCCTCAAGGATCGGTCGCATCCGCGACCGGCCCTTATCGTGGTCTAGAAGGCCGCCAGAACCAGGCGCAAGTCGAAAAGTCCGTGCCGCCAATAGTGGTGTCTTCTTGGAGGCGAAGAGGGCGACTGGCGAAGACTCAGTGTTCCCCACATCACCACTGAATTGTGATCTGTTCCTAGCCGGGCTCGCGGCTCTGCCGCTCGGCGAGAAGCGGAATACAAGGCCGCCTGGGGCTGATCATACTAAAATATATTATTGACACTATAATATAGCATCGTATGATTTGCGTGGCCTTGTATGAAGGTGGCAGGAAATAGGGGGGCTTTCTTCCGCATGTCTCGTTCGAAGCGACTGACCGAACATGAGAAGATGGAGATCGTCCGCGAGGCAGCGCAGGGTGTCTCGACCTCGGAACTTGGCGCGCGCTTCGGGGTGACGTCGCGGGCGGTGCGGTATGTCCTGAAAGCCGATGAAGAGCGGCAGAAGGACACCGCTGTGGCGA